>NZ_JBELPZ010000001.1:0-546333 GCF_046000445.1 Flavobacterium rhizosphaerae | reverse complement strand
TACTTTACCCCGAACGGGGATGGCTACCACGACTACTGGAACATCACCGGGCTGGATGCCTCGGCGCGGATCTACATCTTTGACCGTTACGGCAAGCTGCTGAAACAAATAAGCCCTGACGGCATAGGTTGGGACGGTACCTTTAACGGTCAGCCGGTACCCTCGGATGACTACTGGTTCCTTGTAGAATACACCGAAGGAAACCAGAGCAAAGAGTTCAGGTCACATTTTGCCATAAAAAGGTAATACTATACAAACACTATAAACTATAAAAGGCAGCCAACTAGGCTGCCTTTTGTCATGTTAAATATCAATGTTTCAAAAATAAGCATTGATATTTTTGTTATTTTTGTTTTCTACCAAAAAAACCATGAAGAATTACTTTTTGTTATTAGGGGTTCTATTTACATTACTTTCTTGCAGTGATGATAAAGATTATATATCAACGGGCGGGGGGTCAGGCCCTGATAGCCAGGGTAATATTATTTCCCTTCCGGATGTAGCATATAATTACAGTAACCCTGACTTTCCCGATTATTTTTTTATTGATGATAACGGCGGTCTGCCAAGCTCTGTAAATGGCATTGATAATACACCTTCAGATAATGAAATTACCGATGCAGGCGCTACGCTGGGCCGGGTATTGTTTTATGATAAAAACCTAAGTGCTAACCGCACAACGGCATGTGGCTCGTGTCACAGGCCGGAAAAAGCTTTTGCAGATTCAAGTCCGTTAAGCCAGGGGCTTCATGGAGAAAATACCAAAAGAAATGCCATGACTATGGTTAATTTACGCTTTTATAAAAGAGGGCATTTCTTTTATGATGAAAGAGCAGAGACGCTTGAATTACAGGTATTAATGCCTATTCTGGATCAGAAAGAAATGGCCTTAACAGAGCCCGAAATTACCCAGCGTGTGGCAGAGCAGCCTTATTACAGTATGTTGTTTATAAAGGCTTTTGGTTCTTCAAGCGTAACGACCGACAGGATTTCTAAGGCATTATCACAGTTTATAAGGAGTATGGTAAGCTATACCTCTAAGTATGATGAAGGCAGGGCACAGGTAGCCAATATGGCCGACCCGTTTCCTAATTTTTCACAACAGGAAAACCGTGGTAAAGAGCTTTTTTTAAAACCTGTAACACAGGGCGGGGTAGGTTGTTACAGTTGCCATACAACCGAAGCTTTTGTAAGCCCCAATATTGGCCCTGTTAATAACGGGCTTGATGCTGTTACTACTAATGATGAAGGCGCCTATGACCATTATGGTACAGACCCGTATAAAGGGAAGTTTAAAATACCCACATTGCGTAATATAGTGCTAACCTCTCCCTACATGCACGACGGGCGCTTTAGTTCATTGGTGGAGGTGATAGATTTTTATGACTCCGGTGTGCAGGACCATCCTAATTTATCTCCTGCATTAAAAGATACAGACGGGCAACCCAGAAAATTACACTTGAGCCAGCAGGATAAATCGGCGCTTATGCTGTTTTTAAACACCCTTACGGATACCGAAATGACACATGATGTTAAGTTTTCAGATCCGTTTATTAACCAGCATCTTTAATTTTGGGTAAGCGCATGTAAGCGGGCTACATATTTTCCTACTACATCAAATTCAAGGTTTACAACAGTACCTTCTTTAATGGTATTAAAATTAGTATGCTCATAAGTATACGGTATAATGGCTACACTAAACGTTCCATTACCAGAGTTTACCACGGTAAGGCTTACACCATTTATAGTAATACTCCCTTTTTCTATAGTAATATTATGGGCAACCGTATCATATTTAAAGGTAAAATACCAGCTTCCCCCGGCTTCTTTTACAGCAGTGCAGGTGCCTGTCTGGTCTACGTGCCCCTGTACAATATGCCCGTCAAGCCGGTCGCCCAGTTTCATGGCACGTTCCAGGTTTACTTTACTGCCCTGCTGCCAATTTTTTAAATTTGTTTTATCAAGCGTTTCTTTTATAGCCGTTACGGTATAGGTGTTATTTTCTAAAGCTACTACAGTAAGGCATACGCCATCATGGCTAAGGCTCTGGTCAATTTTCAGTTCATTTGTTATGGGGCTGTGAAAAGTAAAGTGTATATTATCTTCCTCTTTTTGTATATGTTGCAGTATTGCGGCGGTTTCTATTATTCCTGTAAACATGCTGATTTTATTTTACTAAATTTGTAGATGTAAAAGTAGCAATAAACACCATTATGACAAAAACGGGAGAAAAAGTGATTGTAGGCATATCAGTGGGCGACCTGAACGGGATAGGGACAGAGGTAATATTAAAAACCTTTGAAGATGCGCGTATGCTTGAGTTGTGTACCCCGGTGCTTTTTGCCAACATAAAAATAATATCATTTATAAAAAAAACACTTGGGTTAAATGTTAATGTGCACGGTATAGACAAACCCGAGCAAATTGCGCCCGGTAAAATAAATGTAATTAATATATGGCGCGAAGGGGTTAATATTGAGTTTGGTAAAAATGACGAAGAGGTAGGCAAATATGCTATAAAATCATTTACTGCGGCTGTAGCTGCATTAAAAGAAAAGTGGATAGATGTGCTGGTAACCGCACCTATTAATAAGTATAACATACAAAGTGAAGATTTTAAATTTCCGGGCCATACCGATTATCTGGATCAGCAGCTCGATGGCCAGGCTATTATGCTGATGGTTCAGGGTAGTTTAAGGGTAGGGTTGTTGACAGATCATATACCTGTAAATGACGTATCATCACACCTTAATGAAGCATTAATACGCAAAAAACTCACTACCTTAAACCATACGCTTAAACAGGATTTCAGGATCAGTACACCAAAAATAGCCGTGTTGGGGGTAAATCCGCACAGCGGCGATAACGGAGTTATTGGCAGGGAAGATGATGAAGTGGTAAAACCGGTATTAAAAAAATTGTTTGAAGAAGGGATGCTGGTATTTGGCCCCTTTAGTGCCGATAGTTTTTTTGGCAGCGGGCAATATGAAAAATATGATGCCGTTATAGCAGCCTATCATGACCAGGGGCTTATACCCTTTAAAACACTGGCCTTTGGTAATGGTGTAAACTATACCGCAGGGCTGGAAGGCATACGCACATCGCCAGATCATGGCACAGCTTATGAAATTGCAGGTAAGGGGCTGGCAGATCATAATTCTTTTAAAGAAGCCGTTTACCTGGGGCTTGATATATACCAGAACAGGGAGGAGTATAAAGAAATTACACGAAACCCCCTGAAGGTGAAAGAAAAGCAGTTGTAAAAAAAATATTCTCAACAGTTTTGTGTTTATAATTATTTTATATCTTTGCACGCTCAAAACTGTTGTGATAAAACAAGTTGCAGTATATTTAACTGCAAATAGATTACTAACGGTTTAAAAACTGGAACCATGAAAATGAAAAAGGAATTTTTAATCCCTTTTGTGGGGTTAAAACAGGGAAAGCACCAGTTTGAGTTTAATGTAGATAAAACGTTCTTTGATGCCTTTAATTTTGACGAATATAATGACGTTAATGTTAAGGTACAGCTTGTTTTGGAAAAAGGGAGCACCATGATGGAGCTAAACTTTAAGCATAAAGGCACGGTAAACGTACCTTGTGATGTAACTAATGAAGATTTTGACCTGCCCATTAAAGGTAAGTTAAGGCTTATAGTAAAGTTTGGCGATGAGTATAATGATGATAATGATGAAATACTTATACTGCCACATGGTGAATACCAGGTAAATGTAGCACAGTATATTTATGAAATGATTGTGCTTTCGGTACCAACAAAACGGGTGCATCCGGGAATTTCAAAAGGTACCGTTGGTGCCGGTATTTTACATAAACTGGAAGAGCTTGCCCCAAAAGAGCAGCATGAAGAAAAAGAAGAAGAAAAAACAGATCCCCGTTGGGACGGATTAAAAAAACTATTAACGGATAATAAATAATATAGAAAATGGCACATCCTAAGAGAAAGACATCGAAAACCAGGAGAGATAAAAGGAGAACGCATTATAAAGCTTCAGTTCCTCAGATAGCTACATGCCCGGTAACTGGCGAAGCACATCTTTACCACAGGGCTTACTGGCACGAAGGTAAAATGTACTACAGGGGACAGGTAGTTATAGATAAGCAGGAAGCTGTAGCCTAAGGATTTAAAAGTATAGGGTAAAACTCTCACTAAGTGGGAGTTTTTTTGTTAAATATGCTTTTTTTAAATTAAAAAGGCAGGTTAATCTCTGCCGTTTTATAAAATTTTTGTAATTTCCACCACTTTTCAATTATCCTACCCCGGAAGTTGATTTGTTTATTATTATCCCTATGAGTAAAATAACTGCCGCCATTACCGCCGTTGGGGCCTATGTGCCGGATTTTGTGCTGACAAATGAGTTGTTGGAGACCATGGTAGACACAAATGACGAGTGGATTACCTCCCGCACAGGAATAAAGGAAAGGCGTATACTTAAAGATGACACAAAAGGTACTTCTTACCTTGCTATAAAAGCTGCCGAAGATTTAATTAAAAAATCTGGCATAGATCCAAAAGAAATAGATGCCGTATTACTGGCTACTGCCACGCCAGATCAGCCCGTTGCTGCCACCGCAGTATATGTGGCTACACAAATAGGTGCTGTTAATGCTTTTGCTTATGATTTGCAGGCAGCCTGCTCCAGTTTTTTATACGGTATGAGCACCGCAGCGGCCTATGTGCAAACAGGGCGTTATAAAAAGGTGCTTGTAATAGGCGCAGATAAAATGTCGTCTATTATAGATTATACAGACAGGGCAACCTGTATTATTTTTGGAGACGGTGCGGGCGCAGCCCTTTTTGAGCCTAATTATGAAGGTTTTGGGCTTATAGATGAAATATTAAGGAGTGACGGCGTAGGCCGTGAGTTTTTGAAAATTGAGGCAGGTGGCTCACTTTTGCCCCCAAGCCACGAAACTATAGATAACAAGCAGCATTACGTATACCAGGATGGTAAAACCGTATTTAAATATGCCGTATCTAACATGGCAGGGGTAAGCGAAAAAATAATGCAGCAAAACAACCTTTCTCACAGCGATGTAGACTGGCTTGTGGCACACCAGGCCAATAAAAGGATTATTGATGCTACTTCATCACGTATGGGCGTGGAAGACAGTAAAGTATTAATAAATATAGAAAAATACGGAAATACCACTTCAGCTACCCTGCCGCTACTGTTAAATGATTTTGAACATTTGTTTAAAAAGGGAGATAACCTGATATTTGCATCTTTCGGAGGCGGATTTACCTGGGGTTCAATTTACCTTAAGTGGGCATACGATAAAAAATAGACACACACACACTAAAACAAAATACGGAAATTATGGATATTAGAGAAATTCAAAACCTAATAAAATTTGTGGCGAAGTCCGGGGCTACAGAGGTAAAATTAGAAATGGATGATTTCAAAATTACTATAAAAACTACTACAGATAGTGGTACGCCCGAAACTACAGCCACATACATACAGCATGCACCAATGGCACAGCCGGTAGCAGCGCCCGTGGCTGCACCACAACAGCCTGTAGCAGCCGCAGCACCTGTTGCCCCTGCTGCAGATGACACCTCTAAATTTATTACAATAAAATCGCCGATGATAGGTACATTGTACCGCAAACCGGCTCCGGACAAAGCAACTTTTGTAGAGGTGGGCAGCACTATATCTAAAGGTGATGTAGTTTGTGTTATTGAGGCCATGAAACTGTTTAATGAAATAGAATCTGAAGTTTCCGGTAAAATAGTTAAAGTACTGGTAGACGATGCATCTCCTGTTGAGTTTGACCAGCCTTTATTCCTTGTAGATCCATCTTAAAGAAATTTTAAATGATGAATTTTAAATGACGGAAACCTTTTTTCGCCATTTATTAATTTAAAATTTATGATTCAAAATTTAAAATTGATAAGCGATGTTTAAAAAGATATTAGTAGCCAACCGCGGTGAAATTGCACTACGTGTAATAAGAACCTGCAAGGAAATGGGTATAAAAACGGTGGCTGTATACTCTACAGCTGATGCCGAAAGCCTGCATGTAAAATTTGCTGACGAAGCCGTATGTATAGGGCCACCGCCCAGCAACCTTTCGTACTTAAAAATATCAAATATTATAGCCGCCGCAGAAATAACCAATGCCGATGCCATACATCCGGGGTACGGTTTTCTTTCAGAAAACGCCAGATTCTCAAAAATATGTAAAGAGCATGGCATAAAATTTATTGGGGCATCGCCGGAAATGATTGATAAAATGGGCGATAAGGCTACTGCAAAAGCTACCATGAAGGCAGCCGGCGTACCTTGTGTTCCCGGTTCAGACGGTTTGCTTGATTCTTACGAGCATGCCGAAAAACTTGCTAAAGAGTTTGGTTACCCAGTTATGCTAAAAGCTACTGCCGGTGGTGGTGGTAAAGGTATGCGTGCCGTGTGGAAAGAAGAAGACCTGCTAAAAGCATGGGAAAGCGCCAAACAGGAAGCCGCGGCTTCTTTTGGTAACGATGGTATGTATATGGAAAAGCTTATTGAAGAGCCACGCCATATAGAAATACAAATTGTGGGTGATGCCTATGGCAAAGCCTGCCACCTGAGCGAAAGGGACTGCTCTGTACAGCGCCGTCATCAAAAGCTTACCGAAGAAACCCCATCGCCGTTTATGACGGATGAGCTTCGTACAAAAATGGGTGAAGCCGCCATACGCGCTGCTGAATACATTAAGTATGAAGGGGCCGGTACAGTAGAGTTTCTTGTAGATAAGCACAGAAACTTTTATTTTATGGAAATGAATACACGTATACAGGTAGAGCACCCTATTACCGAGCAGGTAATAGACTATGACCTGATACGCGAACAAATATTAGTAGCATCGGGTGTGCCAATTTCAGGGCGCAATTACCTGCCGGAGATGCACTCTATAGAATGCCGTATTAATGCCGAAGACCCGTATAATGATTTTCGCCCTTCACCGGGAAAAATTACTACCCTGCATATGCCGGGCGGGCACGGTGTAAGGCTCGATACCCATGTGTACAGTGGGTATACTATCCCTCCAAATTACGACTCTATGATAGCAAAGCTTATCACCACGGCACAAACACGTGATGAAGCCATAAGCAAAATGAGGCGTGCACTGGATGAATTTATTATAGAAGGTATAAAAACAACTATACCTTTTCACCGCCAGTTAATGGATGACCCGGCTTATGTAGCGGGCGATTATACTACAAAATTTATGGAAGGCTTTAAAATGAAGGAGCCGGCACAAGAATAAAAAAATAGCCCCTGCAAAATGCAGGGGCTATTTTTTTGCAATATGTTACCGCAAAAATTTGTATCTATGCTTTATGTAAACCATAAAACTATACAGATGAAATTTAAAAGCCTTAAAAAAATGCTGTTTGCAGCCGTGCTGATGCTGCTTTTTACAATTAATGCTACTGCCCAGGACAAAACTGTTGAAGGTGCAAAAGATGTGACTTCTTATATGAAAGAGCAACTGGACCTGAATGATGGGCAATACACAAAAGTGTATGATGTAAACCTGACTTTTTTGCAAAAAGTTGCTGAAAACAATAAGAAAAACACCGGGGTAGAAAGGGTTAAAAAATTACGTGCCCTTGAAAGCGAACGAGACGAAAAATTAAAATCGGTACTTAGTACAGAGCAGTATAAAGTATATGTAGGTAACAAAACGGCAAACCGCAAAAAAATTGCTGAATATTACAAATAAGATATTTGATAATGGAACACCCGGCTTGATAAAGCCGGGTGTTTTGGTTTATAAGGAGAGTACTGCCTACTTATTATAAATTAAAATTTTTCTACCGAAGCCTTTTTCCAGAAAAGATGAAAATTATCAGGTAATGAATTTTCATCAAGCAGGGTGCCGGGCTTTAGGTCAGGATAGGTTTCTTCATACGTTTCAATTTTGGTTTTATCTACCCGGCGGCTCACCACAGTACGGTCTACTTCATCAGGATGCCTTATCCCGGCCGAAGCCATAAGATCCATCGCGTTTTTCACAGTTTCCTGGTGATAGTTAAATACATGTATATGTTTTTCTTCGGGCACAAGGCCTTTGATAAGTTGCGGGTCTTGTGTTGCCACACCGGTAGGGCAGGTGTTAGCATGGCATTCCAGTGCCTGTATGCAGCCCAGCGCAAACATCATCCCGCGGGCAGAGTTACAAAGGTCAGCCCCAATAGAAAGGGCTTTAATAACATCAAAACCAGTTATGATCTTTCCGCTGCAAATAATTTTTATCTGGTCTTTAATACCAAAGCCTTTAAGGCAATCATGCACAAACGCTACGGCATCGCGCAGGGGCATACCCACATGGTCACTATATTCCTGTGGTGCGGCACCTGTACCGCCTTCGCCACCGTCAACCGTAATAAAGTCAAAATAGGTTTCGGTTTGTACCATTGCTTTACAAATAGATATAAACTCTGATTTGTTACCAATACAAATTTTCATGCCTATTGGCTTACCGCCAGAACCTTTACGTAATGTTTTTATAAAATCCATTAATTCTAAAGGGGTAGTAAAAGCCGTATGGTAAGGGGGAGAAATGATATCGTGCCCTTTACTTACCAGCCTGATGTTTGCAATTTCATCGGTTACTTTTTCTTTAGGCAGTATGCCGCCATGCCCTGGTTTGGCACCCTGAGAAAATTTTATTTCTATCATTTTTACAGTATCCAGCTGTGCCCTTTTGCTATATTCCTCATAAGAAAAGTTTCCATCTTTATCACGGCAGCTAAAATATCCTGTACCAATATTCCAAACCACATCACCACCCTGTAGGTGATAAGGAGATAATCCCCCCTCGCCGGTATTGTGGTAAAACCCGCCCAGTTTTGCACCGGCATTTAAGGCCATTATGGCATTTTTGCTTAATGAACCGTAACTCATGGCACTAATATTAAACAGGCTTGCCTCATAGGGTTTCTGGCATTGGGATGAACCTATTTTTATCCTTGGGTCCATATTTATCTGAATAAACGGTATTGCCTTTATGCTGTGGTTTATCCATTCATAGCCTTGGTTATACACGTCCAGTTGGGTGCCAAACGGCATCATATCCGGCAGTTTAGAGCTGCGGTGGTATACCAGCTCACGTTGCAGGCGGTTAAAAGGTTTGCCGCTAAGGTCGGTCTCAATAAAATACTGGCGCATTTCCGGCCCTATTGACTGTAATGCAAACCGAAGCCGCCCCAGCAGCGGAAAGTTGCGGCGTATGGACTGGTTTGATACATACATATCATAAAGCCCCATAAGTATAAGGGGTATAAATATGAGCAGTAACAATGCCGATTTAATATTGATGTAAGTTAAGAGTGCAATTATGGATAACGAGGTTATTGCAAAGAGTATGAATATTTTTCTCATCAGGAAAAAACTTATTAATATAGCAAAAGTACAAAATAAAAGCCTGGAACTATCCCGGCTTTAAATGCTTTATATTCTTATATACTTAAAAAGTATAGCCAATGCGCAGGTGCAGGTCAACACCCACACCTTCCTGATCGTAAAAATATTTTTTGTTGTCGCCTAACATTACGTAGTACCCTATGCCAATACCTGCTTCATAGTTAAAATTACTTTTGCCTATATTTCTGCGTATACCCCATTTAGGTATAAAAAAAAGTGTGCTGGCGGTTTCTGAATCATTAGTAGAAAAAACCATGAAATCAGGATTGAAACGGGTAGATATTGTTACAAAGTTAGCCGCATTGCCAGAGATATTTCGGCCTTTACCGGCACGCTTGCCAATGTTATAGTAATAGCGCGGCTCAAGGTTTATCATTGGGATGAGGCCCCATTCTGAACCTTCAGTGTTTATAGAGAACCCGGCATCTAAACCAATTTCTGTCCGGAGCGCAAATTTATTACCAAGCCTTGTTTCATTACTTACGTATACGCCCAAAAAACCGGTTTGTACATTGTAAACAGATTGCTCAATAAAATTTATTGGGGTTTGCTGGGCAAACAGCATGGTGCTAAATGTTGATGCACTAAGGCATAACATAAAAAATAATTTTTTCATGGTTGATATTTTTGCCGTAAAAATAGAAAATCCCCGCAATGTGGGGATTTAATATATAATAAACTTTATATTGCCTACTACCTTATTATTTACTGCTTAATATCCATCTTTTTAGCAAGGTCTTTTGGTAACCCGCCTTTATTAAGCAATATGGCTGTAGATTTATATTTTACAAAATTTTTGGTCATGTACATGTACCCCTGGTAATCGTTAGAGGCACCCCAAGAGTTTTTAATAATATAATACTCTTTACCGTTTTGGTCTTTGCTAAGGCCAACAATATGCATACCGTGGTCATCGGTAGTATCATAATTGTCAAATGCCTGTTGGCGCATTTCCGGAGTAATAACCAACTCTTCTTTAGGGCCTTTAAACAAGTCTTGTTTTTCTTCGGCATCCATGGCGCTATAATCTTTATTAGGCACAAAGGCTACACCATTTTTCCAGCTAAATCCTTTTTCGCTTACATCGCCTGCCCAGCCAACAGTATAGCCTTTTTTAAGGGCATTGTCTATAATATCGGTAAGGTCGTTCATTTTTACATTATAAATCATGTCAAGCGACCAGTTGTCCGGTACCATTAATACCATTTTTTCATAATACGGATGGTCAGTAAACGATGACAGCTCTACATAATCATCGGCATTAATGCCAATTACTTCTTTAGCAAAAGTTTGCGGAGTGTATTTTTTACCCTTATAAGTAAAGTTTTCCGGTACTTTGCCAAGGTATGTATCTATAACCGATGTATACGCATCAATCCAGTTAGGGGTAAGCTCACCGTTAGGGTTTTTTACCACGGCCTCTAAAAGCCCTTGGTTTATGGCCTGCATTTCGGCAAATTTATTATTGGCTGTGCCATAGTTTAGCCCGGTATATTCACTTTTTGGCAGGGCGCCATATTTTTTATACATGTTGATAACATCATGTAGGGCACCGCCATCGCCAAGGGTTATAGCGCCATGCATACGTACATAATTTTTACCTTTTTCTATATAGGCATTGCGTGCGGTATACACCTGAGAAATTTCTACAGGCTCTTTACCCATACGTATCATTTCACTCTCCAGGAATGAGTTGGCAGAGTAGCTCCAGCAGGTTCCTGATGATCCCTGGTTTTTTACCGGGGTATTCTCTATATTAATAACATCGGTAAAGATAAATGTCTCTTTACTATTGTCACTTTTATTGTTTTTTAACTGGTTAATCAGGTAATCCTGAGCATAGCCCGAATTAAGCCCAGCCAGTATAAGTGTGGCTGCTAATAGGGGTTTCATAAGTATTTTTTTCATAACGTTATATTACTATTGCATTAAACCGCTAAAGTACAGAAAAATTATAAAATGTTATTAAAAAGTGAAATTTCTACAATGTTTCTTCAAGCCACCTAAAAAATTCATGTTGCCAGGTTAAGCCATTTTGTGGTTTTAATACCCAGTGGTTTTCATCAGGAAAATAGACCAGCCTGCTTTTTATTCCGCGTAGCTGCGCCGCCTGAAAAGCCTCTAACCCCTGGCCTATAGGCACGCGGTAATCTTTACCCCCCTGGTAAATTAAAATAGGGGTATCCCACTTGGCTACAAGGTTTACGGGGTTAAATTGGTTATAGGTTTTTTGGGCAGCAGCATTATCCTTGTCCCAATAAGGGCCGCCGCTGTCCCAATTGGTAAAAAATACCTCTTCGGTTGTGCCATACATACTTTGTAGGTTAAAAACACCATCGTGTGCTATAAACGTTTTAAAACGTTTGTTGTGTATGCCGGCAAGGTAAAATACCGAATATCCGCCATAACTGGCGCCTACAGCGCCCAGCCTGTCTTTATCTACATAAGATTCTTTAGCTACATCATCTATAGCAGAAAGATAGTCGCGCATAGGTTGCCCTCCCCAGTCTTTACTAATTTCCTCGTTCCATGCCACGCCATGCCCGGGCATGCCGCGGCGGTTTGGCGCTACCACAATATAACCCTTTGCTGCCATAACCTGAAAATTCCACCTGAAACTGTAAAACTGACTCAAAGCGCTTTGCGGCCCGCCCTGGCAATAGAGTAGTGTGGGGTACTTTTTATTTTTATCAAAGCCTGGAGGGTATATTACCCATACCAGCATTTTTTTGCCATCAGTTGTGGTTACATAGCGTTTTTCGGTATTGCTAAGGCCAATGCTATTATAAACGGCATTGTTAACGGTGGTTATCTGGTTCCAGTTTTTCTTTTTAAGGTCATAACTGTATACCTCGGCAGCGTGGTTCATATCGGTGCGGGTAGCAATAATTTTATTGCCGCTAAAGCCTACTATTCCTGTTACATCAAAAATACCATCGGTTAACTGGGTAATCAAGGGTGCTATTTTCTTACTGCCGGGAAAGTTTACTTCAAAAAGTTGTTTGGTGCCGTCAACAGCGGCTAAAAAATAAACTTTTTTTCCGTCTTCGCTCCAGGTAAAACTGTCAACGGTACCATCCCAGTTCGCGGTAAGGTTAAAGTCGCCGCCATTGTAGCGTACTATAATATCATTCTTATCGGCCTCATACCCATCGCGCTTCATTTGCAGCCAGGTTAAATGCCCCTGTGGCGAAAAGGCAGGCTGGGTATCATAACCGGGGTTGCCGGGTGTGAGGTTTTTTGTCTGTTTTGTTTCAAGGTTATATTCATACAGGTCAGTATTAGTGCTTATGGCATATTCTGTGCCTGCTTTCTTTTTACTAACGTAAATAATAGTTTTACCATCAGGGCTCCAGGTATAATCTTCTTCACCGCCAAAGGGTTTTTGTGGAGAATCATACGGCTCTCCCGGCATAATGTCAGTAAAATTTTCTTCATCGGTAACGGGGGTATAGCCTACATGGTTGTGCGTACCGTTATTCCACGTATCCCAATGGCGGTAATCAAGGCCATCATATATTTGTGCTGTGGTTTTGTCAAGGTTGGGGTATTTGTCTTTCCCTAAGAGGTCTTGTACTTTTATCTCTTTACTGGTAAGTTTCCATTTGCCGTCTGGCGAGATATATTTGTCTTTAAGCAGTTTTTTATACTCTTCAACTTCTGTAGCTCTACCGCCTTCTATAGGTATGCTGTAAAACGTGCTTTGTAGTTTGTTCTCATCAATATTGGGTACAGATACCTTATAAACAAGGGTTTTGCCATCGGCAGTAATGCCCAGGGCACTTACCCGGCCCAGGCTCCAAAGCAATTCGGGTGTCATGTTTTGTTGCGCCGAAGACGATAATGCCATAATACTAAAGGTTAATACAATTAATTTTTTCATCAGGTAAATTTTAAAGGCTAAAAGTAATAATTTTTAAAAGAGTAACGGGTTCAATATGTAATTAGCCGGGTTAATGGAAATAATTTTATAGATAGTACCGTTTTACGTTAAACGTGTAAAGATTGTGTAAAAGAAATACCATTGGGCAATAAATTTACCCGCGATTAAAAAAATATGAGTATTTTCACACACTCAATCAAACGGACATAAAACAGCTTATATGAACGACAGCTTTCACTGGACTGACCTTTTAAATCCTGAATTTTATATTAACCTGCATATTGGTGGCGTACAGGTTGGTGTCTACGTGGTTTTATTTATAGTGTTTGCCGAAACAGGCCTTTTTGCCGGTTTCTTTTTGCCGGGAGACAGCCTGTTGTTTTTGGCGGGTATTTACAGTGACTCACTAATGGCTACTTTGTTTTCTATAGATGGCGATTTCATGAATGTAACCTTGCTGGCAACGCTTGTAGCCATTTCCGGTATATTAGGTAATACGTTTGGTTACTGGTTTGGCTACCGCAGCGGTGGCTACCTGTATAAAAAAGAAGATTCTTTCTGGTTCAAGAAAAAATACCTGATACAATCGCACGAATTTTTTGAAAAACACGGTGGGCGTGCTATTATATTTGCCCGTTTTATACCTATAATACGAACCTTTGCCCCAATAATTGCAGGGGTGGTAAAAATGGAGAAAAGCAGGTTTATGTTTTTCAACATCATCAGCTCATTTATGTGGTCTTTCGCCCTTATTTTTTCAGGGCATTATTTAAACGAACTTTTCCGCAATCAGTTTGATATTGATCTTAAATCGCACATAGAGCTAATTATTATCGGGATAATTGCCATTACTACCGTACCGCTTATTCTTAATGCTTTTAAAGGTAATAAAGTAACAGAACAAGAGGCTATTGAAGAGGCTGAAGATGATGAAAGCAGTATACTGCCTAAGTAAGCTTAGGTTTATGCTTTTGTAGTTTCAACAAATTCCATAATATCCCCCGGCTGGCATTGCAGTGCTTCGCAAATGGCTTCCAGGGTACTAAAACGTATTGCTTTTGCCTTTCCTGTTTTAAGTATAGAAAGGTTAGCGGTGGTAATGCCTATTTTTTCTGCAAGCTCATTACTGCGCATTTTTCGTTTGGCAAGCATTACATCAAGATTGATAATTACAGGCATATATTAAACGCTTAAATCATTTTCTTTCATGGTTTTTGCTGTAAGCAGTACATCACCCAGTACCATAAAGAAGAGCCCCAGCATGGGTATTAAAAGTGTATAGCCCGAAATTTCAAAACCAATGTAAGATTTTGCAATTATTACATATATAATGCCTGAGCATATGTAGATTAAATAGCCAATTAAGATAGCTTTACCGGTTTGGAGCAGGTTTTTAATAACATCGGTGTGAAAAATTTTCTTCTTTAAAAACATTCCCAAAAGGTTTTTAAATAAATAGAGTGCATAGGTATAAAAGCTAAAGGAAACAGCAAATGCTAACATCATAAATATGTGCTCAGCATCCAACTCATTTGCAGGTATGCCACCTATTGTAAATGGCACCTGTTGGGGCATTACGGCTACGATAAATATAAAAGGATAGGCAAAAAACAGCGTGATACACATAAGGGTAAAGACAATACCGGCTATTAATTTTAATAATTGTAAGCGTTTCATGAAAAAGAAATTTAAAGCCAAAAGTAAAATTATTGTTTATCAATAAAAAATAATTGTTTAAAAATATTCTTATTGTAAGTTTTTATTTATTTTTTAAATAGTGACTATAAATATAATAATTATGGCAAAAGGTTTTAAAACTGTGAAAACTTTGTTAAATTCGCTGTAAGAATCATCGTATTTATGGACAATTTTCCAAATATATTGCAGGATAAGCTCTTGGAGCGCGAAACAGAAAATTCACTTCGTACTCCCGGCTCTTTAGGGAATATGATTGATTTTTCTTCTAATGATTACCTTGGGTTTGCAGGTTCTGAAGAACTTTTCTCGGCTACAAACACATATATTACAGAGAATAATATAAAGGCAAACGGGGCAACAGGTTCAAGGCTTATTTCGGGTAACTATGGCCTTTATGATGTAACCGAGGCCTATATTGCGCAGCTTTTTAATGAAGAAAGCGCACTCATATTCAATTCAGGCTATGATGCCAATTTAGGCTTTTTTAGCAGTGTACCACAAAAGGGCGATGTTGTTTTGTTTGATGAGTATATACATGCCTCCATACGCGACGGGCTTAAACTTGGCCCGGCTACATCCTATAAATTTCCTCACAATGATGTAGAGGCATTATATAGCCTTGTAGAGCGGCACCGGTTTAAAGCAGGCGAAATGTATATTGTTACCGAATCTGTTTTTTCTATGGATGGCGATACGCCCAACCTGCATGATATTGCAGATATTGCCCGGAGGTATAAATGCAGGCTGGTTGTAGATGAGGCCCATGCGGTAGGTGTGCTGGGGCCTGGTGCTTTAGGGCTTGTGCCTACCATTAGTAACCACGAAAATGTTTTTGCGCGTATTGTTACGTTTAGCAAAGCATTCGGTGTGCATGGGGCCGCAGTTTTAGGGCCGGCGCAGCTTAAAAATTACCTGTTAAATTTTGCGCGTAGTTTTATTTATACCACCGCATTGCCGCCCCATACGCTGGCAGCTATATTTACATCCTGCAAGATGATGCAGGCTATGCCGCAAAAACAGGAAGACCTGCATGCTATTATTATGCATTTTAAAGAGGAAACAGAAAAGCTTAACCTGGATTTTATTCTGAGCTTTTCGGCCATACATTGCATAATAGTACCCGGTAATGAAAGGGTAAAACGTATTGCAAAAAAACTACAGGATCAGGGTTTTGGCATAAAAGCAATACTCTCACCTACAGTGCCACAGGGGCAGGAAAGGCTGCGGTTTTGCCTGCATACCTATAATACTAAAACACAGGTTTCTAAAGCATTGTCAATACTTATTCAGGAACTTCGTTTTCTATAGCTTCTTTCGCCTGTGCTTCTTTTTTTTCCTGCCGCTTTCTTTGATGTTTTCTTGGGCTACGGCTCCTGCGCTTAAACCAGTTGTTGTCTTCTTCGCCAAACAGGTAGGCATAGGGCTGTGTGGCGGGGCTTAATTCAAAAAGTTTTTTTAATATGGCTATAGAAGGTATAATCAATATCATGCCTATTATACCCCATATAGCGCCTCCTATCAATAACCCAACAAAAGTAATAAGGGCATTTAAGTTAACATTGCTTCCTGTTATTTTGGGAGTAAGAAAGGTGCTTTCTATTATTTGGATAATAGTAAAAGCTATTACCACTGCAAAAGGATAAAAAAGGCTGTCTTTGGTTATCAGGGCAAATATAAAAGGCAATACAGACCCCAGTGTTGGGCCCAGGTACGGTATAATATTAAGCATACCGGCCAGTACGCCAAAAAAAATAGCGTGCTTAATGCCCAGTGCAAATAGCACCGCAGTATTTAATACTGCCAGAATCAACATAACTTTTCCGGCGCCAAGCATATAGGCGTGCACAATTTTTCGGATGGAGGTAAGTTTATCCAGTAAAAAATTGTTGTTTTGCCTGTGAAACACTTTAGTAACAAATACGGCAAGATGGTCTCTGTAAATAAGCAGAAAAAATATAAATACCGGTAGCAGTATTATGTTGCCCAGTGTATTTATGGTTTGAAATATAAGTTGGGTTGGTGTAATATCTTCGGGGCCTACCATTTCAACGGCCTTTTCAACTTCAAATCCGTGTGGCATACCCAGGTCAAAACCAAGATGTACTTTACTCCATTTATTCGCCTCAATTACAAATCCGTTAATTCGGTTTCCCAGTGTATCTCCCAAATCGTTTGTAAATCCACGTACCTGTAAGTATATAAACAATAAAACACCCCCAATTACCAGTGTAAATATCAAAAGGCATATAAATGCACTAAATGACCGCGGGATTTTTCTGCGTTCAAGCCTGTTGCAGGATGAAGTAAGCAGCATTGCTATATAGCCGGAAACAAGAAGTGGTATTAAAATAGCCTTTGCAATAATCATAAAAAATACAATTATGATTATGAGCATCGATATTATGAGTGCCCTTACATAAGGGGGTAGCTTTATTTCCATTTTTGAGAAAGAGTCAGGCGTTGTGTTAAAAATAATAAATTTTATCAAAAGTAAAAATTAAAAAAATTCAGATATGGTAATATTTTATTAAATTATGTAAGATATTTACTTAAATATTTTATAAAACGTGTTACCTGACAGGCGTTTGCTAAATTTGTGTTTATGGAAAATGCATTTCAAAAGGTAGCAGCTTATCAGTATTCTTCAGAAGCCATAGTGATAAAAGGCAGGCTTGAGGCCGAAGGCATAGAGGTATTTATGGCTGATAACTATACTATTGATGTGGATCCTTTAGTGAGCAATGCCATTGGCGGCGTAAAACTGTTTGTGCGGACAGAAAACGTTGAAAAAGCAAAGGAAATACTCTCTGAAATAAGCCGTTACGCCCCTTACTAACGAAGGAAAAAGTGTTGTTTGCCCTAATTGTGGCAGCACAAAAGTTGAGATGATGAGTACAATAAGGGATAAAAAGGGTTTTTGGGGATTTTTACTGGGTACAATACTTTTTACTTCACTTCCCATCTTTATAAAATATAAGTACCACTGCGATAACTGCAGGCATGAATTTGAAATAAAATGAAACTATTTATTACCGGCATTGGTACCGATGTAGGCAAAACCATTGTGGCGGCTATTGTTACTGAGGCCCTTGAGGCAGATTACTGGAAACCGATACAGGCAGGTGATCTTGATGATTCTGATACTCATAAGGTTAAGCGTTATGTGAGTAATACAAAAACTATATTGCACCCCAACAGTTATGCGTTAAAAACTCCGGCAAGCCCGCATCTTGCAGCAGCTCTTGATGGGATTGTTATAAACCCTGATGTTATAACAGAACCGGAAATCAACAATGAGCATCTCGTTATTGAAGGGGCGGGCGGGCTATATGTACCTGTTAACAGCGATGCCACCATTGCTGACCTGATAAAGCCGGACTATAAAGTAATTGTGGTATCACGCCACTATCTGGGTAGTATTAACCACACCCTGCTTACTATTGAGGCGCTGGTGAACCGTAATATTCCGGTCGCGGGTATTATATTCAATGGACGTGAAAATAAGCCGACAGAGGATATTATACTGCAAAAAACCGGTATTGCATGTATTGGGCGCATAGATGAGGAGCCTTATTTTGATAAAAACGTTATTAGCTATTATGCAGCTGCTTTTAGAAAAGAGCTTTTAGCATTAGAGTAAAAATATTACCAATGGAAGATGTATACACTATAACACCGCAGGAAGCGGAGCAAATGTTGTGGCACCCCTATACCCAACATAAAACAGCGCCGATGCCCGTAAAAATTGTAAGGGGCGAGGGTGCCCTGTTATGGGATGAAAACGGAAAAGAATATATAGACGCCATAGCCTCGTGGTGGGTTAACCCTTACGGGCATAGTAATAAATATATTGCCGATGCTATTTATAAGCAGCTTACTACACTGGAGCATGTGCTTTTTGGTGGATTTACCCATAACCCTGCACAGCAGCTTGCCGCACGTTTAAAAGGTATATTGCCCGATAATCAAAACAAGTTTTTTTTCAGCGATAATGGGTCTACAGCTGTTGAGGTGGCGCTTAAAGCGGCCTTACAGTATTATTATAACAAAGGGCACAAACGCACTAAAATAATAGCGTTTGAAAACGGTTTTCATGGCGATACATTTGCGGCTATGGCGGCCAGCGGTATTTCCTTTTTTACCGAAGCATTTAAGGGTTCGCTTATTGAGGTAGCCCGTATTCCTGTACCTGTTGCAGGGAAAGAGCAGGAAAGCATAGACAGTTTGAACTATCTGGCAGCCACAGGAGAATATGCCGCTTTTATTTTTGAGCCCTTGGTGCAGGGTGCCGCGGGCATGGTTATGTATGAACCCGGTCCGCTTGATGCGTTATTAAAAATATGTAAACAGTATGGCGTGTTTACTATTGCAGATGAAGTAATGACGGGCTTTGGTAAAACAGGAAAGAACTTTGCCTGTGATTATCTCACACAACAACCGGATGTGATGTGCCTTAGCAAGGCGCTTACAGGTGGAACGATACCTATGGCTATTACTACTTTTACCCAACAAGTGTTTGACGGTTTTTATAATGATGATGTAAATAAAGCTCTTTTTCATGGGCATACGTTTACAGCAAACCCAACCGGTTGTGCGGCAGCATTGGCAGGGCTGGACCTGCTGCTGAGTGATGAAATGCAGCAAAACCTGATACGTATAAATAAAAATCACCTGACTTTTAAGGAGAGGCTCAGTACTCACCCACAGGTAAAAACCGTTAGGGTTACAGGTATAATACTGGCGCTTGAAGTAAGGCGCGAAAGCAACGAAAGCTACTACGGTAGTTACCGCAACAGGTTATATGATTTTTTTATAAATAACGGGTTAATAATCAGGCCTGTGGGTAACGTTATTTATGTGTTGCCGCCTTACATTATAAGTGATGTATTATTAGATAAAATTTATGAAACTGTTATAAAAGCAATACAGGAAATAGTGTAAATTTAGCTTAAACTTTACATTGTTTTTTATGATGCACCCTGAAACTGAGGTCCGCTTTATTAGTGATAGAGTGGGCTATGGCGTTGTAGCCAAAAATTTTATTCCGAAAGGAACTATTACATGGGTTCAGGATGACCTGGATACCATTTATTCGGCAGAAGCAATTCAAAAGTTAAATCCCCTAATGCTTGATTATATTGAAACCTACTGCTTTACAAATGGCAGGGGAGAAAAGGTGTTGTGCTGGGATATAGCAAAATATGTTAACCACAGCTTTAATTCCAACTGTGTAACTACTGCTTATGACTTTGAGATTGCCATACGTGATATTTATCCCGGCGAACAGATAACCGATGATTACGGTTACCTGAACGTATCTGAACCTTTTGAGGCAGAAGATGAGGGGTATGAAAGAAAAGTGGTATATCCTGATGATATACTACGCTATCATGAGCAGTGGGATAAAGCTGTGCTGGATAATTTATTTGACATAGGCAGCGTGCACCAACCTCTTAAAAAGTTTATACCCGCACTGCATTGGGAAGGTTTTAGCCGTGTTATTGCTGGGCAGGAGCAACTCAGGTCTATACTCACCTGTTATTATGACCAAAAAATAATTGACCGCTTATTTTAGCGGTTTTTTGTTATACCGTACTTTTGCAGAAATAAATTTTTTGTGGCTACACCGGTTTCAATAATAACATTGGGTTCTTTTTCTCCCTTGGGCAGTACTCCCCAAAAAGTATGGCAAACGTACAAAACCAAAGCATCTTGCATTAAAACCGTGAGTCTTGGCGGTAATGAAGTTCCTATAGCTGCATTACCACACTACCTGACAGATGAGGTAGAAGCATTAAGACAATCGGCCATACATTATAAAAATTTAGATAATTCTGTGCTGTATGCTATTTTAGCCGCGCGTAATACATTACAAGCAGCAGGGGTACAGGCAGGCAACACCTTTGGTGTCAACATTGGCTCATCACGCGGCGCGACAGGTTTGTTTGAGGGTTATTTTGCAGATTTTTTAAAAACCGGTAAAACAGGAGTGCAGGCCTCTCCTGCCACCACGCTGGGCAACATATCATCATGGGTGGCGCAGGATTTAAAAACTTCCGGGCCGGATATTTCTCATTCTATTACCTGTTCTACGGCTATGCATGCTGTATTAAACGGCATTGCCTGGCTTAATGCCGGTATGGCGGATGCCTTTTTGGTAGGGGGGAGCGAAGCGCCGCTTACACACTTTACTATTGCGCAAATGCAGGCCATGAAAATTTATTCGAGGCAGAAAAATCCTTTTTATTGCCGGGCACTTGACTTTGAGAAAACAGAAAACACTATGGTATTGGGCGAGGGTGCCAGTATGGCGCTTTTAAAACCCGGAAGGGTAGCAAACGCTATAGCATATATTGAAGGTTATGGTTATGCTACCGAAATACTTAAACACAGCGTTTCTATTTCTGAAGAGGCTATATGTCTTCAAAAATCTATGGAAATGGCGCTTAAAGATATAAACCTGTCTGAGGTTGATGCAGTGGTCATGCATGCTCCCGGCACTATAAAGGGTGATACTTCTGAATTTGCGGCTATAAAAAATGTATTTGGTGCCCATAAACCATTACTCACTACCAATAAATGGATAACGGGGCATACTTTTGGGGCTTCGGGTTTGTTGAGCCTGGAGTTTGCCTTGCTGATGTTACAGCATAATGAGTTTATACAGTCTCCATTTTATCCGCAGCAGCAACACAGTTCCCTTAAAAAAATACTTGTAAATGCCGTTGGCTTTGGTGGTAATGCCGTTAGTATTTTAGTTACTAAAGCTATATAAAAAAAGAATCCCGGCAACTGCCGGGACTCCTGCATCCAACTAAAAATTACTAAAATATATGGGTAAGTCTCCCATAATGTTTTAGCATTTACTTTTTAAATATTCTGTGAGATTTTCAGAACATTATTTGTACAAATATAATTTATTATCTCACGGTTTTATTAAAAAAAATGCTGGTAAATTTATTTTTCTATATCCAAATTGTTTAAGTTAAAATTTAAATAATTCGGTATAAAAGGTTTTAATAAGCAGGCTGTTTATTTACAACCTGCCTATCAAAACTTAGGGGCCAATATTAGAAAATAAGTTTTTTGCTTACTTTACCTTTATCGCTGTTTATCTCAACAATAATCATTTGTTCCTGAGACCTTAAACCGCTTAATACGGTATGGGTGTCATTTACATTGTTAGCAGTGTATATAACCCTGCCGTGTATATCGTAAATGTTTACACTGGTCATTACAGCTTGTCCGGCATTTATATTGATGTTTCCATCCTGTTTGTAAACAATTACAGTGTTAGCATCAAAAGGTGTATCAGTACCAAGGCTGTTTCCTGCCATATATACTATTTCAAACCTGTTATCAAAAGTTCCGGCTTCACTTGTAAAAGTATACGCTTCGGCTTTAATGTCATGTGTAACGCCTAGCAGGTTATCTTTAATATAAATATCCTGGCCATCTTCAAAAATACCATCTGTATGGTCTATGGCTAAGGTAAAGTTACCTGCATTATTAGCAACATAACCTACAGGCACCACATCGGTATTTTCAAATGCAGGACGAGCCTGTATTGTCAATTCGTTACCTTCAGCAAGTGAATATAAGCTTACGTTAGTACTAGTAGACATCCTGCTTCCGTCATAACCATAATCCATACCCAGTGTAGCATCATCTTTATAACCTACTATAATTTGGTTAAATCCGTTTTGGGTATCGGTTATGTTAAGCCAAAGGCGTGATATAGTATTAAAGTTACCATCTCTAAAGAAACCTTGGTTTGCACCTGGTGTAGCTCTTCTCATACTGTTTTTAAATACAATATCGGTTGTAGAAGGCGATGTAGAAGTTTTTACATAAAATCCTTGTCCTGGTGCAATTACCCAGTTAGAAACATTTCCTGTATAATAACCAGCCTGATTCTGTCCGCCGTACTGGTAACCTGGTGTTGGTGCGCCACCAGTATCTGGTGCTCCTCCATTAGCTACAAAGCCCATAAGAGTAAGTGTAGCGTATGATGTTATTGAACCATCATTTTTCTTTCTCCAGAAATATACACCGGTATTATCACGCAGTACATTAGAGTTCTCTAAATAAAAGTCTACAAGGCTTATTGGTGATGGGTAAGGGTTACCTACACCATTACTGCGCATATCTGTTGTAGAAGCCTGTACTGTAACATCTCCATTATTAGGTACTCCGGTAAATACACCGTCAAAAGCAAGCTGATATGTTCCGGCGTTATAAGCAAGGAAGTCATTAGTAATAGGAACTCCTCCTGCTGTAGCATAAAGTTTGTTAGGCATGCGGATAAGGTAACCTACACCAGGCTGAAAGCTTTCAGAAGCCGGATCAGCTACTTGTATGTAGGCATCTTCACCATTTTCTATACCATAAGTGTAAAAACGGTTAGATAGTGTTAGCGGTGAAAAAGCCTGAAGGTTTTGTCCTGTTACTGGTGAAGACCAAAAAGTATAATCAAGCCTGAAAAGCGGATTTGCTTTTTTGTGCATAGTTATCTGGCCTGTATTAGCAACGTTATTATCCTGTACAAGTGCGCCGTTATTTTCTATTTCGAATGAGCTTGAGCTGCCAGAATTTATAGCATTAACAACATGTAAAGTACCTCCGGTTTTAACAAGTAATGAAGCACCGTTTTCTAATGTAACGCTTTTTCCACTTGCTGTGCCTGAAATAACAGGTTGATTTTGCGGTGCAACTGGTATTATAACATCATTATATGTAGTTGGTATGTTACCGCAAGACCAGTTTCCACCGGTGTTCCAGTCAGTACTGATTGCTCCAATCCATGTTGTACTTTCATTAACAACTACAGTGCTAACATCTGATGCCTCAGAACATCCACCATTTTGAGAGATAACAAATGCTCTGTAATATGATGTTGTTGTTAGGGGCTGAGTAGTATATGTTGCAGTAGTGCTGCCAAAACCTTCAGTAACATCTGCCCAGTTGTTTACACCGTTAGGTGATGTTTGCCAATGTATATTTCCTGAATATCCTGTAATAGTTAAGTTTACTGTATTACCAGCACAGATTGACTGATCGCTAGATATAGTGCCAGCCGATACAGCCGGGTCTACAGTAACTTTTATAGGGGCAGACTTGGTAGTTGTACAGGTGAAACCTGTATTATATACTTCTGCATAATAATATTTAGTACCAACTGTAAATTGTGAAGGGGTATATGTTGATGATGTTGCACCACTTATTGCAGTACCTCCTGTATTAGAGTTACTGTTGTTGCTATACCACTGATAATGAAGGTTTAATCCACTTCCGGTAACTTCTATTGTTGGTGCTATTTGATCAGCAAAACAAGCATTTATCTCAGTAGTTACTGCTTGTACTGTAGCATTAAAATATATAGGTTCTGATATTGTTGCACCAGATGGGTTTGTTATAAGGCATGTATAAGTACCTGCATCAGATAATGCAACAGGGCTGATAGTAAGTGTAGCAGAGTTAGCGCCTGATATAGTACTGCTGTTAGTAACATTTACACCATTTTTCCTCCACTGATATACAGTTTCAGTTCCTGGCGACGCTACATTTACGGTAAAAGTAGCCGTACCACCCGGACAAACTACCTGAGAAGAAGTCTGGCTTACAATTTCGGGAGAAGGTATTTGGAATGTATTACGGTTATAAGCCATAAATGCCATATCACTGGTACCACTTGGCATTACTTTAAAGTAAACTGCCTGGTCTTTATTACTTGGGTTAATACCAAAGTCTGATAATTTATAGGCTACAAGTTTTAACTCACGCGTAGTATCTCCAATATAAGTTGCTTGTGTAGGAGTAGCTGTGTTAAGCGATGTATTTGTTAAACTGAAGAAATCAGATTTATATGTTCCTACAGATGGTATAGAAGAGGTAAATTGTACCTGTACAGGGTTACCTACAATGTTTCCATTTGCATCTACAAACGAATAAACATCATAAGAGCTACTTGGGGTGGCAATCTGTGTAACTAAAATATCTGGTATGTTGTCATCAATCCCGTCTGCAACTATATTTGTTGCCTGAAACAGCATCACTGCAGATGATGGTACATTGGTTACACCTGTACCTATATCAAGGCCCCTGAAGCCATCAATCAACACATCGCGTATTGTACGGCCTGCTATATTTGATGATAATACAGTTGATGTAGCGCTACCATCAATTTTGCTTGCCATAACCAGTAGGGTAGGGTTAGAAGCATTGGCTGCTATACTGCCTTCCAGGTTATTAATAGGTAGAGCCCTAAAGTTACCAACGGTATAAGGACCAGCGCCATTATTTTGAAGCACACTTGTTATCTGGCTCTCGTTACCTGTACTATATAATGTGTTGTTATATTTAAAAGCGCAAAGGTTATGATCCAGGTCGGGCTGGTTGGCCGCATTGCTACTTGTTGTAGATGAATTCCAGTAACCGTTCCAGTCAGTAATAATTTGCGTAACTTTTGCAACCTGAGGTGTAGCCTCTGCTGCAATAAAGGTAAAAGTACTTGCAGAAGTAACTGTTCCTCCTGTTGTTGTAACTTTAATAGTGCCTGAACCAGCATTTTGCGGCACAACTGCCTTAATCTGGCTTGATGAAACATAAGTAATTTCAACGGCATTAACACCATTGAATTTAACATTAGATAAATTTGACGCCATTGCAGACGTAAAATTAGAACCTTGTATACTTACACTTGTGCGGTAAGTAACTTTGGTAGGGCTGAAACTTGAAATAGTTGGTGCCTGGGCGTAGGAAGCTGTAGCCAGGAACATTGCGAACAGTAGTAAGCACCACTGTTTGCCAATAGTAATTTTTAGCATAATAAATAAATTAAATTTTGTTTTTTTTGGGGCAAGAACATTATATGGATATATTCGTAAAATAAATATATTTATACGTATGCTCTTACGGGCTCAACAAATGTATATAATTTATTTGTTGATAATCAATGATTAATGTTAATTATTGAATATTTAAATATTATTTATATTTTAAATATTGAATTAAATATTTAGTACATAAACATGAGTTTTTTACATATTTTTCTTTCATTATGTATAGATATTATAGTGGCTTATTTTAAAATTACAATCAATACGTAAGAATAATACTCCAAATTTATTTGAGAAAATGCTAATTTTGGTGTTTATGTTAAGGTTTTATAAAAACATGTTTTTTAATGCTTTAATTCTCATATTAATAGGTATTTAGCATTTATTTATTGAAGCCTTTTTCTTGCTAAATCTATTTTATGTTTTGGTGTAAGATAAATGCAAAACCCCACCTTAAAATACATTAAGATGGGGTATGCATCCAACTAAAAAATTACTAAAATATTACAACGGTGAACCGAAGCAATTTCTTTATAGCAGTTGGTGGCTAATTGTATTTTTGGGGGAATTATATTTAAATTTTTGAAAACAGGCCCCGGCTTATAGGGCGCGGGGCCCTGATCCAACTAAAATTACTAAACAATTATAACGATTAATTCATTATAATTTTCTTTGAAACAACTTGTTGGTTTTCAAGTGTTATACGTACTATTACTACCTGTTGGGCAGTGGTTATGTCTGAAGTATTAAATTCAGTTGCTGCTATATTGTTGTTACTGCTGTATAATTGTCTTCCTAGCATATCATATACTGTTACCGAAGAAATATTTTTAGGGGCAGTAATATTTATCTGGTTGCCATTGCGGTATGCTATCACTTCGCTGTTGTTGATAACAGGAACATCAGTGCCTAATGCAGATTCGCCGGTATAAACAATTTCAAAACGGTTATCAAAAGTACCTTCATCGGTAGTGAATACATAAGCCCCTGTTTTAAGGTTGTGTGTAGTTCCTGTAAGGTTGTCTACCACATATATGTCCTGGCCAGCACTAAATACACCATCAAAGTGATCAAGGCTTAATTCATATTGCCCGGCTACTGTTGTTTTAAAACCTAATGACACTCTGTCTGTTACTTCAAATGCGCCACGGGCTTCAATTGTAAGTTTAGTAACTTCATCATTTATATTTAGGGTTGAATACAGGTTAATAGACCCCGAAGCAATCATTTTACCATCATAGCCGTTATCATAACCTTTAGAGGTTTCGGCGCTGTAACCTACCGCCATTTGGCCAAATTTATTGTTACTGCTTTTTACATTTAACCAATAGCGGCTAATGGTTTGTTCTACAGCAGCAGGGGTTTGCTCAAAATTACCTGTTTTGAAAAAGTTATTATAATTATGTTTTACCCTCATACTGTTTTTAAACACAACATCATCAGTTGTTTTTGCAGCTACAATAAAGCCTTGTGCGGTATTAATTATTGGGTCAAGTACTCCATCGCCATCCAGGTCAAGTATAAATGGATCAGCTATCAGATCATTTCCATCATTTCCATCACCCAGTGGGTTACCTCCACCAAGTGCCATGTTAGCAACATAAGCCATTTTAGTTACAGTAGAGTAGCTGGTTTCATCGCCATTGTTTGTTTTTCTCCACAACCATATTGTACCTTCAATAACATCTATATTTTCATTGATGAATTCTTTTACGCTCAATGGAGATGGGTAAGGGTTACCAATCATATTGTACCTGTAAGTCTGATCCTGATAATCAACAGGTATCCTTACATCGCCATTGTTAGGTGTACCTTCAAACGAAGCAAGAAAACTAAACCTTATGTTGCCAGCGTTATATTGAAGGTAATCATTAGTTATAGGTATTCCTCCACCTGTAGCATAAAGTTTATTAGGCATACGTATAAGGTAACCTTTACCTTTTTCAAATTTTGTAGTAAATGGGTCTACAGAGTCATAGATTTCTTCAAAGGTATTGTATACATAAAAGCGTGCTACAGGAGATGTTTGTGTTAGTGGAGAGAAATCGTGTAGCGACTGGAAATCCTGTCCTGCTACAGAAGAGCTTCCCCTGTAATCGTGTACCGGTGCCGACCATATGGTGTAGTCAAGACGTTTAAGTTTTGAGCCGTAACGTTTTACTGTAACAATACCAGTATTCTGGTCGTTTTCAAGTTGTAAAAGGGTAGTATCGCTTTCAAAAGTAAGGCTAGCGCCATCAGCAACATTTACATTGTGTTTAACAGTAGCGTTAGCAGCGTTAGTAAAATCTACATTAGCATTACCTTCAACAAATATTGAACATGCATTAAACGTTCCGCCATTCTGGGTATAGTTTCCTGTAAAAATAACATCGGTAGATAAAGCATCTGCTTCAGACATTTCAAGAGGATTACCGTTGCTCCAGCTGGTACCGTTCCATGTGGTAGAAACATCACAATATACGCCATCATTGCTTCCTGGCTCTGGCATTGTAACACTACCAAATTCATCAGCGCCTATATCTGGGGTTGTAGTACTACGTAGCTGTCCGTCGATATCTTTTGGTACAGTTGTTATATAAGCATTTGTACCTTTGTTGTTGTACTGGGCTATTGTATTTGCATAAGGGTTTACATGTAGGTCGCTGGCAGATATAAATTCTGGTAATACATCTAATGAATGTGCATCAGTAGCTGTAATGCCTTTCCATATTTCAAAATCCTGTACATAATCAGGGTTTTCATTTCCGGGAGAGCTAACATCTCCCTCTCCCCACTGGTTGGTTATATAACCAAACCTTCCGGCAGAGTAGTAAATATTATAATCTAAACCGTTAGGGAATACAGTGCCTAAAGTGTTAACGTTTTTATGTATGGTTATAGCTGTCCTTCTTACATTAGTATTAGTTTCATTATTTATAAGTATGTTGTTTTTAACATCTAGGTTAGAAACTGCATTGTTAATGTACAAGGCTGATGAATATCCGCTGCCGGGGTTAAACTGGCCTTCAGGATTATCTTTAAGGTATATAGTGTTGTTGAAAATTTTGTAGCCACCACCCGATACAACTATCATACCGTGTCCGCCGTATATTGCACCGCCACTTGTAGTACCTACTACCCTGTTGATAAAGTTGTTGGCAACAAGTATTTGTGTATCTGTAGCAGAAGACTCTAATACGATACCGGCAAAGTAAGAACCGTTATCAGCTGTTTTGGTTAAATCTTTTATGTTATTTTTAGTAATAGTACCATTTGTAGAATTACCAGATACATATACACCTGAGGCAACTAAATTTCCTCCGGTATTATCTCTGTAAAGGTTGTAGATTAAGTTTTCTGAGTAAGTAAAAACAGATACGTTATTTAAACGCGTTGGCTGCACAATTGTTTCCAGGTTGTTTTCTGCACCAAGGTCGTTTTTAGTTATTTCTACATTTGTGGTAACAGTGTTACCTCCATTTACATATACACCTTGTTTTACGTTTGTAAACTTGTTGTTTGTTACCGTAAGGTTGCTGTTATTAGCAGTAGCAGCATCGTTACTCCATGCGTTGTTTGATACGGTGTTGTTAGCAGAAAATATACCTACACAATATGCATAACTCTCATTTTTACTGATCATTTTTAAAGTACTGTTTTTAACAGTGATATGTGTAGCGCCATCTGTACCATTAGATGCAACCCATATTATAGAACGGTCTGCATAATTAGTAACATCCTCGTTGTAAAAAGTTAAGTTTCTTGTAGTTCCACCAGTAGTATTGCTTCCATCAAACGTAATATAATCGGCACCGTTAAGTTTAATAACAGTTGCTAAAGGGCTGCTGTTGCTGCCGCTTATTATTGCATTGTTACCCGGTGCAGGCTTAAATGTTACATTATTAATTGCAGTAAGGGTGTTGTTGCTGTTGATAACCAAAGGAAATGTTTCTCCTGTTGTAGTACTGTAGGTAGCATTAGTAAGTAAAAAGGTTACAGGGCCTGAAACACCATTTGCGTTTAAATAGTTAACCGCAGATGTTAAGGTTGTAAAGTTACCGCTTGTACCTACATAATATGTTCCGTTTAGGGCGCCTGATGGTGCGGTAGCTTGCACAGTAATGTTTACCGTTGCAGTAGAAGCAGGGTCTGTAGTATTGTTTATTGTGTAATTAAAGCTATCAGAGCCTACATAACCGTTAAAAGGGTTGTAAGTAATAGTTTTGTCTGTATTTACAGTAACACTACCGTGAGAAGGTGTTGTAGTTGTTAATGTTGTAACAGTGTTGGCTTTAACGTCGTTAGAAAGTACATTTATGGTTACAGGAGTATTTGGATTTGTAGTTGCAGCATCAGCGTTAGCAGTTAGCGCGGTTACAGGAACAGATGCTTTTAAAACCGGGCCAGGTACACTGCCCTCTGCGCCTTTAATTCTCCATGGAGACCAACCGCCATTAGAACAATCATAAGCAAAAATACGGATAGTTACTGTTTCTGAGGGGGCTAAAGAAACATTTGAAAAAGTACCTGTGGCTAATAAATTATCAGAATGATTAGTTTGTGCACTGTTAGGAGTATTTGTTTCAGCAATCAGTATTTCATAAGTAGAAAAACCATCTTTAGAATACCTTACTTGATACTTATTACATCCTTTTCCATCCCACCATGCATTATAGTAAAATTCAAATGAATTTAAGTTGTAGGTAGTTGTACTGTTGTTTGTGGCTGTAAATTGTATGTATTTATCTGCGTTTAAGATTGAGCTTGAAGGAAGGTTTTCAAACCGGAACCATCCATAATTCCATCCCCAATATTCCCATGAAGACGAATTAATACCACTTTTTGTAATATCTCCACCGGAAATGTTTGTTGCATTATAGGTTGGTGAAAATGAACTTCCGTCCCATTGTACCAAAGCTGTTTGAGATAGGGCAATAAAAGGCATTGCCACTAATAATAATAGTAGTTTTTTCATTTTAGTAAAATTTAAATTTTAGATAGTTAAGGGGGCTTAACTAATTTTTTGGATGCGGGTGCAAAAGTAGATACACTTTGTTAAATACTAATGCGATTTTTAATTCTTTTAAAATCTTAGTTTATTTTTAATTTACATCTGATAGATAGGGACTTAAACTATAATATCAGTTGTTTGGATCATGGTAAGGAAAATAATTTCCTTACAACATAAAGGTGTACTTTAAAAATAGCTATACGACCTGCAAAAAGATAGTTGAATGTGATTTTGTCATTTTAATAATTTTTAGTTTATACTTAATTTCTCTTGTGTAAATTAAATTTTTGGATGCATATAATTTACATTACAAATGTATGGCGCCAAGCAAAGGGTTTTGACATTTATTCGATTACTGTCTTTTGAGTGTCGATAAACGGTTAGTTATATCAGACGAACAGCGTTAAAAAAATAATGTTTGATTTAACACATTGCTTAAAAACCGAGGGCAAAGTAAAGCCATGAAACTGTAATTTGGAAGAAAAACGTATAGACAAACTATAGACAAGACAAAAAAAATAGCATTGATAATCAATGCCTTAAAGATTAAGTGCATATTTTTTGGATGAAATGCGTTAAAAAACATGCTTATTTGTGTGTAAGTAATGTTTTATGGCAGGCTAAGTAAGAGCTGATCAAAATCTTCGTCATTCTGTATTTCCATCTTCTTTTTAATGCGGTATTTTTTGGTAATAACGCTCTCGTGTGATATTTGCAACAGTGCGGCAATTTCTTTATTTGAAAGATTGAGTTTTAAAAGTGAACAAAACTCTATATCATTTTTGGTGAGTTTGGTAAATCGTGTATTTAATTCGGTAGCAAAATCCGGGTGCAGGCTGTTAAACCTTTTTTCAAATTGTTTCCAATAATCGTTTTGTTTGTTTAATTGTGCCAGTTCTTTTTTAATATCGGTGATGGTTTTATAGGCACCATCATCACAATTTTGTATTATCTGTTTAATGCTGTCCTGAAAGTTAGACATTACAAGTGCAGAAGAGGTTAACTCGCGTTGTTTTTCTTCAATAGTTTCTTTTTGCTTGGCATTTAATTCGTATTCATATAAATGCTTTTGCTCAACAATATATTTATCGGTTTCAATAGATTTTAATTCCTGCTGTTGTAATTTGTATCTAAGCCTGTAGCCTCTTAAAAGTAATAAAACAACACACAATACAGCAAGACTAACTACTATATAAAGTATCAGCATGTGCTTTTCTGTACCTATTTGCTTTGTAAGTAGTATATTGCTGGCTTCAAGGCTCATGTTTTTTTGCCGTTGCAGTGCCGTTTGAAACTTTGCCTGACTCTCCCTTATAGCGCTTTGTTTCTCATTTTCATCAATAGAATCTTTTAATGCAATGGTTTTTTCAAAAGCATCTAACGCACGCACAGGGTTATTTGTTGCTTTGTAAGTTTGGGCAGCAGCATTGCTGTATACCATTTGGTCTTCAATATTTGTTTTGTTATAAATATTGAGTTTTTCTATATGGTTTATAATATTTAAGGATTTATCATACTGTTTTTGGCTATTTAAAATACCAATATATTCTGCGCCTATGCGTAATGTATGTATTGATTTTGTTTTTTCTGTATTGTTAAAAGCTATTTCATAATACTTAAGAGCTTTATTACTATTGCCTTTTATATAATTAATATTGCCTATTTTAGAGTAACAAACCCCTATAATTTCTTCATCTCCATACTGTTTTAAGCCCTCAGCGGCTTCGCTTAGTATTTTTTGGGCTTCTTTGTACTGCTTTAAATGTATTAGGGCTTCACCCATATTAACCAGGGTGAGGTAATAGTTTTTTTCCATGCCAAAGGCCCTGAAATCTTTAATGCACTCCCGGTACATATCCAAAGCAAATTCAAAATTATTTTTTGCCAGATAGGTATTAGCCAGCTTTTGACGTACCACGGCCAGGTGTATGGTATCTTTTTCAGCCTTAAATATCTCAATAGATTTTAAAAGATATTTAACCGATGTATCATACTTTAACATGTAGTTATAGTTAGAGGCCAGTTCTCCGTAAGCTATTGCAACACCTACTTTATTTTTTTGGTCCCTATAAAACTTTAATGCTTCTTTCTGGTATTTTATGGCAGTTTGGTATTCTCCTTTATTACGATAGCCAAGGGCAAGGTTCATCAGGCTTCTTACCCTGGTTTTTGGGTAATCATTAAGGTAGGTTAATGATCTTTTTGTATAGTAAATAACAGAATCGGGCTTGCCGGTCATGCCATAATATATACCATACAAATTATATGTATTACCATATACAGTATCATGTATGTTGGGTTGCGCAAGGGTATTTTTTATAATTGCCAGCGCACTGTCAGGACTTTTATAAATAAGCCTGCGGCATTCCTGTTCAGCTTTTTTAAAATCATATTTTTGTGCAGAAGCCGTAAAAACCAGTAATAAACAAATGAGCAAAGTGCTTATTTTGCTAATTTTTTGTATAGACATATATTGAACCATTTACTTTTTGCAGTGTTCTAATTTAACAAAAAATTAAGAAATAGATTTTTTTAATCGGGTAAAAATTAAAAATTAAAAATTAAATTTTTATTAAGATGACAAGGCTGCAATTTTATCAAAAACCAAATGGTTTTCAAAACCTTTTCGGATAAGGAAACCGGCTAATTTTTGTTTCTTTTTAAGCAGGTTAGGTTCTTTTATTGTCTCCCAATGGTGCTGTGCAATACGGTTAAAAACCGCATCATACTCATCTGCGGAAATTTCTTTTAACGCCCGGTCTATATTATATATTGATATATGCCGTGCTTTAAGTTCATTAATTATGCGTAGCCTGCCCCAGTTTTTAATGTTGAATTTGCCTCGTGCAAAACTGCAGGCAAAGCGTTCTTCGTTTAAAAATCCATGCTCAATAAGGTGTGTTACAATAACATCTATAGCCTGGGGTATCATATTAAGGCTCTTGAGCTTTTTTATAACCTCTTCATGGCAACGTTCCTGGTAAGCGCAGTAATACTCCAGTTTTTTTTTGGCTTCTTCTACCGTATAGCTTTTGTACATTTGTTTTGGTGCTTTTTGTGGGCATTGCCACACTATACCGGAATGTTTAGCTTTTTGTGGGTGCGTATTACTGCCTGCTCATTTTTATAATCTATCCAGCTCTGGCCTTTATATCGCCTCATGAAACCATCAAAATGGCGCATTATGGCAATGTTATAAGCGGCTTTTATAAGATTAGAAGGTTTTCGGGGTAGCGAACGTAAACTCATAGAGAACCCCGGCGTTACATATTTCATATAATGCCAGTATCCCTCCGGCATATATAGCATTTCGCCATGTTCAAGATCTGCCACAAGGCCTTCAGCATATTGTAATGCAGGCCATTTATCAAAATCGGGATTATCAAAATCTATATCCTCCCTTGATATAAGGGCATGCGGCACTTTATAAAGATAAGGAGTTTGCTCCGGAGCAAAAAGTATGCATCTTTTTTTACCATGAAAATGAAAATGCATTATGTTGCTGAAATCTATATCATAATGTATAAAAACCTTAGAGTTTTCTCCACCAAAAAAAAGCATGGGTAATTGCTTAATGAGTTTCAGGCCCATATCCGGCCATAAAAAATCATTTTTTAAGCTGGGTACCTCCTTCATAAGATTGTACAAAAATATCCGGTAATTGGTAGGTTCTTTTTGTAACAGGTCTATATAATCGGCCATTTTCATGCGGGCATGGGCTTCATTAAAGCCGTCTTTATGAGAAACAGGCCTGTCATCATACAAGGGTACAGTTTTTTCACCTGCTATATCTTTAATATAGCCGAGTTTCCATTTATTATAGGCAGGCCACTCCCGCGTCAGGTTTTCAATAACAAGGGGTTTTTGTTTTTTTACGTAATTGTTATAAAAATCTTCCCGCGAAATGGTTTTTACACGTTCAATTTGGGTTAATTTCAAAGACATATCCTTAGAGCTGTTTAGCAACATAATATAATAAATGTTGCGAAATTGTAAGCTAAGTGCTTAAAAATAAATGATATAATTTAATTTACCGATGTTATAATAGCGTTAAGTATAACTGAAGTAAACGTTTTGGTAATTTCTTAACCCAAAGGTATAAATCTATGTTTTACAAAAAATCAAATTAACTTTTTATAAAGATTTTCCCACTATTATAATGTTATAAACCACTCACAATAATAAATTCAATCCTCCTGTTTTTAGCGTGTTCTTCGTCAGTACAATTTTCACCACAATCAATAAGCGGTTCCGTTTCTCCATATCCCTTGCTGGAAATACGCTCTTTACTAATACCTTTAGACAGTACATACTGCATGGTAGCCCTGGCCCTGTCGTCCGATAGTTTAAGGTTATATTCTTCACTGCCGCGTGTATCAGTATGGGCTTTTATGTTAATAACCATGCGCGGCCTGCTTTTCATGGCCTGCACCAGTTTATCCAGCTCTTTAGCGGCTTCGGCTGTTATAAAAGACTGGTTGTATTCAAAATAAATGTTGTTTAGCATTACTTTGCCATCTACAATAATGTTTTCTACAGGCTGCAATACCACTGTTACTTCATGATTGCCACCCTTGCCGCTAAATGATGCTGTGTTGGCAAGGTAGCCATCAGCAGTAACCTGCAAGGTATAAAACCGGTTACAATCTACATCATACTTTACTGTGCCTTTATCATTGGTTGTTTTGGTCTCAATTACATTTTGTTTATCATCGGCAATAGCTACACTGGCATCGATTATTGTTTTACCGGTTTTTGCATCGGTTACTGTTATGTTTGCATTTACACCGCAAACAGGTATGGCCATATATAAATTATCATTCCCATCTTTACCGCTTGAAAAGAAACCGATATTTTTTTCTACGTTAAAGCTAAATGCAAAATCATCCTGCGGTGAGTTAATGGGCAGCCCCACATTAACTATTTCGCCATCATCCTGGTTCAGGTCAGTAAAAAAGATATCCAGACCTCCAAAGCCTTTGTGGCCGTTAGAGGCAAAATAAAGTATATTATCATCGGTTATATAAGGATTGTTTTCAAAACCTTCGGTATTTATTTTTTTACCAAGATTTACAGGCTCACTATAATTGTCGGGGCCAAGCACATCAACTTTCCAAATATCTGTAGCGCCAACACTCCCTTTTCTGTTAGAGGCGAAATACAGCGTTTTGCCATCTTTGGTTACGGCGGGGTTACCTGTGCTGTATGATGTGCCGTTAAAAGGTAAAACTTTTACATCTCCCCACTTGCCATCTTTTTTAGTGGCTTTATATAAATATATGAGGCTTTTGCGGTCTCCGCGTCCTCTTTCAGAATCGCCTTCCCTAAAGCTTTCACTGGCAAAATACATGGTGTTGCCATCACCGGTAACTGTTGCAGGCCCATCATGGTGTCTGGTATTTAATTCTTCAATGGGTACAGGTTCAGTAAATTTTCCTGTTGCCGGGTTGTATTCGGCGGTGTATAAATCAAGATAGGGTTCTTCATTTCTTCCGTATGTCCTGCGGCTGGTATTACGGGTGCTGGTAAAGTAAAATGTGTTATTATCATTTAGCACCCCGCCAAACGAACCGTATTTTTTATCATTGATATCCAGCTTTTTTTCGTCAAAAAGTTTGGTCTGGCTTTTTAATTTGGGTAAATAATTAGGATCCTGGTTAAAAATAACAGCACGCTGGTCTTTAGGTACTAATTTTGCAAAGGCCTGCATTTGTTTGTTTGCTTCTTCATAACGGCCTTCAGCCTTTAACATTTGCGCGTAGCGGTAGTAGGTTTCGGCATCCTGGGTGGTTTTTACCGCCTGGGCATACCATTTTGCGGCCTCTTTGCTGTTAAATACATTATAATAGCTGTCCCCAAGCATTTTATATACATAAGGCGTTTTATCTTTTACATCCAGATAGGCCCTGGCTGCATCCACGTACTCAAAACGGGCATAGAGTTTATCAGCTGCTGCAGTGTTTTTGTCCTGGGCCATAGTGCTATACAGGCCACTAATTAAAAATATAAATGTGAGGTAAGTGTTCTTCATCGGTATAACAGCTGTTTATCGGTTAATGCTGCCAGAGAGGGTTATCTGTTTACTTTAGTAAAGAGCAAAATATCCGGCAGGTAGGTAATTACTTTGTAAAAAAAATAAAATTCAGTTAAATAGTACGCATTTTTCAGGTTTTTTTTACTGTATTACATGTATTTAACATTAAGCATAAATTGTTTTGCCTGTTACATTAAAAAAAACAGGCTGCCAAGTGGCAGCCTATTCTATATATATCTGGTACATTTATATTTGTTTTCCTGAAGCTTTCAGGTTACGTTCAATGACATGACCGGGGCGACTCCATTTTGGTTTTTCGCCCAGTGGCTGGTATTGAGATTCGGTAGCCTCTACAGTTTTTGGCTGTGTTACTTTAGTGAAAGGTTTTTGCGGGATAAGGCCGAGCATTTCAAACATTTTCATGTCTTCATTAACATCGGGGTTGGGGGTAGTAAGCAATTTGTCTCCCGCAAATATAGAGTTTGCACCGGCAAAAAAGCACATGGCCTGGCCTTCGCGGCTCATTTGTGTGCGCCCGGCCGAAAGCCTTACCTGTGTTTGCGGCATAACAATACGGGTAGTGGCTACCATACGTATCATATCCCATATTTCTACAGGTTTTTCGTCTGCCATAGGGGTACCCTCAACAGCTACCAATGCATTTATAGGCACCGATTCCGGCTGGGGGCTTAAAGATGCCAGTGCTACGAGCATACCCGCACGGTCTTCTACACTTTCTCCCATACCTATAATACCGCCGCTGCATACCGTTACGTTGGTTTTGCGCACGTTTTCTATGGTTTGCAGGCGGTCTTCAAAACCGCGTGTAGATATTACTTCTTTATAATAATCTTCTGATGTGTCCAGATTGTGGTTATAAGCGTATAAGCCGGCTTCGGCAAGGCGTTTTGCTTGGGTTTCGGTAAGCATGCCCAGTGTGCAGCATACCTCCATATCCAGTTTATTAATGGTGCGCACCATTTCCAGCACCTGGTCAAACTCAGGGCCATCTTTTACGTTGCGCCATGCCGCGCCCATACACACGCGGGATGATCCGCCGGCCTTAGCACGCAAAGCCTGCGCCTTTACAGTTTGTACCGTCATCAGGTCGTTACCTTCTACATTGGTATGGTAGCGGGCTGCCTGCGGGCAATAGCCGCAATCTTCGGGGCAGCCGCCTGTTTTAATACTTATAAGGGTGCTTACCTGTACCACATTAGGGTCGTGGTTTTGGCGGTGTATAGTGGCTGCTTCAAAAAGCAGGTCCATTAAAGGTTTATTATATAGTGATATAATTTCTTCTTTGGTCCAGTTGTGCCTTATCATGCTCATACTCGTGGAAATTTAAAGGCTCAAAAATAACCAATTTCCAGTAAAAGCATCCCTGTTTAGTATAAAGATTTAATGACTTACGTGGCGTACATCATCTACTTCGTTGATTTTCTCTACTTTATCTTTCCAGTATTGCATTAGTGCAAAAGATACTATAGCAGTGGCTGCAAGCCCTTCAAGAGTTAATCCGAAAGCAAACTGGTAGATAGAAGGTTTACCTGCAAAAATGTATTTTTCTACAAAATGGTGCAAATATTCGTCTCCACCTTTATATTCAACATAGCCAATAAAGCTTAACACTGTAAGCGCTAAACTTACAACACCTGTAAGAAAGGCAGACTTAATATTGGTTAAATAACCGTAAATATGCTCGTCATAATTTTGTTTGATGGTGCGGTTAATACCATAAATAACAAATATGAAATTAAATAACCTGAGCCATACATTATCAGACATTCCAAACATTTCCATAAGTAGGAAAAAGGCAGCTATAGCTATATAAATTATTACACCGTTTATAATAACTCTTGAAATTTTCATAGTTCTTGTTTTTGTATTGATATTTAGTTTTATTGAATAATTTCTTAAAAATAACAGCACCGCAGGTGCCTGCCAAGTATTGGCTTTACCTGCAATATGTTACCCGAATTTAGCCATAATATGGCAGATATTAATATGAATTAATAAAACTTTAATACAACAAGTATGATTAAATTAAGAGATAGGTTAAATGTTTTATTTTATGATATTGCCGTTTTTATCATATAATAAAATCCAGTCGCAATGAGAAAAATAGTCCCATTTTGCTGATGCAAGATCAGTTTTATGGTCTATAAGCCTGTGGTATGGCCCCATGTTAATGCTGGCATGGCTATCGGCATATACGGCTACCTCTTTGCCCTGTGCGTTAAACTCCTGCTTAATGAGTTGTGCCGTTTGCCAAATCATGTCTGGCTTGGTTACCATTCCGTTGCGCTGCTTTGCAGTAAGCCGGTGGTTGATAGGGTAAAATAATTCTTTTCCTGTGGCTTTATCAATTACCTTAAAGTGTGTATGGCCGTTCCTGTTGCGCAACATCATGCGCCAGCTAAGGCGGTGGCCTTCTTCCGTCCAGAGTACATCACCTTTTATAAGATGGTGGCGCAAAGGCAAAATAAGTTGTATAATAATATAAGGTATAAAAAAACAATACAGTATGTTTTTATATTCATAAGTTGTATTGCCTTGTATAACAGGCGGCTTTTTACGAAAGAAGATTTTGCGTATTTTTTCGGGAGGGTAAAAAAATACAACAAAGCTTAACGCAAAAAAGGGGAAAATACCAATTTGCAAGGTAATGCTGTTGAATAGGTGGAAAATGAGCGATGCCACAAAAGCTATAGTCCTGGTTTTTTTAAACAGGAGTAAGGGTACCACAAGCAAATCAAAAGCAATGCCGGCATAAGCAATAAAAAGGTAAAACCATTTTTGGATAAATATGTTATGCAGTGTGGTATTGGTTACAGCACGTTCCAAAAGGTTTTTTGTAAATGTGCCGTCTAACCAGCCGGGATAAAATTTTGCTATAGTGGCAAAAAAGTATACTATGGTTACCTGCACTATCATAACCCAGGAGCACCACGCAGGCATGGTAAGTTTTTTTATGCGGGGGTTACGTACAGCATCTACAGAGGCATAGCGGTGTGCCGGAAGAAAAAACATAATGAGGCATACCAGCATAAGCAGGTAATAATGGTTGTTATAAGAGGTTTTTTGCACAAAGTAAGAGCCTGCCCACATAACAGTAAACAACCCGATACTGAAACGATATTTAAACCCGGCCATAACCATAAGCCCCAATAGCCCCATAATTACAAAATAATAATACATGCCGTAGCCGGGCAGGGGCTGTAACCACTGCATGCCAATATGCGAAAAGGTAACCTGGGGGGTTACCATATTTTCTTTAACCCATCCGGTGGCAATGGCGCCAAAGCATTCGCATGCCAGTAAAAAGCCTAAAAATATGCGGAATAATACCAAAGGGGCATTGTCTATTTCTGCAAAAAGGCGGTTTTTCATAGCTGGTTCTGGTTAAAGTAATGCAAGGTATCCTCTTTATCCTTTTTTAATTGCTCTTTAAGCGCATCAACCGATTCAAATTTTTGTTCATCGCGTAACCTGTAATGCAGGCTCACGGTAATATCTTTATTATATAAATCTTCGTCAAAATCAAAAAAATGGGCTTCAATCATGCGTGTTGTGCCATCAACAGTGGGGCGTATTCCTATATTCATCATGCCCAGCACCGTTTTATCGCCCAGCGGTGCAGATACGGCGTATACTCCGTTAGACGGGATAAGCTTGTACTCTTCGCTTACTTTAATATTAGCCGTAGGGAAACCAATAGTGCGCCCCAGTTGCTTGCCGCTAACTACGCTTCCGTTTATAAAATAGGGGTAGCCTAAATATTTGTTGGCCGTTTTTATATGGCCTTCGTTTAAGGCACTCCTTATTTTTGTGCTGCTTACCGAAACTTCATTTACCTCAAGCGCCGAAATTTCTTCCACTTCAAAACCATATTGTTCCCCAAACCGTTTCAGGTCATTAATATCGGCAGTGCGGTTACGCCCAAAGCGGTGGTCATACCCTATAATTATTTTTTGTGTTTGTAGCTTATCTACCAGTATATCACTCACAAATTCTTCCGCCGTCAGGCGTGAAAATTCGTGGCTAAAGGGATGTATAATCAGGTTGTCTATACCAAAATTTTCAAGCAGGTGCGCTTTTTCGGCCATGGTGTTTAGTAACCTTATATCGGTATTTTGCTGCAATACCATGCGCGGATGCGGAAAAAAAGTGAGCACCAGGCTTTCGTAACCGGTTGCCTGGCTGCTTTTTATGAGCTTTTCAAGAATGCTTTTGTGCCCTTTGTGTACACCGTCAAAAGTGCCAAGGGTAACAATGGTGGGCCTTGCAGGTATAAATTCCTGTAATGAGTTATACGTTTTCAATCGAAATATTTATATCGCAAATTTAAATATATGCAGCAAAACAGGCATAAGAGTTACTTTTTTTTTAATGAAATTATGTTTTTTATAACGGTACAGGCTGTTTTGTAACTGTAAATAAGATAATTTAAGATTTTATAATGGGCTTTATTGGTTAAATTTGTAGGTACTATTTTTTAATACTATAAAAATGAAAAGAATTTTATTATTACTCATTGTTGTTTTTACGGTAATAAATGGATATGCCCAAAACAGGTTTTGGAGGATGGCTGCCGAAAATGACCTGAGCACTTCAAAAAAAACAGAGCGGACTTCAATTCCTTCAGCTTATAATTTAATGAGCCTAGACCTTAACGCTTTTAAAGAAGCCTTGCAATATGCCCCTTTAAGAAATTCGGGTAGTACATCATCCCTTATCCTTCCTTTTCCTGACGGGAGCGGCAACCTGCAGCATTTCAGGATTTATGAGGCGCCCGTATTACAACGGGAACTTAGCGCACAGCACCCGTACATAAAATCGTACTCAGGGCAGGGGATAGAGCATCCTGAAGCTACCATACGCTTTAGTGTAACTATTTTTGGTTTGCATGCCATGCTGCTTTCTACAAATGGTACGGTGTACACTGACCCTTATACCACAGACCTTAAAAATTATATTGTATACAAAAAGGCATCGCTTACAGCACCGCATGCTTTTGGGTGCGAGGTTACGAGCCAAACGGGTAACACCGCAGGAAAATTGGGTAACCCGCAATTTACCACAATGTCTGACGATGGTTATTTCAGGACCTACCGCCTGGCAATGGCCTGTACCGTAGAGTATGCAGCCTACCATATAAGCGCCGCGGGGTTAAACAGTGGCACGCTGGCACAAAAAAAAGCAGCAGTACTTGCTGCCATGAGTGTTACCATGACCCGGGTAGATGGCGTGTATGAAAGGGATATGGCCCTGACAATGGAAATTATACCGAACAATGAAGACATTATTTTTATAACCTCTGATGAGCTTAATAATAACAATGCTAATATCCTTATTAACCAGATACAGGGTGTTATAGATGATGCTGTTGGTTTTAATAATTATGATATAGGTCATGTAGTAAGTACAGGAGCCGGGGGGCTGGCCTCTCTTGGGTGTGTATGTACAACATATAAGGCACAGGGGGTTACAGGTAGCCCTGCCCCTGTTGGAGACCCTTATGATATTGATTATGTAGCCCATGAAATGGGCCACCAGTTTGGCGCTAATCATACGTTTAACGGCAATACCGGCAGTTGTAATAATAATGCAAACCCTTCTACAGCGGTAGAGCCGGGCAGCGGCAGCACTATTATGGCGTATGCAGGTATATGCCCTGGAGCCAACGTGCAGAGTAATTCTGATGATTATTTCCATACGGTAAGTATTACCCAAATGCAAAATTATATTAGCGGTACCGGTTGTGCCGAAGAAACAATAATAACTAATACACCCCCGGTTATAGGAGACTTGCCTTCTTACAGTATACCTAAAAGTACTGCTTTTGTTTTAACAGGCACGGCTACCGATGTAGACGGGGATGAGCTTACCTATACCTGGGAGCAGACAAATGCCAATGGTGTACAGGTATCTACACCTTCGGCTACCGCTACCAGCGGGCCAAACTTTCGGTCATTACCGCCATCAGAATCGCCTGTACGATATTTGCCCTCTTTTAGCGATGTGCTTAACGGCAACCTTACCCCAACATGGGAAGTAGTGCCTGCTGTAGGGCGCACCCTTACCTTTGCTTTTACAGTAAGGGATAATGCCGTTTTTGGGGCACAGACTGCAACACAAAACACATCGGTTATAGTAAAAAATACAGCAGGGCCTTTTAAAGTTACTTCTCAAAACGAAGAAGATACAATATGGACAGAAGGTACCCAGCAGGTTATTACCTGGGATGTGGCTGGTACTACGGCAAACGGTATAAATACATCTGCCGTAAATATACTCATGTCTGTAAACGGAGGGGAAAGTTTTGATTATGTACTGGCAGCCAATACCCCTAATGACGGATCGGAGGTTATTACGGTTCCGGAGGCACAGGGCGCTTACTGCCGTATTATGGTTCAGGCTGTGGGTAATATATATTATGCAGTAAATGAGGTGCCATTTTCTATAGGGTATACGTTAGTAACCGCTTGCGAAACGTATGAAAACAATACCGTAAAGGCTATACAGGATGCTGCAAATGATTACCAGACATCAGCTATTTTTATAAGCGATGATGTTGATATAACATCAATAAATATAGGGGTAGATATTACCCATACACGTATTGGGGATTTACTGCTTGCGGTACTTAGCCCGCAAAACACACAGGTTGCCTTATGGAACCTGAACTGCAGTACCAGCGATGACCTTAATGTGCTTTTTACGGATTCCGGAAATACCGTTACCTGCGATAGCCCCACTACGGGGGATGTATTGCCTTATGAAAGCCTTGCCGCGATTGAGGGGCAATCATCCGGAGGATACTGGGTGCTTGGTTTTGCAGATATTTATGCACAAAATACAGGTACCTTAAATTCGTGGTATGTTGAAATATGTTCTAAAACATCAGTGCCATTAGATGCAGCACAATTTATGCTAACCGATTTTATGCTGTACCCTAACCCTAACAACGGTGAATTTACCATACAGTTTACTGCTGCAACACAGGGCGAGGTTGAGGTATATGTTAATGATATACGTGGCAGGAAGGTGTTTGGGCAAACGTATAATAATAGCGGCCTGTTTTCCCGCAATATAAACCTTGGGGCAGTACAGCAGGGTGTTTACCTGGTAACGGTACAACAGGGCGAGCGTAAAGAAGTACGTAAAATTGTAATTAAGTAATTACTTCCCTTTTAATAAATAAGTAAGAGCGCCCAAAGGCGCTCTTACTTATTTAAACTTTGCAATGACCTGTTGGGTTAATTGCCCGTCTATAATATCATCCGGCAATTGAATGGTAAGCAGGTTACCATGTAATGTAATGGTGCCACTTTGTGGTTTATAATAACCGGCTTTTCCCCGGCAAAAACACATAACCCCAAATAACGCCTTTGCTTCTTTTAAGCGAATCCCTTCCTTTAAGGCAGTTAATGAACTATCAGTTTCAAAAATTACCTCCTCATTATAAAAATCATCCTGGTAATCGGGATTACGTTTTTTACTATATGTATATTTTACTACCAGCATGCCGGGGGTATCGGTTATTTCATAATACGGGCGGTTTGTGGCCGTATCTGTTTTTATAGCCAGGCCTTTGTTGTGCAGTATCTCAAGGGTACACTCTCCTTGTGGCGGGCATTCACTTTCAAGGATATAATCATCCGTCAACCCCTTACCCGTAGCACAAGAAAAAAAGATAAGCGGCAATATCAATAACAGTAGTTTATTCATAGCCTGTTTGTTTCAAACTAAAGTAGTATTTTTTGGCCAAAATGTGAACGATTTCTACTTTCCGTTAAAGGTGCTCATGGTATTGGCAAGTCCGCTAAGGGTAAATTCCCGTACGGCATCGGCAGATTTATCCAGCCTTTCTGGCAGGGCAGATTTTTCTTCTTCGTCCCATTCGCCAAGCACATAATTTACCTGTTGCCCCTTTTTGAACTGGTCGCTTATCCCGAAACGGAAACGGGCATATTCGGTACTATTTAATGTTAACTGAGTGTTTTTTAGTCCGTTATGTCCGCCGTCACTTCCTTTTGCCTTAATGCGTATGGTTCCAAAAGGTATATTGAGGTCATCTGTTACCACCAGCAAATTTTCCTTCGGAATATTTTCTTTATCCAGCCAGTACTTTACCGCCTTACCGCTAAGGTTCATGTAGGTGTTGGGCTTTAGTAAAATTAGTGTACGGCCTTTAAGTTTATATTCTGCTACCTGACCCAGCTTGGCGGTAGAAAAATCAATCCCTTCCTGTTGGGCGATGTGGTCAAGTATTTTAAAACCAATATTATGGCGTGTATTTACATATTCGGCACCGGGGTTGCCCAGCCCTGCAATAAGAAACTTCTTCATGGGATCGGAGAATTCTTTTTCTTTTTTGGCAAACAGTTTGGTGAGCCATTTCATGATGCAAAGATACGATATTTTGGCAGTTGGATTTTTTTTGGATGATTAGGTTTGTCAAATAATCATAAAAAAAGCGCCCCCGTTGAGGAGCGCTTTTGATATATTCTGGAAAAGATAAATTATTTTTTCTTTCCTTTTGCAGGAGCTTTTGCAGCTTTTGCAGCTTCTTGAGCAGCTTTCATAGCAGCACGAGATATACGTATTTGTATCACCACAGTGTTATCCGGGTGAAGCAATTTGTAGTTTTCGCTAGCCAGTTTGGTAACATAAAGTTTTTGGCCCATCTCTAATCCTGAGATGTTAGCTTCTACATAATCAGGTAGGTCTGCAGGAAGTGCACGCACTTTAAGTTTACGCTGGTTAAGGCGTAGCACACCACCGGCAAGTACACCTGGAGAAGTGCCGGTAACTTTTACTGGAACCTCCATAGTGATTTCTTTATCCTCGTGTAGTTGGAAAAAGTCAACATGAAGGATTTTGTCACTTACAGGGTGAAACTGGATGTCTTGTTGTACAGCATTAAATTTTTTGCCGTTTTCAAGCTCAATTACTACTGTGTGTACATTGGGAGTGTAAACCAGGTTTTTAAAAGCTTTTTCCTCTGCAATAAAATGTACTGGCTGATCTCCTCCGTATAACACGCAAGGAACCATTCCAGCATTACGTGCCGTACGCGTTGCCGCCTTACCCACGCTTTCTCTTTCAGATCCTTTGATCGTAATTGATTTCATTTGAATAATATATAATTAATAAAAAAAGTTACTTATTGTAAAAACTTACTGCTTATAGAGTTGTTGTTTTGCACCATGTGCATAACTTCGGCAAAAAGGTCGGCACAACTTACTACCCTTATTTTAGGTGACTGTTGTTTAAGGGGTATGCTATCAGTAACAATCAACTCTTTTAATTGCGAATTTTCAATTTTTTCATACGCACCCCCGCTTAATATGGCATGTGTACAAATAGCACGTACACTAACGGCACCACGCTCCATCATCAGGTCGGCTGCTTTGGTAAGGGTTCCGCCTGTGTCTATCATATCATCTACCAGTACTATATTTTTTCCGGTAACATCACCAATAACTTCCATAGTATCAATCTTATTGGCTTCTTTACGCTGCTTGTAGCATATAACCACGTCTGATCCTAAAAATTTGGAGTAGGCATAAGCCCTTTTACTACCTCCCATATCTGGTGAGGCTATGGTTAGGTTTTCCAGGTTCATGGCTTTAACGTGCGGTACAAATATAGTAGACGCAAACAGGTGGTCAACCGGTTTTTCAAAAAAGCCCTGTATCTGGTCAGCATGCAGGTCCATCGTCATTATCCTTGTTGCCCCGGCCGATTCTAACAGCTTTGCTACCAGTTTTGCCCCTATGGGCACACGTGGTTTGTCTTTCCTGTCCTGTCTGGCCCATCCAAAATAAGGCATTACAGCTGTTATGTGCCTTGCCGAAGCCCTTTTGGCTGCATCTATCATAAGCAGCAGTTCCATAAGGTTATCTGCATTAGGAAAGGTGGAACAAACCAAAAACACCCTTAACCCTCGTATTGATTCTTCAAAAGATGGCTGAAATTCTCCGTCGCTATAATGGGCAAGCGACACTTTTCCAAGCGGCACGCCATATTTTTCTGCTATTTTTTCAGCAAGATAGGTGCTTTGGGTAGAAGAGAAAATCTTTGCATCCGGCTCAAAATAAGACATTTCAATAGGTTGTTTAGTAGTATGTTAGTGTTGTGTTTATAAACAGGGTGCAAATTTAGAAATTTAATTTTACAGAGAAAGTAATTTATCATCTATTTTTAATGCTATTAAATATAATTTTTTAAATTTGCACCCACAAAGCAGTAATGCCTGGATGGCGGAATTGGTAGACGCGCACGACTCAAACTCGTGTACTACGGTGTGTGGGTTCGATTCCCACTCCAGGTACTTAAAAACCTCAACAATTTAATGTTGAGGTTTTTTGTTTATAAGTTTAGCCAACATTTAGCCAACAACTTGAAAAAAGGCATGTGAAATAATAACCTGCCGATTTTTAGCGCGTTCTTCTAGTACCAGCCTTTCGTTCATTCCCTCAATAATATCACCCCTTAACAGCTTCATTTGTTTAAAGGGTATTAGGTTTAGTACGATAAGCAAGATAATGTACTTATAATCATAACCCGTTACTTGTAACAATACTCAAGAGTCCAATTAATATAAAAAAGATACCTATATGAGATATTAGAGTGAAAAAAATAAGGCTACTATTTATTTTATTATGGCTCATCGGTCGGTTTTTGCAACTTCCAGTTTTATTTATTCTTGCCTTCTGAGGGCTTTATTTGTGCGTTTTAGCAAGTCACAACTTTTATGTGTAGGTGTCTGAAAAAAAAGTTAATTACAGCGCCTTAACCCTAACACCTGCAGTGTGGCCGCTAAACTCGGGTGCATACATGCTTTGTATGGTAGTAATGCCATTACTAAACTCGCCGGAGTTGTTAAGGCGCACATCATATTCCAATACATAAGTACCGCGGCTTATACGACTAAAGAAGAAGTTTGTGGCGGCATCGCGTGTACTTTGGTAATAACTCAAGCCATCTTTATAGTGGTAGCCGCTCAATACATCAATCGGTTCAAAGGCGGCGGCGCGCATGTCTTTAAGGTGTACATACTCGGCATCTTCTGTAAGGGTAACTACCAGGCGAACTGTAACCATGTCGCCCACCTTAAGCAGTGTTTTTTTGGTTATATGCTCAAGGGTAATTTCTTTAGCGGCCGGGTTCTTTCGGTACAGCTCTTTCTTAACGCTCATAATGCCTTCGGCAGTGTGTTTTATTTTGTCAAGGTCTTCAAAATACTGCCAGTAAAATCCTCCATAACCCGGGCTTGCACTGTTGTTTTTTACGATAACAGTAGCCATGTCGGACGTAATTTCTTCCGGTTTCCATTGCAGTTTTATGTAGCCGGTGCCGGCTTCGGTTTCAGTTTCGGCCAGTTTTTTATCCAGCAGTTCTTTACTGCCAATTGTAAAGTTAGTACTGCCTTTTACACTCAGCCAGTCACTACCCTGCATCATAAGTGCATATACGGCTTCGGTTGTGGCCTTAGTGGTAGCCCAATGCTTGTTCTGCTTTTGCTTAATGAGCCACACACGCATAGCATCAACACTCTTAATATCGTTACCTACTTCTGCAAAAGCCTCAATAAGCAGTGCCTGGGTTTCAACTGGCGCAGTATACCACCACCAGCCTGATTTATTATTTATCCAATACATGCCCAACTCCTCGTTATTGGCTGAAGACTCTTTAAGATAAGTAAGTATTTTCTCGGAAGTTGTCGTTTCGCCATAGCGGTACATAACCAGTGCCGCCAGCGCTTTTTCATACAAGCTAAACTCAAACCAGTGTTGTTTTGTATAAGTAATGTGTGGCTTAACGGCTGCCGCAAGCGAATCGCTCATGTGGTAATCCTTCAGGTAAAAACTGCGCATGTACAGGTAATGCAGGTCAGAATATGCGTACTTCATGCGATAAGGGATGCCTTTTTTTAACGTTTTAACATGGGCTTTGTAACCGGCAACAAAGTTATTGTCTACATAGGGCAGGGCACGGTTAACAATATGTGCCACTTTTATACTGTCGGTTTTGGCAAGGCCGCCCAGTTTTTGCAGGTGGCCTAGGCCGGCTACTATATGGCGTGTTATATATACATCGGCATCATACCCCGGAAACCATGGGAAACTGCCGTCTGGCTTTTGGCGGTCTGCCAGCTTGTTAAGGTTGGCTTCAAGGCTTGCACGCACTTTGTCAAGCTCAAAAAGGGTAGCCAGGCGGTTGTTTTGTTCTTCCTGGTTTTGCTCGTCAAGCAGCCAGGGAGTTTCGGCCAGTATAATGCTTTTCAGTACCTCATTTTGTTCCAGTTTAGAAGGCATGCCTGTTTTTCGCCATGCATTAAATACCTCTGCAATTTTAGGGCTGCTGGTGATAATGTGGTTGGCAATACTGTTGGCATAAAAGCGCGAAAACAGCTGCTCAGAACATTCGTGCTCAAACTCCATAAGATACGGCAGAGAGCGCAGGGCAAGCCATGACGGGTTGCTTGTATATTCAATCGTTATGTTCTGGTGGCGTAATGTGGCAGAAGTATTGTTTTTAATATTATCAAACGTATAAGTTTTAGTGGTGTTTTCGCGTACCCATATCGGAATGCTCTCGGTAACCAGCATGCTGTTTGGCAATATGGGCAGTATGTTTTCTTCGCCATCGGTAAAGTTGCCGGCCTTAGCCACCACTTTATACTGCACGCCCTGCAGGCCAACGGGCACGGCTAGCGTCCAGCTTACAGAGGTGCTGCTACCGGCTGTAACGTTAAATGGTTTTGCTGAATTGTTGTTTAGCATTTGGTTGTCTATAGGCTGCATGGTAACGGCATCAAACAGTTGCAGCATGGCAGTGCCAGATTTCGGTTCAGTAGTAAGGTTGGTTATTTTAGCCTGTAAGGTAATGGTATCGGTTTCGCGAAGAAAACGCGGCATATTAGGAACCACCATAAGGTCTTTTTGGGTAATGAATTTTTTTTCCAGGTAGCCAGAAACTGCCTTTTTGTTATGGGCATACAGTCGCAATTTCCACTCGGTAAGGGCTTCGGGTGTAGTAAAGCTAAAGCTGATATTGCCCTTTCGGTCGGTTTTAAGTTGTGGAAAAAAGAAGGCCGTTTCATTAAAATTCTTACGGGTTTGTACTGATTTTAGCGTTTCCATACCTTTTTTGGTGGTGATGATAATCACGCCATTTGCCCCCCGGCTGCCATAAATAGCTGTCGCCGCTGCATCTTTCAGTATTTCCAGGTTTGTGATTTCGTTAGAGTTTATCTTGCGCAAATCGTCTTCACTAAGAGGCACGCCGTCTATAATATAAAGGGGCTGTATGTCGCCATTTATTGAACCAATACCGCGAAGTATAACCGTACTGTTAGCACCGGGCTCTCCTGAACCGGCAGTTATATTAAGCCCCGGCACCTGGCCCTGTAGGGATTCTATAAAGCTGACATTAGGTCTGTCTTCAAAAGTTTCAGAGGTTACGGTAGTAACCGCACCTGTAACGCTGTGTTTTCGTTGTGTGCCATAACCTATTACCACGACCTCCTCAAGCAGGCCATTGTTAGCCTCTTTTAGTGTTATATTCAGTACCCCGTTTGCCGGAGGGGCTATGGTTTGTTCCTCAAAGCCTATATATTGGAAACTTATTTTTTCACCTTTGGCTACATATAGGGTATATTTACCGTCAAGGTCAGTTGCTACACCTTCCGATGTGCCCGCTATTATAACGGCAGCGCCGGGCAGCGGGTTTCCGGTCGAGGCTTCGGTAACCACACCGCGTACGGTTATATCGGTATACTGAATTACCTGTAGGCGGGGGGTATACAGTATATATTCGTTATTGCTTTTCAGTATGCTGAACCCATAGGTATAAAATCCGTCGTTATCGGGTGTGTCTTTACTTGTAGTAGCGTGGTAGTTTGTAAAATATCCCGCATTGGTGCCGTGGGTTAAAAATTCTTGCCGCGGAGCATAGTCATGGATGTAGCTGTAGGTGTTAAGACCGTTCCAGTCTTTTTTTGTAAACTGGTCCAGAGAGGTATCATACATAGAGGCCAGCAGCTCTGCCTCCCGGTTTTTTCTGTTCTTTATGGTAAAGCTCCATGTTTGCTCTCTACCCGGGGCTAGCCTGCTGGTACTAGTTTCGGTTTCTATTTCTACAGCATCGGGTGGCAGGTGAAACAGGGCGTTGGCCGTTTCGGTATACAGTGCATTTTGCCAAACAAAGTCAAAATTTATAGCCATAACCGTTTCGGGGTTTTTAACGCCTGATATTTTTACCACGATACGGCCATTGGTTATGGTTACGTGTTTATCATACACCACCCCATGGTTTATTTGTGCAATAATGTTGCCGTACAGGGCGGGTAGTGCAGTGCGTATTTCCAGCTCCACATAACCGTCTTTTGCAGGGCTGTTGTTTAATATACGTACGCTGTACAGACTGTTATCAGGCAGGTAGGTTTCGTTTTTACGTACAAGCGAAAACTGCGCAAAGGCTTTTTCTTCGCGTCCCAGCGAATCTTTTACAATAAATTCGGCCGCATATTCACCCGATGGCCAGTTTTTAAATTGGCTTAACGCAATGCTTTTGTCTTTGCCGGTATTGATTTCCTTTACAAGGTAGGGCTGCGGCTCGCGCAGGGTATCGGCTTTATTATTAGTATACGGCAAGTGGGGGAACAGGGCGATAAACTCAGCCTCGGTCATAATGGGTACCTCCGGGGCAGCCCATGGCCTTTGAGCCAGTATGCGCTTGTTTCCGGCTTTTTTGTAAATTTTTATGGTACCGTTTACTTTTTGCTTCTGGTCGTTAGCATTGTTTGCATAAAAGGTGGCCTCAGCCCCTTTTGCGGCATCAATAACCGCAGGTATTGCAAGCTCCGGAAACAACAGCGTGGCACTAGCCTTAATACTAACTTCGCCCGAATGGGTTTCGCCGTTTATATCGGTAACATCGGCATAAATAGTATAAACATAAGTAGCACGGTCGTCATCATCGCCACTATTAGGTTCGGCCTTAAAGGTTATTTTAAAATTGCCTTGGGCATCAGTTTCCAGGTCTTCTTCTTCTATAAGGTCGCCACCATGGTATTCTTCAAGTTCGTCATCGTCATAATCATCTTCATTATAATAATAACTGTAGCGTTGTTGTTTTGTGCGGCGCAACCTGTATTCAACATCGGCCCCGGAAAGCCGCGCACCACTAAACGATTTTGCCACGCCGGTAACCGTAATGCTGTCGTTAAGGGCAAAAGCCTTTGTAACGGGTTCAAAGCTAACTTCAAAAGTGGGCCTTTTGTAGTCTTCTACCCTAAAGGTAAAGGTATCTTCAGAAAAATCTACGTTATCCCAAAAAGGGTGCTCGTTTTCTTTTTTATTATAGACGGGGTCTTCTTCAAGGTCTTCATCTTCTTCAACCGTAAATTCGTAAACTCCGGTCATGCCGCTTTTGGGCAGTTCGAACTCTCCTGTAAAGGAGCCGAACTCGTTTGTTTTGAGCCTGAACTCTTTTATATCATTACCCGAAGCATCTTCCGCATACATATGGAAGTACACATTAGGTGCCACGCTGTATTTGCCATTTAAGGATTGTGTAACAATACCTTTAAAGAATACCTTTTGACCTGGTCGGTATATGGCGCGGTCAAAAAATACCTGTACCGACGCCTTTGGGGTATTGTCTTCATACCTGCTGCTGTTGTAACTGTAATAGCTTGAATAAAGCGTATCTGTACCCTGCCTGAAGATAACCTTATTGTATTGGCCTCTCTTATCATTTTTTAGTTGCACACGCCCATTTGCATCGGTTTTGAGACCTGATGTAAAAAGAGTAGTAACCGCCACGACCGGAATGGGCTTACCGGTTTCGCGGTTAGTTATAAAATAACGGGTTGTGTTTTCTTCGTGCTGGTTGGTGATGGCCATTTGCGATGCCTGTAGTTCTACAACCGCATAATTCTCTGCTCCGGCATCTATGCCGGCTGGGCCAAATGCTACAGCATAGCAACCGTTTTCTAACGGCGGCAGGGCAATTTCGGTAGTAAAGTTATAATGAGGTATAACTTTAGGCAGTGCATATACTTTTGTAAGCACTGGCATATGGTGGTTTATAATACTATCGCGCAGCATATCAAAATCACTATGGGGCAGCCCTGCCCAATCAAAATTTCCCGGATTTTTTATCCTGTAGAACGATACCTGTACCGAATCAATATTTTTGTAATTAAGGCTTACCAGTGCCGGCTTTCCGGGTGTTATATACCTTTCGGTTTGTACCCGTAGCGTGCTGTTTACAATATTGCTTTTAAGACTTTCGGCTTCATAACCAACATCATGTTTTCCTTTATGGGCAATAATATTGTTGCAAATATCAATGGTTGTTTGCAGGTACTCCGGATGTGTTGTTTTTGAGGAAGCATTGCGGTACTGATAAGCCAGCTGTAAACGGGCGCGCCATGCAAACGGGCTATCGCCCCAACGGTTGGCCAGTGTGGTATAGGTTTGCAGCAGGTTTTGGGTTTTAGATGCAGTATGTATTGCATTGCCTGTATACTCAAGGCGGCGCAGTACGGCACGCTGAAGGGCAAGGCTATCGTGTTTTTGCAGGTAAAATGTTTCGGTATCATGATGTAGCTTTACGGCAGGCCATAGCACGGTTAGCGAATCGCTCATAGTAATTTGCTGAAACGCCTGCGCATCCCCCAACAACAAGGGCTCTTGGGAAGTATGCGGTATAAGGTATACGTTTGTGGGTACCGTTTGCAGGTATTTTGCATAGGCTTCAAGCAAAAAGTCGTACAGCGAACGGTTGGTTTTAGCCAGTACCGGCGCAAAATCTATTACCTCGGCGTAGTCTGATAAAGGGGTTTTATACAGTAGCTCGCGGTTAGCAATGCTATGCTCAAAAGCCTGCATAATGGCCTGCTGGTAGTGGTTGGCACTCCATTCGGTAAATTTTTCAGGTAGCGGGCCGTCTGCATTAGTACGTTGCCGTATGGCATAGGCGTTACGGTTGTACACGTCCTGTAGCATTTGTGCATAAAGGCTTTCCAGCAGCGCAGCGGTTTCAGGCGGTGCTGTTTTAATATCGGCCCTCAGGTTTTTAAAAATGAGCAGTTGCGCGTCTTCCTCCATCATTTGCAGGTATTTACCCCTGAAAAAAGTGCCTTTAATAAGTTGAGGACCGTTGTTTTTTTTCTTTGCCAGGTTATAAATGGCGTTGGTTTCTTTAGCGGCTTCCTTAAAGTAGCCTTCTGATTCCAGGCGCGTTACCTTTTCCCAGCGGGCATCAAAGTTTTGCGCCTTGGCAGAAAGGGTGATAATCAGTGCAATGATAAGGTGTTTCATAGTATTCGGAGGTCAGTGTTGAGTTTTCAGTATTGGCAGTCCGAGGCCCGAAGTCGGATTAGAAAAACTCTAAGAGCCCACGGGTTATCGGACTTCGGAGACCGACCTATAAATATAGAGCATTTTTATTGCGGAAAGGTTGGCTTGTGAGTCGAAATTTTTTTGAATTGAAAGTTGAAAGTGTTGAAAATGCACATTTTCAGAAATTATTTTACGATAATTTTATTTGTGACATTAATCTTTTGAAATATTGGACTGTATTAAAAATAATATCTTACTAACAAATATTAATAATAATCAGGGCAACTGTCACACTTCTTCTCCCAATCAAAATGATAAAGCAAAAATTAACCCTATACTCAAATCAAAGCGGTTAAACTTTCCTTGCTGCATATAGTTACCTGAAAAAGAATCTTGGAATTGTATGGAAAAAGGTATAGAACTGTATATCTGTAAACCTAACTTAATACCCGGTATTGACAGAAAAAACATTTCTAAAGGTAAATTTCCAGTATTTAGTTCAGGTAGAGGTGCTTAAAAATAAAAGCTCCCTAAGTGGGAGCTTTTTGTTATCGTGTCATTATATACTATAAATCAGTAATGGCTTTGTATTTTGGTACCAGTAGCTTCATTATTCCCCAAGCTATTAGATAAGCCAGGGCACAAAACGTAAACATAATGGTGTAGCCTGTTTCTATATGGCCCAGTTTTTCATAATGGTCAAAAAGGGCACCTCCGGTTTTAGAAACAATAACACCACCAATACCTCCTGCCATACCCCCAATGCCTACTACAGAGCCAATGGCTTTTTTAGGAAACATATCAGACACCGTTGTAAATATATTGGCGCTCCAGGCCTGGTGTGCCGCAGCACCTATGCCGATTAGCAGTATGGGCAGCCAGTAGGTTATATCGCCTAAGGGCTGTGCAACAAGTATCACCAATGGGAAAAGTGCTATTAATAACATCGCTTTCATCCGCCCTTCGTAGGCATTATTGCCTTTCCTGATAAAAATAACAGGCAGCCATCCGCCGGCCACGCTTCCTGCCATAGAAATGGCATATAGCAAAGCGAGGGGAAGCATTACGCCCTCGTCCACCACATTATACTGTGCTTTAAGGTAAGCAGGCAGCCAAAACAGGAAGAACCACCAAACACCATCTGTCATAAATTTACCAAATGTAAAAGCCCAGGTTTGGCGATAGCCCAACAGTCGGAACCATGATACTTTTTCATTCTCTTTTTTTACTACCGGCAATGTTGCCTCGTCTTCTTTATCGCTGTTGATGTATTCAAACTCTTCGGCAGAAAGGCGGGGCTGCTCTTCCGGTTTCTGGTAAATAAAAAGCCAGAAACCGAGCCATACAAACCCAAAAACACCTATTATAATAAAAGCGGCTTCCCAACCCCAGTTAATATAAATCCACGGAATGGTAAGGGGTGCCAATACCGCACCAATACCAGCACCGGAATTAAATATACCTGTAGCAAATGAACGTTCTTTTTTAGGGAAATATTCGGCAGTAGCCTTAATTGCAGCGGGAAAGTTGCCCGATTCTCCAAAAGCAAGCAGTGCACGGCTGAACATAAAACCTACTACTGAAACTGAAAATACCGACAGGCCAGCCCAACCAAAAATTGTAATAATGGTGTTGCCCATTGGTAATGCAAAAGCATGTGCCATAGCACCTAAAGACCATATAATGATGGCCCAGCCGTAGCCCCACTTAGTTCCAAGGCGGTCTACAAAACGGCCGGCAAACAGCATGGATATAGCATAAGCAAACTGAAATATGGCTGTAATATTAGCATAATCGGTATTAGACCACCCAAAAATTTCTTCAAGGTGCGGCTGTAGTAAACTGAGCACCTGCCTGTCCAGATAGTTTATAGTTGTGGCCGCAAAAAGCAGGGAACAAATTGTCCATCTGAACTTACCTACAGGTTTTATAACAGCATTTGTGTTCATAGAAAAAGTTTTAAGGTTTGGTTAAAGCAGGGCCATCAACCCCGTATAGATTTTATGATGTCTATTACTTGTTTTGTATTGTTTTTAATAGTAGCATAATCTTTTTGTTCCATAAGGGATTTGCTTACCAGCTTACTGCCCATACCTACAGCACATACCCCGGCATCCAGCCATGATTTTATGCTTTCGGCAGTGGTATCAACCCCCCCGGTAGGCATAAACAACAGGTTGGGAAATATATCACGGATGCCACTCATAAAGCCCGGCCCAAGCATGTTGCCCGGAAAGAGTTTAATAAAACCAACACCGCTGTTTTCAGCGGCTATAATTTCGGAAGGCGTCATGCAGCCTGGAGCATAGAGTATTTTTTCCTGTTGTGCAAATCCAGCTATTTCGGACACAAAACCGGGGCTTATTAAAAAATCAGCGCCGGCCCGGGTATATTTTTCTGCATCATCCCGGTTTTTTAAGGTACCTATGCCTAAAAACATATCGGGCATTTCAGTATTGCGTAATTGTACCAATGCCTTAAAATTATCAAAAGCTGCCTCACCACGGTTGGTATACTCAACCGCACGGATGCCTGCCTGGTAAAGTGCCTGCAATACGCCTATGCTAATTGATTTATCACTATTAAAATACAAGGGCAGTACCCCCTGTTGTTGTATTACCTTAAGTATATCTTCTTTCATATGTCTTTGTTTTACCAGTCTAAAGTCCGCCTTTTCGCCTGTGTTAACTTAAATCTACCTCTTAAGTCTTCCGTCCAGGTTGCCCTGTGCCACTTCTGTTATTTCGGCCACGGTGGCAAGGTTTACATCACCGTGTATGGTATGCTTAACAGCGCAGGCAGCGTTGGCAAATACCAGTGAGTCTACATCGTCCATGCCGGTTTGCATTGCATAAATAAGACCGGCGGCATAGGCATCACCCGTGCCGATACGGTCTACAATCTGTGTCATTTCAATTTCTGGGGTTTTATATAATTGCTTTCCATCCCACAATTGCCCAAATATTTTTTGGTGCGAAGCAGTAATACCGGTGCGTATCTTGTCAAACACTTTGGTTATATTTGGGCAATCTGCCATAATTTTTTTGGCGGCAGCCATAAAACCTTCTTCATCTTTTGTGAAAGAGGTACCCAGTATTTCATTAATTTCATTTACTCCCCCAATAAATACGGTGCTCAGGCCTACTAATTCAGCCAGTACCTCATGCCCGCTACGGCCATATTGCCACAGGTTACTGCGGTAAGCAGGATCAGCAGTTATAGTAATGCCTTTTTTCAGGGCTTCCTGAAGCCCCTGTTTCAGGGTTTGGTAAGCCCCTTCGCTAATAGCGGGTGAAATACCTGTCCAGTGTAGTAACGTACAGCCTTCAAGCACTTCTTCCCAATTTACCATATCCGGCGTTATATTGGCAAATGCCCCGTGCAGGCGGTTATAGGTAATGCGGCTGGCACGCATGCCACTACCGGTTTCCATAAAATACAGCCCAAGCGGATGGTTTACTTTGTTAATATGTGCTGTATCTATACCATAGCCCTTCATACAGGCTATGGCAGATTCGCCTACAAAATCATCGCTTACATTGCTTATATGCTGTACCGGTAGCCCTAACTGTGCCAGGGAGGCCCCCACATTCATTTCGGTACCGCCGAAAAAGAATTCCAATTCGTGGCTTTGCCTCATTTTGTTGCATCCCGGTGGCGAGAGCCGCATAATTACTTCACCAAAGGTTACTATTTTACCTGTTGCCATATAGTTATTGTTGAGGATTTACCTCTTATTCATTCATAGGTTTGCCAATGGTGGCCAATATGCCACCATCTACATAAATAATTTGCCCGTTAATAAAATTACTGGCTTCTGATGCCAGAAATATAGCCGTGCCCGCCAGGTCTTCCGGGTTGCCCCAGCGCCCGCTTGGTGTGCGGTTTATAATAAACTCGTTAAACGGGTTGCCTGCTACACGTATAGGTTCAGTCTGGCTTGTGGCAAAATAGCCCGGGCCAATGCCATTAACCTGAATGTTGTATTTTGCCCATTCTGTAGCCAGATTGCGTGTAAGCATTTTTAACCCGCCTTTGGCTGCGGCATAAGCACTTACATTATCGCGCCCCAGTTCGCTCATCATAGAGCAGATGTTTATAATTTTACCACTGCGGCGTGCAATCATGCCCTTGGCTACCAGTTTGCTCATAATAAAAACACCCACCAGGTCTACATCAATAACCTTACGGAAATCTTCCACAGGCATATCAATAGCCATAACCCTTTTAATAATTCCGGCATTATTTACAAGTATGTCAATCTGCCCGTGTTCATCAATCATCTTTGTCACATTTTCTTCCGCAGCCTTTTCATCGGTAACATCAAAAACATAGCCGTATGCTGCAAAGCCAAAACTCTTATAATATTCTAATGCCTCTTCCAGTTTTTGAGGGGTGGTGCTGGTTATTAACAGCTCTGCGCCTGCCTGTGCAAGCCCCATAGCCATAGCCATGCCCAGCCCGTGTGTGCCTCCCGTTATTACTGCTTTTTTGCCTTGTAAACTAAATAACTCCATAGTTGTTGTTTGGTTGCCTGTTGTTGCCAGAATTTTTAATTTGTAATTGGAACTCCATAATTCTAAAGAAGCCCATCGGGAGTTACGCCATCCATATCGCCATAATCAAGGTTTTCACCCGCCATGCCCCATATAAATGAGTAGTTACTGGTACCGCAACCGGAGTGTATACTCCATTCAGGAGAGATAACAGCCTGGTGCTTCTGCATAAAAATATGGCGTGTTTCCTGTGGTTCACCCATAAAGTGGCTAATGGTTTGCCCTTCGGGCAGGTCAAAATAAAAATAGGCTTCCATCCTGCGGGTATGGGTATGTGCCGGCATGGTATTCCAAACATTACCCTCATGCAGCTCGGTAAGCCCCATCTGTAGCTGGCAGGTTTCTACTATGCTGTTTACAATTAGTTTATTTAGTGTGCGTTTGTTGGCCATTTTCTGGTCGCCCAGTTCAATTACTTCGGCATCTTCCTTACCAACTTTTTTAGTAGGGTAGGCATGGTGTGCCGGGGCAGAGTTGATATAAAAATAAGGCTGTTCGCCATCTGCAGCTTCAAAAATCACCTCTTTATTGCCGCGCCCAACATATAGTGCTTCCTTTTTGTTAAGCTCATATACGGTACCGTCTACCGTTACTTTTCCTTTGCCGCCTACGTTGATGATACCCAGCTCGCGGCGCTCTAAAAAATAATTGGACTTAAGTTCATCAATAGTTTCCAGTGTAAGGGGTTTGGTAACGGGGAGTACGCCGCCTACAATATAGCGGTCATACATGGTATAGGTAAGGTGTATAGTGTCTTGTTCAAAAAGGGTAGGGATAAGAAAATGTTCCCTTAATTCTTCAGTAGTATAATATTTTACATCATCGGGATGGTGTGCGTACCTGAAATCTGATTTTGTCATGTCTTTTTAGTTTGCATTTATGAATATGATAGAGGTACTACGGCAAATGTATAAAAACACTCGGGTAGGAGTGTAAGTTTAACCCGACTCATTACTATAACGTTTTCCGTAGCCTGTTCTCACTAGTTTTTATTTGCTGCTTTTTCCTGTTCTGCCAGTTCTTTATAATAGGCCTGCAGTACATAAAAGGCTTTTTTCTTATTACCGTTATTGTCTATGAGCCCTTTGCGGTTCCACCCTTCCTGATAATCCGGATTGTTTCGTTTTGGCGAACGGAAATCAGCCAGTATCCACGGTGAAAGTCCGCTAAAACTGTCCGGGAAACGGGTTTTAAACATATTTACCTGCTCCTTATAATACCATTCCTGGTATTCTTCTGTAAAGCGGGCTTCTTTATTGCCATGGAAGCCACCTTTTGCGCCGGCACCTGTCTCACTGATAAAGAAAGGCTTATTATAAGCTACCTCCCAGTTTGCGGTGCGGCAGGATGCAGGAGTACCGCTGTACCAGCCAAGATATTCGTTTAACGAAACAATATCGGTATATTGCCCCAGCGGGTCATCTACAAGGTTTACGCCATTATCATGGTGTACTTCCAGCGCTGCTGAAATTAACCTTGAAGCGTCCAGCTTTTTTGCCATTTTTGCAAGCGAACTCATAAACTTAGTACGGGTTTCACTTACAGGGGTTTCATTACCTACCGACCATATAATGATGCTGGCGCGGTTGCGGTCGCGGGTTATCATTTCCTGCAACTGTTTTTCTGCTTTTTTAAGCACTTCCGGGTTGCCGAATTCTATAGTCCAGTATACGGGAATCTCACTCCACACCATAAGGCCAAGGGAGTCGGCAGCGTGGGTCATGTTTTCATTGTGGGGATAATGTGCAAGGCGTACCATGTTACAATTCAGTTCCTTTGCCCAGCCCAATAGTTGTTCTGCATCTTTTTTACTTGTGGCACGGCGCATTTCCTGCGGAATTTCTTCGTGGATGCTTATGCCCCTCAGGAATATCTGTTTGCCATTCAGCATAATCTTTTTGCCATCGGTAGCAATTGTGCGAAAGCCTATTTTATCTGTTATGGTTTCGTTGCCATAACGTAGTTTTACCTCATATAACTTAGGGTTTTCCGGAGACCAGAGGCTTACTTTTTTTGCTTCAAAATTAAAGGCAATGCTGTCACCCTGTACGCTATATTGCTCTTTTATTTTAAGTTCCGGTATTTCAACGGTAACTTTTTCTCCAGCAGCCGGGTTGGTTATTTTGGCGAACCCGGTTAAGATGAATTTTTTCTTTTTAATAGCTGAGGTTATATCCTGTTTTACATCAAGTTGCACATTATATTTCTGAATAAAATGTTGTGGCACTACTATCAGTTTTACATCGCGGGTAATGCCGCCGTAGTTCCACCAGTCGGTATTTACGGTAGGTACTTCTTCAGCATGGCGGCGGTTATCTACACGTACCACCAGGAAATTATCTTTCTCTTTTAGTACATTTTTTGGAATCTTGAAGTTAAAAGGTGTAAAACCCCCTTTATGCATGCCAAGCTTCTTCCCGTTAAGGTATACGTGGGTTTCGTAATTTGCCGCCCCAAAGTACAAATACAGGTCTTCCACATTTGCCATTTGCGGTTTGTCAAAATTTCGTTGGTACCAAACGGTGCCTTCGTAATAAAGAAACATTCGGTCCTGGTGGTTCCAGTCTCCCGGCACCTGAATGTTATACGGGCTTTTAAAAGCGTGCTCGGTCCATTCGGTTTCATTTTTCGGGGTATTCTCATTCCAGTAAGCACCGGAATTATCTTCGGCATATTCTTTAAAACGGTAGTCGTAAAATCCTGTATCATAAGGGTCTACTATATAATGCCAGGTGCCGTTTAACGATACGGTTTTGCGTCCGTCAGGGTTAACAATAAGCTGATCCTGCGCTTGGGCAGCAGTTATGGCGCTTAGTGCGGCTATTGTGATTAAAATCAGTTTTTTCATGGGTTTGGGTTTATCTGGGAAATGGGTTTTTATTTCAATCTTTCAGCACGCATCAGGGCTTCCACAAAATAATAGTCGCCATAGCTGAGTGGCACATCAATTTCAGATTTGTTGGGTATGTTACCCACGCCGTGTTTCAGCAAAAAGCCACCGTTGGTTCCGGGTGCGGCAAGGTATTCGGGGCTTTTTAGGGTGGTAAGTATTTTATCTGCGGCTTCCCTGTAGGTGTCTGTTGCATCGCCATCGGTATAGGTACTCAGCTCAATAAGTGCCGAGGCTATAATAGCCGCTGCCGAAGAATCCCTGTATGCATCAGGTATATTGGGTGCATTAAAATCCCAGTAGGGCACCATATCCTTAGGCAGGTTAGGGTTATTCAGTATAAAATCGGCTATGTGCTGCGCCTGCTCCAGGTACTTTTTATCTTTGGTTTCGCGGTATACCATGGTGTAGCCATACAGCGCCCAGGCCTGCCCACGTGACCATGCCGACTCATCTGCTGCGCCCTGTACCGTAACCCTGCGTACTACATCTCCGGTTTTCTTATTGTAAACTACATCATGATACGAGCTGTAATCATCCCTAAAATGATTTTTCATGGTAGTATCGGCATGGCTTACCGCTATTTTATAGTACGTACTGTCTTTACTGAATTTTGTGGCCCAGAAAAGCAGTTCCAGGTTCATCATATTATCTATAATTACCGGCATTTCATTTTCGCCGGCATGGTTCCATTCCGCACTGTCCCAAGATTGTATACAGCCCACGGCTGGTACAAAACGTGTACTTAACGATTTGGCGCTGTTCATCAGCACATCTTCATATTCTTTATGGGGGTTCAGCCTTTCAGCATTGCCAAAGCTGCAATACATCATAAAACCTAAATCGTGGGTTGATTTATTATACTGTTCCTTTTTAAGCCCTTCAAGAGCTGTAAGGGCTTTTTCTTTAAGTTCAGGTGCGTTTTGGGCTTCATCAAGATACAGTAGCGTACCGGGGTAAAAGCCGCTGCACCACCAACCTGAATCGCTCGTTTCCAGCGAATCTTTATCAGCATGGTAGGTTTTGGGGTAACGGCCCTGCGGCACTTTTTCACTAAGTAGTGTATATTGTTTTACAGCTACTTCCAATGGGGCTTCGGTTTTAGATGCTTCTTCTTCTTTTTGCTTATTATTGCACGAAGCCATCACAAAGGCTGCCATAACTAACGGCAGGTACAGTTTTTTCATGTTTTTGGGTTTAGTTTGGGTAAAAACTTATAGCCTGCAATATACGTAATTCTTCAAAATACATCGTTGTAATAGCCTGTTATTGCCCGTTTTTGTTGGTTTGATAACACTTCTGGCAGCGCACCTGCTTGCACACCATAAAGCATAGTACTACCTTTACAGGTAGCCAACAAGGGCAACAGATTACCGTTATGCACGAAAAGCCTACATTAGAATGGCAAATGCAGTTACCGCCAAATCCTCTCAAAGATTTTGTAGCGGTATACGGACAGTTTAAAAATACATCTGCGGTGCCATACAATACCATAGTAGTGCCCGATGGCAGGGTTGATGTTATATTTCTGCTTCAGGGCAGTGCCTTTCGTTGTGTGCTCCGTGGCCTTGATACCGGGCCGGGGCAGGGTATCATACCGCCTGGGGCAGCTTATTTCTCGGTTAACTTTAAGCTTCCGGCGGTTGAACATATATTAGGCAGGCACATTAGCACGTTACTGAATAGTGGTGAAATCCTGCCTGAAGGCTGGTGGGGTATTACCCGGGAAGACCTTTTGGATTTTGATGTTTTTTGCGACAAGATTTCAGCAGTTTTGCTGCCATTGATAAAACCCATAGACATCCGTAAAAAACGCCTTTTTGAACTTATTTATGAGTCAGACGGCACCCTGCCTGTAAAAGAACTCTCTGTACAGGCTGGCTGGAGCAGCCGCCAGATGAACCGCTATTTTCAGGACTGGTTCGGGCTCTCCCTTAAGGCCTATTGCAGTATTGTGCGCCTGGGCGCTTCGTTTAACCACATTAGTAAAGGAAAGCTCTTTCCTGAACTGGACTACACCGACCAGAATCATTTTATTAAGGAAATAAAAAAATATACGGGTGTTACCCCTAAAGAACTCAGCAGGAACCAGAACGACAGGTTTGCTATCATCACTGCATTGAAAAAAACCAGTTCCTGAAACGGCTGTTTTTTACTATTTTTTCTTTTACCGTTACAGCAATTTTGTAGGGTAATTTTAAATAAAGAAAAAATGGAACAGTTAAAAAATAAGCAGGTAGCAATTATTGGCGGCGGGCCCGGCGGGCTTACCCTTGCAACGTTATTACAGCAAAAAGGTGTACAGGTAAAAGTGTACGAAAGGGACAAAGACCAGTATGTACGCCAACAGGGCGCCACGCTCGATTTGCATTATAACAGTGGCCTGGCAGCGCTTGGTGCGGCAAACCTCATGGATGAGTTTACAAAAAATTACCGCCCCGGTGCCGACAAGATTCGCGTACTTAATGGGCATGGTAAACTGTTTTATGATGAGCATGTTTCCGGCAAGTCTTTACTGGATTTTAACAGCCCGTACTCCCGTCCTGAAATTGACCGTGGCCCTCTGCGGGATATGCTTATCGCTTCTTTGCAACGAGGCACTATAGTGTGGGATGCCCAGTTTGCAGAGATGCAGCCCAATGGGGAAGGCTGGCAGGTGTTTTTTAAAAACGGCACCTCTGTGTATGCCGACTTAGTTATAGCTGCCGATGGAGGGAACTCTAAAGTGAGGAAATATGTTACCGGTATACAGCCGGTATACAGTGGTGTTACTATTGTAGACGGTACCATTTATAATGCAAAAGAAAATGTGCCTAAGCTATGGGAGCTTACTAATGGAGGGAAGGTTTTTGTAATGGGCAATGGTAAAACACTTTGGTTGAGTTCTAAAGGCGACGGCTCGCTTAATGCCTATACTACCACTGCCGAACCCGAAGGTTGGGTAGCGGCATCGGGTATTGATTTTAATGATAAAGCACAGGTTAAGCAATGGTTTATAGAGCGATATGCCGAATGGAGCGATGTATGGCTTGAAATTTTTGAAACGGATGACAGTTTTTTTGTACCGAGGCCACAATATCATTTTCCTGAAAACCAGCATTGGGAGCCGCATACCAATGTAACGCTGTTGGGCGATGCTGCGCATCGCACACCACCTTCCGGCGATGGGGTAAATCAGGCAATGCTGGACGCATTGGTGCTAAGCAGGGCTTTAACAGGTAACAACTCTAAATCTGTTTATGATGCTATAGCAGTTTATGAGCAGGATATGCTGGTGCGGGCAGCCGAAACCACCAGGGAGGCCCTTGATTTTGTAGAAATATTGCGATCTGAAAACGCGCTTGATACCATGCTGGAGTTTTTTACTGCCTCTCATCACAGCGAGTAGTCTGGATTAGCTATGTAAAACATCGGGGGGTGGTATAGTATCTATGCCACCTGATTTTTTATCCGATAAATATTACACTTTGCGGAGGCCGGCTATATCTAACAAGGTTATTTTTTTGCCTTCAAGCGAGATAAGTCCTTTTTTGTTGAATTCAGAAAGCAGGCGTATGCAACTTTCCGTTGCGGTACCCGTCATACCGGCAAGTTCTTCACGGGATAGTTTTAATTTAAGGCTGCCGTCGTTATGGGTGCCAAAACTTTCATGAAGGTAAATAAGCGTTTCTGCCAGGCGTTGTTTTACAGGTTTCTGTGCCATGGTTACCAAGTGGTCATCAGCCTCTTTAAGGTCGCCGCAAATGGTGCGCATTACGTTCATGCTAAAGTTATTGTTCTGGTTAAAAAAGCCCAGTACTTCTGCTTTAGGTACAAAACAAACTTCCATATCTTCTACGGCAATGGCGCTCAGGTTCACGGGTTCATCACTAATCATACTGCGTTGCCCAAGCAGTTCCCCTTTAGAAATGAGTTTTACAATCTGCTCATTGCCGTTGGCGCTTAATTTAGTCATTTTACAAACCCCGTCTTTAATGCAAAAAATACCCTGCACATTTTCACCTTCGGTAAAAATAGGTTCGCCCCTTTTAATGGTATAGGATGTTTTGCACGAAGCCAGTGTAATAAGTTCCTCTTTATTAAGGGCTTTTAACGAACTGAACTGCCGCACAATGCATTGCTCGCATTTGCTCATAACTAAAAATGATTAGTAAATGCAAAGTTATTGATTGTATGATAAATATCATATTTTTTTTAGTGCTCCTGTAAGAATTTTGTACAAGGTATAAAATTAGGAGCAGATTATGGAAACAAAAACCTGTTATCATTGCGGCGAAGCAATAGATAAAAAAGATGAGGTTGTTTTTGATGATAAATCATTTTGCTGCACGGGCTGTAAAACCGTGTATGAGATTTTCAGCGAAAACGGCCTGGCATGTTATTATGATTTTGAGAGCGCACCGGGTAAAACCCCGCAAGCCCTGGCAGGAAAGTTTGACTTCCTGAAAAATAAAGAAATAGCAACAAGGTTGCTGGAGTTTAATGAAGACGACCTCAATATTACCTCCATATATATTCCGCACATACATTGCAGTTCCTGCATCTGGATACTTGAAAACCTCAACAGGCTAAACGCGGGCATCAGCAGTTCACGCGTAGATTTCAGTAAAAAAGAGGTCAGGGTTGTTTTTAACCCGAAACAAATCAGCCTTTATGATTTAGCGTTACTACTTAGCAGTATCGGTTATGAGCCGTATATAAGCCTTGATGACTATGAGGGAAAGGGTAAAAAAACCGACCGCAGCCTTATATACCGGCTGGGTATTGCCTTTTTTTGCTTTGGCAACATCATGCTGCTTTCTTTTCCTGAATATTTTGAAGTAGAAGAATACTGGCTGGACAGCTACAAAGGCTTTTTCCGATGGCTCGTATTCGGGCTTTCATTACCCTCATTTTTATACTCAGCCAGCATATACTATAAATCAGCATGGAAAAGCCTGCGTGCGGGTATACTAAACATTGATGTGCCTATTGCGCTGGGGCTTATAGTAATGTTTGTACGCAGCGCCATAGACATTGCCTTTAACCTGGGTCCCGGTTTTTTTGACAGCCTTACCGGCCTGGTGTTTTTTATGCTGCTGGGCAGGCTGTTTCAGCAAAAAACATATAAATTCCTTTCTTTTGAGCGCGATTTCAGGTCTTATTTTCCCATTGCCGTTACCAAAGTTACCGATGAAGGCAGGGAAGAGTCAGTACCGGTTTATGATGTGCAAAAGGGCGACAGGCTAATCATCCGTAACAGTGAGCTTATTCCAGTAGATGCGGTGTTACTGGATAAAACCGCAAAAATAGATTACAGCTTTGTAACCGGCGAAGCCGAGCCCATAACCAAAACGCAGGGCGAAAAACTCTTTGCAGGCGGGCGGCAGTCCGGCCCGGTAATTATGGTTAAGGCACTTGCCCCGGTATCGCAAAGTTACCTTACCCAATTGTGGAGCAATGAGGTATTTGCCAAGAAAGACACGCATAACTATAAAACCCTTACCGATACCATTAGCCGCTACTTTACACCTGTACTGCTGGCTATTGCGGCAATTTCGGTAAGCATTTGGGTGTTTATAGATCTTGGCAGGGCATTCAGCATATTTACGGCAGTGCTTATTGTGGCCTGCCCTTGTGCCTTGGCGCTTAGCGCGCCTTTTACACTGGGCAATGTGCTGCGTATTATGGGTAATAAAAAGCTCTATCTCAAAGATGCCAATGTAGTAGAAAAAATGGCAAAAATAGACACTATAGTGTTTGATAAAACCGGTACCATTACTACCAATAAAAAAAGCAACATAACCTATGATGGTGAACATATAGACTCAAAAGAACGCGCCTTTATAAAATCGTTACTCCGCGGTAGTAACCACCCGCTAAGCCGCAGGCTGTATGATTACCTGCCCGAAGCTGGTTTGTTTGAGGTAAAAGATTTTAAGGAGGTTACCGGTAAAGGCATCAGCGGTTATATAAACGGTTTTTATGTGCAGGCGGGTTCAGCCGCTTTTATTGGTGCCGAAGCAGGGGCATCGCTCGAAACCTCGGTATACATAGCCTTAAACCGTAGCTGCCTGGGCAGGTTTGTGTTTGAGAACCATTACCGAGAGGGCATGCAGGAACTGTTTGAAATGCTATCTGCAAACTACGAGGTAAAAATACTCAGCGGTGATAATGAAGGCGAACGTGCTGCGCTGGTGGACGTATTGCCAAAAGGTACCGAAATGGTTTTTAACCAAAAGCCCGAACAAAAACTGGCTTATATAGAAAACCTGCAAAAGCAGGGCAAAAATGTAATGATGGTGGGCGATGGGCTAAACGATGCCGGTGCGCTGGCACAAAGCAATGTAGGTATATCCGTTTCAGAAAACATTAATGTATTTTCCCCTGCCTGCGATGGCATTTTAGATGCCTCACAGTTTAAAAACCTCGGCTGGTTTCTCCGGTACTCTAAAAACGCGGTTAAAACCATAAAAATGAGTTTTGTGCTATCGCTCCTTTATAATGTTGTGGGGTTGTCTTTTGCCGTAACCGGTGGGGTAAAACCACTTACAGCAGCCATTATCATGCCGCTAAGCACCATAACCATAGTGAGTTTTGTAACGCTTATGAGTAATTATTACGCACGGAAAAAAGTAAAAGTAAAGGCTATAAAACCATCAACTTCAGATTATAAATATTCTACAGAAAAAAAATTGCACACAATTACCGGGGTATGACAAATATCATGTTTTATCCCAATGCACGACCCTAACTTTGTTAACATAAATTTAAGAAGTATGAGCGTAATCTATTTATTAATCACCGTCAGCATCATTGTAGCCCTGCTGTTTTTATATGCCTTTTTAAGGGCTGTAAAAAATGGACAGTTTGATGATGCCTATACGCCGTCAGTGCGAATGCTTTTTGACGACGAAACCAAGAACAAAACAGAAAAAGAACAACCAAAAGCTAACAACAGTTAATTATGGAAATGCAGCAGTTTTATTACGATAATAAAATAGTTAAAAAATTCCTCTACGCTACCATAGTCTTTGGCGTGGTGGGCATGCTGGTTGGGTTACTTGTTGCCGCTTTTTACCTGTTTCCGGGCTTAACCCACGGTATATCGTGGTTAAGTTATGGCAGGCTGAGGCCCTTGCATACTAATGCAGTAATTTTTGCCTTTGTAGGTAACGCAACTTTTGCCGGTATTTACTATTCATTACAAAGGTTACTAAAAGCCCGTATGTTTAGCGATGTGCTCAGCAACATCAACTTTTGGGGCTGGCAGTTAATAATAGTAGCCGCAGCCATAACCCTGCCTTTGGGATATACCACCTCTAAAGAATATGCTGAGTTAGAATGGCCTATAGATATTGCCATAGCACTGGTATGGGTAATATTTGGTATTAACATGATTGGAACCATACTAAAAAGGAGGGAACGCCACCTGTATGTAGCCATCTGGTTTTACCTGGCAACGTTTGTAACCGTTGCTTTACTGCACATTTTTAACAGCCTTGAGTTACCTGTAAATGGGTTAAAAAGTTACTCAGTATATGCCGGTGTTCAGGATGCTTTGGTGCAATGGTGGTACGGGCACAATGCCGTGGCCTTCTTTTTAACCACGCCGTTCTTGGGCTTAATGTACTACTTTGTGCCAAAGGCGGCTAATAGGCCTATTTACTCTTACAGGCTTTCTATCATACACTTCTGGTCATTAATATTCATATACATCTGGGCCGGCCCGCACCACCTTTTATACAGTGCACTGCCCGACTGGGCACAAAACCTGGGTGTGGTATTTTCTATCATGCTGATAGCTCCAAGCTGGGGTGGTATGATAAACGGTTTGCTTACCCTGCGTGGCGCCTGGGATAAAGTGCGCCAGAGCGCGGTACTTAAATTTTTTGTAGTGGCTATTACAGGTTATGGTATGGCAACGTTTGAAGGTCCCATGCTTTCGCTTAAAAATATAAATGCCATTGCTCATTTTACTGACTGGATTATTGCCCACGTGCACGTTGGCGCACTGGCATGGAACGGCTTTTTAACCTTTGGTATGCTATACTGGCTGATACCTAAAATGACAAAAAGCAAACTATATTCAGAAAAACTGGCCAATTTCCATTTCTGGATAGGTACACTGGGTATTATTATGTACACATTGCCTATGTATGTGGCAGGCTTTACACAAGCCAGTATGTGGAAACAGTTTAACCCTGACGGAACCCTTAAATACGGTAACTTTCTTGAAACTGTAAAACAGATTATGCCCATGTACTGGATGAGGGCCATAGGCGGTACACTTTACGTAATAGGTATGCTGGTATTAGTGTATAACATTATACAAACGGTACGCAAAGGGCATACTATAGAAGATGAGTTTGCCGAAGCACCTGAGCTGGAACGCATAAGCAAAAACAGGCTTAAAGGCGAAAAATGGCACGGCTGGCTTGAAAGAAGGCCGATACAGCTTACCATACTGGCAACCATTGCTGTAACTATAGGTGGTTTAATACAAATTGTGCCTACCATAATGGTAAAAAGCAACATACCTACCATAAGCAGTGTAAAACCATACACCCCGCTGGAGCTTGAAGGGCGCGACCTGTACATACGCGAAGGCTGCATAGGCTGCCACTCTCAAATGATACGTCCTTTCCGCAGTGAGGTAGAACGCTATGGCGAATACAGCAAATCGGGAGAATATGTGTATGACCACCCATTCCTTTGGGGCAGTAAGCGTACCGGGCCAGACCTGATGAGGATTGGCGGTAAGTATAGCGACAACTGGCACTTTAACCACATGTGGGATCCTCAAAGTGTATCAGAAGGCAGTATCATGCCATCATACACCTGGCTGTTTGATAACAAAAAAGCCGATTATTCTGATATTCAAAAGAAAATGGAGGTTATGGCAAAACTGGGCGTGCCTTATACCAATGAGGATATAGCCAATGCAAACAGTAGTATTGCAGCGCAGTCAGCCAAAATTGAGGAGAACCTGCATACCGACCCTGATTTTGTAAAAAGTTATGAGGCAAGCAAAAGAGCCGCCGAAGCAAGCGGTGAAGAGTTTGTGCCGATGAAAGACCGAGAAATTACCGCGCTTATTGCTTACCTGCAACGCCTGGGTACCGACATCAAGATAAAAAATACTAATACCACCGCATCTAAATAATTTACCATGCTGAAGTATGTAAAACATAATTTGGAAACTATCTCGGGAGTTGAGATATACCCAATACTATCGTTACTTATTTTCTTCCTCTTTTTTGTAGGGCTGTATACATGGGTATATACCTATAAAAAAGAAAAGATTAAAGAAATGAGCCAATTGCCATTTTCAGATTCCGAAGAAAACAGCAACACATTGTTTAACCAGAAAAACACAGGAATATGAAAAAGTTCATCCCGGTATATGTACGGGTACCCGTAATTTTTGCACTGGTATTTATGGCGCTGGAATTTTTTATAGATTCCGGAGACAAGCCGGCTTTTATAGAATATCCAATGGTATCTGTATTTCTTTTAGTATTCCTGTTTATACAGATAGCTATAGAAATTGTGGTGCTGGCTATAGACAGGGTTACCTATGCCATACTTACTGACGAACAAAAAGCTAAACTGGCAGCGGCCGATGCACTGGATTATAAAGACAGTAAGTGGTTTAAAAAGTTGAGCAGCTTCTTTAACAAATCTAAACCTATTGAAGAAGAAGGTACTATTATTATGAACCATGATTATGATGGCATTAAAGAGCTTGATAATGTATTGCCGCCATGGTGGGTAGGATTGTTTTATGTAACCATAATATTTGGGTTGGTATATCTGGTGCGTTTCCATATTGTTGGGGATAAAGACCAAAAGGCAGAATTTGAGCAGGAAATGGCCGATGCCAAAATAGCGGTTGAAGAATACAAAAAAACGGCTAAAGACCTTATAGATGCCAATTCAGTAACGTTGCTTACAGACCCGGCAGACCTGGCTAAAGGTAAAGAGATATTTGAAAGCAATTGTACGCCCTGCCACAGAGTCGATGCAGGAGGTGCTATTGGCCCTAACCTTACCGACCAATACTGGATATTGGGCGGCGGTATAAAAAATGTATTCCACACCATTACAGAGGGCGGTCGCGATGGTAAAGGTATGGTAGCATGGAAGGGTACCCTGAAACCCTCTGAAATACAGGAGGTAGCCAGCTATGTGCTGTCGTTACAGGGCACTAACCCGGCTGACCCTAAAGAACCACAGGGCGATCTTTGGCAAGAGGAGAGCCAGCCAGCTGCGGAAACAACCTCTAAATAATTAGATTATGTCTGAAAATAGGTATGGGCAGGAATATGATGATGAGGAATTTAGGGATCATATAGGTACTATAACCGAGGATGGAAAGCGTGCCTGGGTATTTCCTAAAAAGCCTAAGGGAAAGTTTTATGACAAGCGTAAAGCGGTAAGCTGGTTTTTGCTTGCTTTTTTAGTGGCAGCGCCTTTTGTAAAAATAAACGGCAACCAGTTTTTAATGTTCAACGTGCTGGAACGCAGGTTTAATATTTTCGGGTTTCCGTTCTGGCCGCAGGATTTTTACCTGTTCGTAATCAGTATGATTATCGGTGTAATATTCGTTGCCCTGTTTACTGTGGTATTTGGCCGTATATTTTGCGGATGGATATGCCCGCAAACCATTTTCATGGAAATGGTATTCCGCCGTATTGAGTATTGGATTGAGGGTGACCGTGGGGCACAGATGAAACTCGCCAAAATGCCCTGGAATAAAGAAAAAATCCGCAAGAAAGGGCTTAAATGGTTTGTGTTCTTTATTATATCGTTTTTAATAGCCAATGTGTTCCTGGCGTATTTAATTGGCAGTGATAAGCTGGTTAAAATGATAGAAGAAGGCCCTGCCGGAAATACAGGTACACTGATTGCGCTGTTGATATTTACCGGGGTGTTTTACTTTATCTACAGCTGGTTTAGGGAGCAGGTTTGTATTATTGCCTGCCCCTACGGAAGGTTGCAGGGCGCATTGCTGGATAACAAGAGTATTATTGTAGCGTATGACCACGTTAGGGGTGAGGGCGAAACAGGCCGAGGTAAAATTGTGAAAAGTGAAGACCGTGCCGCCGTTGGTAAAGGCGATTGTATAGACTGCAAGCTTTGCGTAGCAGTATGCCCCACAGGTATAGATATACGTAACGGTACACAACTTGAATGTACAAACTGTACAGCATGTATAGATGAATGTAATACCGTTATGGATCGCGTTGGGTTGCCACAAGGGTTGATACGCTATGCTAGCGAAGATGAGATAAGCAAAAAAGAAAAATTTGTTTTTACTACCCGGATGAAGGGTTATACTGCCGTATTGGGTATACTGATAGCTGTATTTACAGGGATGCTGTTTTTGCGTAATGAAGTAGAAGCTACGGTACTGCGTCTTCCCGGACAGCTTTATGAGCACAAAGGAGAAAACATCAGTAATGTGTTTACTTATAAAGTTATCAATAAAACCACTAAAGAAATTGATAATGTACATTTTGAGCTGGAAGGCATAAAAGGAACTGTAAAGGTTGTGGGAAGCCAAAACTTTACCATACACAAAGAAGGTCTGGCACAGGGCACTATGTTTATAGAAATAAACCAGACACTGCTTAAAAGTGATAAAACACGTATTACATTGGGGGTGTACCAGGGAGATAAAAAGATAGAAACCGAAAAAACTAACTTTTTGGGGCCTAAAACATTTAATAATTTAAAATAGCAGCCATGAAAATAAATTGGGGAACAGGCATAGTAATAGCCTTTGCAGCATTTATGAGCTTTATACTGTTTTTTGTATTTCGTGTGCAAACAGACCATAAATATGATAATGAACTGGTGGTTGAAGAATATTATAAAGAAGAGCGCGGGCTTGAGGCAAGAAAGGATAAAGAAAATAATGCCGTGCAGTTACATAAAGATTTTAGTATTGATAATAATGCAGATGAAATTAAAATAACATTTCCCCAAACGTTTGATGTTACAAAAATAAAAGGAAAAGTGTCCTTATACAGGCCGTCTGACCAGAGGCTGGATTTTGAAATCCCTATTTCATTATCCAACCATCCATACCTGCTCATACCTAAAAAAGGTCTGGCAGGCGGCCGTTGGGACATTACTGTAGACTGGGCTTATGAAGGCACCGGTTACAGAGAAACGGAAATGTTTAATTTATAAAGATTGGCAGATATGAGATGATAGATAACAGATTATTCTACAAGGATATATTATCGGTTATCTATCATCTACTTCTGTAAAAAGAAATGCTCTACTCAGCCATTATATTAGGGTTAATAAGCAGCCTGCACTGCATCGGCATGTGCGGGCCCATTGCTATGATGTTGCCTGTAGACCATAAAAACCCATCCCGAAAAACCCTGCAGGTGCTTACCTATCATTTGGGCAGGCTTAGCGCTTATAGTATTTTAGGGTTAGTGTTTGGCCTGTTGGGCAGGGGGTTTTACCTGGCAGGTATGCAGCAACAGCTTAGCATTATTGCCGGAGTTATAATGATTGCCATAGTAATGGTTCCCGAAAAAAGTTTTGCCCGGTATAATTTTTCTAAACCGGCGTATAAAATAATAAGTAAAGTAAAATCGTCTTTAGGCAGGCAGTTTAAAAAACGGAGTTATAAAGCACTTTTTGCTACAGGGTTGCTAAATGGTTTCTTACCCTGTGGTTTGGTATACGCTGCATTGTTTGGTGCATTAGCCATGCAAAATATACTGTATAGCAGCGCCTATATGTTTTTATATGGTATGGGTACCATACCGCTAATGAGTACGGTTGTTTTTGCGGGAGGTATTATAAATCCATCTTTCCGCAGGCATTTTACAAAACTGGTGCCGTATGTTGCAGTACTGATTGGTATGCTTTTTATTGTGCGCGGATTAGGTTTGAGTATACCTTATATTTCACCCGGAAACATGAATCTTTTTGTGGGGGCACAACCCCATTGCAGATAAATTATTTGACATGGCTATGCAAAACTTTTCTCTTAACGGTATAGTATTTCAGTAATATATAATCATACAATAAGGCAATTACCAATATTCCGCAGGCAATTATAAGTACCTTAAGTTCCATAAATGTATAAGCAAGGCCGCCCAGTATACCTCCAAGAAAAAAACAACTGATTACGGCAACCTTCAGGTAAATTCCCCTTTTTATTTCGCGTTTTTCTTTACTTTCATGGTTAAAGAAAAGCAAGGAAATTTCATTGCCCAGATCTGTAAATATACCCGTAAGGTGCGTGGTACGTACTACCGATTGCGATACTCTGGTAACTAACGAGTTTTGCAATCCCATAGCAAAAAGCAATGTGCATGCAATAAAGCGGGTATTAAAAATATTATTTTGGATGCCAAAAAACGCAATAATGAGTAATGCTGCTATTTCAATTAATATAGGTACAACATACAAAAGGTTTTGCTTATTACGGCTCAAAGCTTCACTTATCAGGCCACATATAAAAGCTCCCAGCATAAAAGATAAAATAAAAAGGAGAAAGTGAGAGGCATGGGCAAAATTTTGATGTACAAATGATTCTGAAAAATAAGCAAAGTGCCCGGTGAGGTTAGTGGTAAGAATGTTTATTGAAAGCAGCCCGGTAATGTTTACCATACCGGCCACAAATGATAGTAGGGAAGCCAGTCGTAAATTATGGGTGTATGATCTCCTGTTTCCACGGTGCCTAAACATTTTTTTTAATTATTTATTACTATAAATTTAGCGATAATTTTCAGCATTTATGCAGATAAAACAAAGCCCGGATATTATTAAAACACCAGGCTTATACTATATTAAATTAGTTGATTGGTTTTAGACTTATACAACCATGCTAAAGAGTTGTGTTTGTGGTGCCTTTCTTTTAAGCCTTACATCAAATGCCATACAAATGTTGCGCACAAACGGTTTGCCTTTTTCGGTAACTGTCAGCCTGTTTTTACCCAGTTCAATAAGCCCGTCATGCTCCATTTCTGCAAGGCTTGCCAGTACGGCAGGTATTTCTTCAAACCACCCTTGCTGTGCACCCCATGTTGTTGTAAAGCTGCACATCAGGTTTAGTATATGTTTGCGTATCAACAGGTCCTCTTCTGTAAGCAGGTGCCCACGGAAAACAGGCAACTCTCCCAATGCTATCCTGTTGTAATAATCTTCAAGCGTTTTTTCATTCTGTGCAAAAGCATACCAGCTATCACTGATAGAAGATACGCCCAGGCCTATCATAAGCTGTGTTTTACCACTGCTGTACCCCATAAAATTACGATGCATGGTGCCGTTTTTATAAGCATGATAAAGACTGTCGGTTGTGGTGGCAAAATGGTCCATGCCTATTTCATGGAATCCTTTTTTTGTCAACAGGTTTTTCCCCACCTCATATAAGGCTCTTTTTTCTTCATCTTTAGGCAGGTTGCTGTCGTCAAAACCACGCTGCCCATTACCTTTTATCCAGGGCACATGGGCATAGCTGTAAAAAGCCAGCCTGTCAGGGTTTAATGATTTTGTTTTTTCTATAGTATCGGTTATGGTTTCAAGGGTTTGAAAAGGCAATCCAAACACCAGGTCATGGCTTATAGAAGTGTAGCCTATCTCTCTTGCCCAAAAGGTAACTTTGGCTACATTATGAAAAGGCTGTACACGGTTAATAGCTTTTTGTACGGTTTCATTATAATCCTGCACGCCAAAGCTTACCCGCCTGAAACCAAGGTTGTACAGGGTTTGCAAGTGCTGGCGTGTGGTGTTATTTGGGTGGCCTTCAAAACCAAACTCATATCCTTGAGCTTTAGCTGCCCGGTCAAAAATTCCGTTAATAAGAATTTCAAGGTTTTCCGGGCTAAAAAACGTCGGGGTGCCGCCGCCCAGGTGTAACTCTTTAATCAACGGCTTTTCAATAAGCAAATCACAATACATACCCCATTCTTCAAGAACGGCAGTTATATAAGCTGTTTCTACCTCATGCCGGCGGGTAACGCGTTTATTACAGCCGCAAAACGTACACATACTTTCACAAAAGGGCAGGTGTATATAAAGGCTGATGCCCTCGTCGCCATTGCTTTCTTTAAACGATTTTATAAACGATGTTTCCCATTTTTCAGCGCTAAAACCACTGTTATCCCAGTAAGGTACTGTTGGGTAGCTGGTGTAGCGTGGCCCCGGTACGTTATATTTTTGGATGATATTGTTTTGCATAATTATATTTCTTTTCCAATATCAAAAGTATAATACGCTTAGCGCTAAAAATATGACAAATGTCATGTTGAAAATAAAAGGCGTAAGAAAGTTTAATTTATAAATGTCATGGATTTTTTACTGAAATTTGCACCATGCAAAATTCATCTATTACCAAAACGCAAATTGCTGTAATGAGCATAACAGCAGGCGTATGTGTAGCCAATATTTACTATAACCAACCCATATTAAAAGACATAGCCCATCAGTTTAATGTACCGGAGAGCAAAGCGGGAATCATTTCGGTACTGGCACAAGCCGGTTACGGGCTGGGTTTATTCTTTCTTACCCCGCTGGGTGATAAGGCAGATCGTAAAAAACTCATATTAGCCTTTATGGGCATGTTGGTGGCAGTGCTGGTAGGCACTACTTTTGTTCAGAATTTTTTCTGGCTGAGTATATTTAGCCTGCTTACCGGGCTGTTGAGTGTTGCAGCACAGGTAATACTCCCTATGGCAGCAGGTATGGATGCAAAAAACCGGGGGCGTAATGTGGGAATTATTTTTACAGGAATACTGGTAGGCATACTCGCTGCACGGGTGTTTAGCGGTTTTATAGCTGAATGGCTAAACTGGCGGTGGGTATATGGTATTTCGGCTGCGATGGTACTGGCCTGCATGGCTATGGTACAGTTTTCCTTACCAAATGTAAAGGCGGGATTTAGCGGACACTATGGTAAGTTGTTGGTATCATCGTTAATACAGTTAAAACGCTTTTCTGTGCTGCGTAGAACCGCATTGTTGGGTGCACTGATGTTCGGTTTGTTTTGCTCATTCTGGACAACGCTTACCTTTCACCTTAGTGGTGAACCCTTTAATTACGGCACCGATATCATTGGGCTGTTTGGCTTTGTAGCTATTGGGGGCGCATTGCTGGCGCCTGTATTTGGCAAACTTGCCGATAAGGGTAACCCCACGCGGGCGCAGCTTTTTGCCGGATTAATGGTGTTAATTAGCATTATTTTAATAAAAGTTTTTCCGCATTCGGTAACAGGGCTTGTAATTTCGGTGTTCCTGTTAGATGTTGGCGTGCAGGCTACACAGGTTACCAACGTAGCTACTATTTATACCCTTGATGCTACCGCACACAGCCGTATTAACACCGCTTATATGACGAGTTATTTTATAGGCGGCGCACTGGGCAGTTTTATTGGGATACAATGCTGGGGTGCCGGAGGCTGGAATCTTGTAACCTGGCAATTGCTGGTATGGAGCGTTTTTGCGTTAGTCGTTGTTTTATTTAGGCGGAATAAATAATATGTTATGAAGAAAATATTTTTAACGGTATTGATTAGCAGTGCAGCTTTCGCACAAAACAAACTTGAAGAAGTAGCTTCTTTTGGTAAAAATCAGCCCATAGGCGTAACTGTAGAAACTGCCACCAACAGGCTGTTTGTTTCTTTCCCTCATAATGAGCCTTTTTTATATGGCCTTACAGAAATAAAAAATGGTGTCAGGGAGCCTTATCCTGATACCTCCTGGAATCAATATAACCCCGAAGCGTACAATTCCCATTTTTATAATGTGCAGGACCTGTATGCCGACGACAAAGGATATTTATGGATGTTAGACAGCAAGCCATCGGGGGCGGCCTCAGTTTTTGGAGATGATGGTAAAAAAGAGGAAGGAAAGTTTAAACTTGTGAAAATTAAACTTGCGAACAATACTGTTGAGCGTATATACCACTTTAGCGGGCTTAATAAGGTAAAAAGCGGGCTTAACGATATAAGGGTGGATACTGATAAAAACCTGGCCTACCTTAGCGACCCCGGCCAGGCGGCTATAATAGTGCTAAATCTGGAAACCGATACCATCAGGGTAGTTTTAGAAAAAAAGTACAGCACAACCATTGAGCCGGCTTTTGTGCTTGAAATTGAAGGCGTAAAAATGATTGACGAAAAAGGGAATCCTTTTAAAAGCAATGTAAATGGTATTGCCCTTACCAAAGACAATAAGTATTTTTATTACAAGCCGATAAATAAAAACGAACTCTTCCGTATAGAAACAAAATATCTGGCTGATGCCTCACTGTCTGAAAAAGAGTTGAACGGTAAAGTAGAAAGAATTGCCAATACAGGGGTTACTCACGGCCTGGTATGCGATAAGAAGGGAAATGTTTATTTTGGAAGTTCGCCGGAACACAGCATTAAATATGTTAGCCCTGATGGTAAAGTACATACCTTGGTTACCGACGACCGTATTATCTGGCCAGACAGTTTTGGTGTGGGGAGTAATAATTACCTGTATTTCAGTTGTGCACAGCTCAACCGTATTCCTAAATGGAACAATGGTACAGACAGGGTAGACTATCCCTTCAGGGTGTTCAGGGTAAAAATGCCGTAGCCGATTGTAGGTTGTTTGGGATTGTATTTATAAACCGCTAACTAATAACTGTTAGTTAACCCTAATCCCTTTCTTCCAGAAATTTTATCATCCTGAAGGCTTTAAGTAAATGTATCAGGCCGGGAATAATAAGCGCCCCACCAATAATAAGGCTGATGCCCAATACATTTATTACACTGTCAGGCGCAATATTGTCTAACAGGCTTATGGGCCCGTTTTTGGTAATAATAAGGTTAGGGAAGTGGGTGCCAATTGCTGCAAAAAGTATTAAAAGTACCTGTAGCCCGGCTAAAAATCGCGTCCATATTACGCGCCCTATGTGTATGGCTCGCCATAATGGGTAAAGTAATATACCCGATAGCACAACGGGGGCAATAGCCAGTGGGTTACTTAAAAATTCATTTGTAAAATCATTGTTTTCAATATAACCGGTTAAAATGGTTAACAAACCTACAAAAACTACAGTTATAATGGCAATGGCCGCCTTACGCATATACATACGCTTTTCATAGTCTTTTGCCTGCCCGATAAGAAAGGCCGCTGCCAGAAACACACACAGCGCACTAAAAAAGAATCCTGTTAGTATGGGAAATGGCTGTAGCCATGGATGTACATAAATTTCATAGAAGCCGGCGTTGGGTGATTGCTCCAGAGTAGTAATATCGCCCTCTAAAAGGGCACCGAAAGTCATTCCTAAAAATATAGGGGTAACCAGGCAGCTAAGTTCAAACATGGTATCATATAAATCCTGTGATTTATCTTTAACCGCATCATAGTGGCGGAACACAAAGGCCACACCCCGCAGTGTAATACCCAACAGTATAAGCGTAAGCGGTATGTGCAGATACACTATGATAATATTATAAAAATCTGGGAAGGCAATCCATAAAACCACGATAAGAATAATAATCCAGATATGGTTGGCCTCCCAAACCGGACCCAATACGCTATACACCGTTTTTTTTATAGATGCCTTATGTTCTTTAGACGAAAACAACTCCAGGGTACCCGCACCAAAGTCGGCACCCCCTAAAAGTACATACAGAAAAAAAGAAAGGACAACAAAAAGCAATACTACGTATAACATGGGCTTAATTAGTTTGCTGGTTCAATATTTTAATCTGCCGCGCCATAAGCCAGGTAACCGCTACGCTCAGCATCAGGTACAGGCATACGTACATGTAAAAACTGTATATCATGCCCGGCATTGGGGTTACGGCATCTTTGGTGCGCATCACTCCCTGAATTATCCAGGGCTGGCGGCCTACTTCAGTAACAATCCATCCCGCTTCCAGTGCAATAAAACCAATGGGCGCCATAAGTGCAAAAAACAGCCAGTAGCGGTGGTTGGCCTGCCATTTCTTTTTCTTTAAGCTGATAAAAAAGATCAATCCAGCCAGCACCAGCAGCATACCCAATCCTACCATTACCTGAAAGGCATAGTGCGTTATAGCCACAGGGGGCCGGTTTTCTTCGGGGAAATCATTCAGCCCCTTAACTTCGGCATCAAAATCACCAAAAGCTAAAAATGAGAGCGCTTTAGGTATTTCAATCTTATGGCTTACGGTTTTGTTTTCTTCATCTACAATACCGCCAATATATAACGGAGCGCCTTTTTCAGTTTCGTAATGCGCCTCAAGGGCGGCAAGTTTTACAGGCTGTTTTTCAGCAATAAACTTAGCCGAAATATCCCCGCTTATCGGTTGCAACAGCGCAGCCACGGCACCAAAGAAGATAGCAATATTAAAAGCCGTTTTATGCACCACTGTATTTCGCCCCTTATAAATCTGCCATGCGTGAATGCCCGCTACGGCGAATGAGGTGGCGGCGAATGCGGCAATAGTCATGTGCAGGGCCTGGCTGAACCACGCATCATTCAAAAAAGCACGTACAGGGTCTATATTTATAAATTCACCGTTAACATAATCAAACCCGGCGGGGCTGTTCATCCAGCTATTGGCAGAAACCACCAATATACCCGAGGTAATACCCGAAACCCCCACGATAATACCAGTGATGAGGTGAAAGCCTTCTTTAATTTTGTTCCATCCATACAGGTAAAAACCCAGTGCCACGGCTTCAATAAAAAATGCGGCGCCTTCTAAAGAAAAAGGCATACCGATAACCGGCCCCGCATGTTTCATAAACACGGGCCACAGCAGCCCAAGCTCAAAAGAGAGCGCGGTGCCCGATACTGCCCCGGTAACAAAAAATATCGCTACCCCTTTTTGCCACGCTTTGGTAAGGGTGAGGTATTCCGGGCGGCGGGTGCGCAGCCATTTGGCGTGGCTCAGCACCATAAAAAACGGCATTACCATACCAATACACGCAAAAACAATGTGGAAGATTAAGGTGAATGCCATTTGCATCCGGGCGGCATCTAAATTGTCCATAAGGCAGGGAGTTTAAGAAGCTAACCAAAGGTACAACACAAACGGATGCGGGTAAAGTATTTTATGGGGAAAGTTTTATGAATGATTGCAAGACGAAATTATGTATTATGGTAATACATTAAATGTTTCTCTATATCTTCTTCCTTAGGTTTTTTAAATGCTGTAGGAGCATAAAGACATGCGAAATATTTATTTAGATTGTTTGAGATGTCTATTAATTTTAACAATGTATATTTTTCAATTAAAGGTTTAAATTTTTCATATCCTTTATTCGTTAAACAATTAAAGAAGAGTAAACCTACTTCATTGTCAGAAAGCTGAGCCCTTATAATTGATGTGTAAGAATATTTGATTTTAAAATTTTCAACCTCATTTTCAACAAATTTTTTCTCGTCAATTAATTTAATTATACGATATAAATTTCTGAAATAATGTCCTAAATCTGTATTGAGTTTTCGATAAATAGTATCATAGATGCTTACCATCCTTGACTCAACACTAATATTATTATAATTAATAATAGAAAGTTTTATACCATCTATATTAAAAAAAATTCTTTTAAATAATTCTATGTTTAGACCATCATAATAATGATTTACATCATAAATTTTTTTGTCAAATATTAAATCATCTTCAATTAATGCTGTTAATATTTTATAACATAAATCGAAAAAATCTTGTGATTTAATAGTTTTATTCTCTCTTATATCTTTAAGGTAAGCACTATATGATGGATTTGATTGAAAGTATTTTTGTAAATCGCTATCATTTTTAATAAGATTTTCAGTGTCAAAATCGATATTTTGAAAAATTTGATGATGGATTGTTAATAAATTAAAAAAAGTATTCTCAAAATTTTGTCTGTAATCTATTTCTTGCTGCTTTATAAATTGTTTTTGAACCAAATCATTAGCATTAATTTGTGCTTTCAGTGCTAAATAAACCAGTATTGATCCAAAAAAGCTTAAAAAAGGTGCTGTTATACCACCGATGGTATCTCCTATTTGGCCTGTTTCCGTAAATGAAATTATATTTAATTTTAAAGTAAAAATTAATGGAAGTATGAAAATTAAAACTCCGATTATTATAAAAATTTTTATTTCGGTTTGATTCAAATTAATTATAAACTTAGATTTCTTTTTTATTTTATCAGACATAATAAAGTTGTTTGGTTTTTAGTAAAAATAATAAAAACCGTATTAAATCACTTTCTGCCAATAAATTTGTTTTTCGTACTTTCGTTACGGACAAATTAAAGTTATGCTGCGAAAAATATTCCGCTTTGTACAGCATTTACTCCACCCCCCTTATCACAAAAGTAACAATAGCCCAAATGGTAAATTGCTTGTCTTCGGTTACCTGTAGTGGTGGGTAGTCGGGGTTTTCGGGCATTAAGTATAACACCTTATCTTTTAGCTTCAGGCGTTTTACAGTAAACTCGCCATCTACCAGGCAAATGGCAATTTTTCCGTCCGCAGGTTCAAGGCTGCGGTCTACCACCAGCAGGTCGCCATCTTCTATCCCTGCGCCGCTCATGCTATTGCCGTCTACTTTAATGTAAAATGTGGCTAACGGGTTTTTGCTCAGGTGCTTGTTCAGGTCAATTTTATACTCCATAAAATCAAGCGCAGGCGAGGGGAATCCCGCCTTTACACCATCCGGAACATAGGGCAGGGCAGTATTGGCCTCCCAGTCGGGCTTATAGAAAGAAAGTTTGCTGTGTTTAGGGTTTACCGGCATTGTACGGTGAGTATTTCGTTAATATCGGTAGTATAACGGTTAGAGAGCCTTTCCTGTTTCATATCCCAGGTTTTCTTTTCCTGCGCAGCCAGGCGTATAATGCGGCTGCCGTTTTTTCCGTTTACCTTATCTATAGCTTTCATCAGGGCCTGGTGCCTGGGGTTTTCATTCATAAACATATCCAGTTGCAGGGTATCCTGCGGAATAAGTTCTGTAACAATAACCCCGGCTTTTTTAAATACCGTGCCCTGTGCTTCGGCCATTATTTGCTTAAAGCCCTCCAGTGCGGCGTTATTAATAGTAATGGCCGAGTTACTGGCAAAAGGCAGCGTTATGGCGCGGCTGTAATTATAGCGGCTGTTGTGTACTTTATGTTTATCGGCAATAAGCATTACAATAACCATGTGGCAGCTTGATTGCTGTTTGCGCAGCTTTTCAGCGGTAACGGTGGCAAAGGTGCTTACGCGCTCACGCAACAGGTCGTAATCGCTTATCTGTTTAGGGAAACTTCGTGTGGTGGCAATACTTTTTTTCTTTTCCGGAACAGCGCCGTCGCCAATTGCCGGCTTGCCTTCCAGTTCCATTTTTATCCGTAGGCCTACCACACCCCAGGTAGTTTTTATCCACCCTGCCATGCGCGGTTTAATAAAATCGTATGCCGTGTGTACCTCCATTGCTTTAAGCTTTTTAGCCATGCGGTGCCCAATGCCCCATACATCTTCAATCTTTATCCATTTAAGTGCTTTTATACGCTTTTCTTCGGTATCTATTACATATACGCCCTTGGTACGTTCCTGAAATTTTTTGGCAATTCTGTTGGCTACTTTTGCAAGGGTTTTAGTGGGGGCGATACCTACACAAATTGGCAGACTAAGCCATTGCTTTACGCGTTGGCACATCTGCTGCCCGTAGTCATTATAATCTTTAACTGCAATGCCCGTAAAATCAAGAAAGGCTTCATCTATACTATACACTTCTACATTTGGGGTAAACTGCTCCATAATGCCCATTACCCGTTCGCTCATATCGCCGTAAAGCGAGTAGTTGGAAGAAAAAACATGCACACCTTGTTCTTTCAGTTGTGTACGTATTTTAAACTCCGGGGCAGCCATAGGTATGCCCAGTGTTTTGGCTTCTTCACTGCGCGAAATAATGCAGCCATCATTGTTTGAGAGTACTACAATAGGCTTTCCTTCCAGCTTTGGCTGAAAGACCCGTTCACAGGAGGCATAAAAATTATTGCAATCAATTAATGCATACATAACACAAAATTAACTGATTTTGATTGTTCCTGCGGCTTTTGGCAGTGTTAAAACTAAATTTAGTAAAAGCAATAAAATTAAAGACTACAGTAGTTTGTCTGAAAATATTTAATAATTATATAATTTATTTTTAAACTAAGCTAAAAAATGTTTTATTTGATATGAAATGGAATGAAGTATGGATATAAAAAACTTATTGATAGCGTCTTCAGACGAAGCCTGGGAAAAGTATCTTCCGCATATTTCTATTGATTGCGTAGTTTTTGGTTTTCATGACGCATCGTTAAAAGTTTTATTAACCCGCCTGAAGGGTGAGAATGACTGGCTGTTGCCCGGAGGTTATGTAGGTAAAGGTGAAGAACTGAAAGAGGCAGCCATACGTATACTCGAACAGCGTACGGGAGCTAAAGATATTTACCTGCAACAGTTTGAAGTGTTTGACGGGCTTAACCGTACCAGCGCTTTTTTTGAAGAATACCCTGAAGGGTTATGGCATAAAATACGTTTTATTGCGGTAGGCTTTTATGCCTTGGTAGATTTTACCCATGTTATACCCGTAGCCGATGCTTTTTCATCGGATTGCGAATGGCAGGATGTTAACAACCTGCCCGGCATGCTTATGGACCATCGGGCGATACTTGATAAGGCTCTTATAACCCTTAGGCGCGAACTTAACTATAAGCCTATAGGGCTAAGCCTTCTTCCGGAAGAATTTACCATGCCGGAGTTACAAAGCCTGTATGAAATTATACTGGGCAGAAAACTGAACCGGGGAAATTTTTACCGTAAAATGATAGCCTACGGAATATTGATTAAACTAAACCACTCCAGGACAGGGGGAGCACACAAGGCACCTAATCTCTATAAATTTGATGTTGAAAAATACAACGAAGCACTGAAAGGTGGCTTTAAAGAAAGCTGGTAGCGCAGCTAACACTTCGTATAAAACAAGAGGGAGAATAAAAATTCTCCCTCTTGTTTTATATTTTATTATCGTATAAAGAAAAAGTTGTGCACCAGGTCCGGGTAAAGCCCCAGGCCTATGGTTATAAGTATTGATATTATGGCTACAGCTTTATAAAGCACAGGTGCGGGCTGGGTTTCTTCAGTACTGTCTTTGGTATACATGGCCAGTATCAGCTTAAAGTAATACCCAACACTCACTATAGAGTTTATAACCGCAATAATTACCAGTGCCACATGACCCCTTGACAAGGTTTGCTGAAAAAGGAAAAATTTAGCAAAAAACCCGGAAAATATTGGGATACCCGCCATTGATAGTAAAGCGCAGGTAAGCACCGCAGCCATGGCAGGGTTACTCTTACCCAGTCCATTAAAGTTGTATATTTTTTCGTTGTCTTTGTTAGTACACACAAAAATTACTACCGAAAAAGCGGCTATACCAGCAAGGGAATACGCACTGGCATAATACAGCAATGTGCCGTCGGCAAACGTGGGGTTTAAAAATATCATAAGCATAAAACCAGCATGTGATATACCCGAATAAGCCAGCATACGCTTTACGTTATCCTGCCTCAAGGCCAAAAGGTTACCCACAGTCATACTTAATACAATGGCTATGGTTATCACTACTATATAAGCACCACTTACTTCATGGTTCATGCTTTTCATTAGCCTGAAAAAAGCAGCCACTGCAGCTACTTTAGCCAAAGTAGCCATGGTAGCAGTACTTAGCGTAGGTGCACCTTCATACACATCGGGTGCCCAAAAATGAAAAGGCACTGCTGCTATTTTAAATAACAGACCTACAGTTAGTAATACTATACCTATAGTAAACCAAACAGGCAACTCGGTAGCAGATGCGGCAAATATTTCTGCGGTGTTAAATGAGCCGGTAGCACCATAAATAAGGGCAATACCAAACAGTATAACCCCCGATGCAAATGCACCCATTAAAAAATATTTCATACCGGCTTCGTTACTCTTCACGTTTTTAGGTTCACTGCCGGCCAGTACATATAATGCTATTGAAAGTATTTCTATACCAAGAAAGAACATGGCAAGGTTGCCAAATGACACCATAGCAACGGCTCCGGTTAGCAAAAACAGTTTTATGGCAATAAAGTCTGATAATTTCTGGCTGTGTTTTTTATGAAAGTCATAGCTTAACGCCACAAGGAAAATAGTAAGCAAAATAAACAGTGTGCTGAATGATACGGCATACCTGTCACTCACAACCATATTAAAATACTGTTGTTCATTAAGGCCAAAGCCTGTATTAGTACCCGTAACAACGCCATATGCTTTATAGCCTGCATAACCCAATATGGCTATAAGCCCTGCCAGTGTAATGGGCACTATGGCTTTTCTTCCGTTAAAAATTTCAGCTATAAGGCAAATAATACCTAATCCTGCAATAGCTATTAATAAATCCATTTTCTATTCAAATCGGGTTATATAAACTAAAACTTTCTCCAGGGCCGGTGTAACAAAATCAACCAATGGTTTAGGGTAAAGGCCAAAAAACAGCAATACTCCTATTATAATTACAAAAACGAGCCCTTCGTTAAAAGTAACATCAGCAAATGGTTTTGCATTTCTTTCGCCCAGCATAACGTGCTGAAACATCCTGAGCATATAAAAAGCACCCAGTATTATAGTGGTACCACCTAATATTGCATACCATATATTGGCCTGTGCAAGGCTGTATAATAATTCAAATTCTCCTACAAAATTAAAAGTACCCGGCAATGCTACCGATGCCAGCACCAGTATCATAAACATACTGGCAAATTTTGGTGTTTGCACCCGTATGCCGCCCATCTCGCTTATTTCTCCTGTTTTGTAACGGCGCTCAATAATTTCGGCTGCAAAAAACAGTCCCACTACTACAAAACCGTGGGCAAGCATTTGTATAAAAGCGCCCCTAAGACCGTCTAGTGTAAGCGTATATGCACCTGCTGCAATAAGGCCAACGTGTGCCAGAGATGAGTAGGCTAATAGCCGTTTAAGGTTAGTTTGCTTAAGCGCAAGTACAGACCCATATATAACACCTGCGATACACAGGGCAATACAAATTGTTTTATGTTGTGATGCCGCATAAGGCGTTATGGGCAATTGCCATTTTATGATGCTGAATAATGCCATTTTAAGCATGATTCCCGATAAAAGCATAGTGCCCGCTGCAGGGGCTTTTTGATATACATTGGCCTGCCAGGTATGAAAAGGCACAATAGGAATTTTTATGGCATATGCTAAAAAGAATGCGGCAAATATCCATGATTGTTCAGTAGATGTTAGTTGTGCATGGTACAGGTGTAGATCTAATAAAGAGCCTGTTTTCCTGTACAAGTATGCAAATGCGGCAAGCATAAATAAAGATCCGGCAAAGGTGTAGATAAAGAATTTTACCACCGCCTTTTTACGCTCTTCGGCATCACCGCTACCCCATATAAGGGCAATAAAATAAATAGGGATTAACGATAGTTCCCAAAAAATATAATATAAAAGTCCGTCAACACTTAAAAAAGAGCCCACCATGGCAAAAGCCATAAACATAATAAGGGCATAAAAGTTTTTGGTTTTAGGGAAAAGGTTTCCAAATGATGTATATACAATTAGCGGGGTTAGCGCCGTTGTAAGCAATACCATTGTCATAGACATGCCATCTGCCTGTAAAGCCAATGTTATACGCGGGTTGCTTATCCACTGGTGAAAATAACTTACACGCTCACCCTGCCCAAGGCGGTACATTATATAAAGTGTTGCCGCAAAAGCTGCCGTGCTGAAAATAAGCGCTGCCTTAGAGGCCCATTTATCGCCTACAAACCAAGTGGCTGCCGCCCCGAATAATAAAATGACAAGTATAAATGATACGTCCATCAGTATGAATTATTTTATCAAAAAGATATAACCAACTATAGAGCAAATGCCCATTACAAATATAAAAAGGTAAAAGCCGATACTTCCGTTCTGCATGGTGCGGCCTTCTTCTCCCAAAGCATTGGCAAGCTTGCCAAAACCATAAACAATACCCGATAGTGCTGCTTCTACTATGTATTTACAAAAATTACCCAAACCATAAACCGGTTTAACAATAAGGGCCATGTATAACTCATCAACATAAAACTTGTTGTACACTACTTTAGTAATACCATGTATATCTTTATCCTGTGGCGGCACTTCACCTTTTTTGATGTATTTAAAATAAGCCAAGGCTATACCTATTATAGCTCCAACCACCGCAATACCCATTAATATATAAGTGGTGCTGCCCATAGCGTGGTGTTCAGCAGGCACGGCGATTACAGGCGCAAGGTAATGATTTAGCCAGTTGCTGCCCGGTAAATTAATAATTCCTCCTACAGTTGCTAAAAGTGCAAGTACAATAAGGGGAAATGTAATAAGCGCAGGAGATTCGTGCAAATGGTGTTTTTGCTCTTCGGTACCGCGAAAATCTTTATAAAAAGTAAGGTATATTAAACGGAACATATAAAAAGCCGTCATTATTGAGGCGATAGAACCAATAGCCCATAGTACAGGGTTATGGTGAAACGCTGTCATCAAAATTTCGTCTTTAGACCAGAAACCGGCCAAGGGCGGTACGCCCGATATTGCTATAGAGGATACCAGGAAAGTAGCAAAAGTTACCTTCATTACTTTACGCAGGCCACCCATATTGCGCATATCCTGTTCGCCATGCAGGGCGTGTATTACAGACCCTGAACCTAAGAACAAACAGGCTTTGAAGAATGCGTGTGTTATTACGTGGAAAACAGCTATCTCATAAGCGCCGCAACCCAGTGCAAGGAACATAAGCCCAAGCTGAGATACGGTAGAGTAGGCCAGTACTTTTTTAATGTCGGTTTGGGCAAGGCCTATGGCAGCAGCTATAAGCGAAGTTACAGCGCCTACAATGGCAATTATATCCTGTACATCGGGTACCAGGTTAAATAAAAAATTCAGCCTTGTTACCATAAATATACCGGCTGTTACCATAGTAGCAGCATGTATGAGCGCTGAAACCGGGGTAGGGCCGGCCATTGCATCGGGCAGCCAGGTGTATAGTGGTATCTGTGCACTTTTACCACAGGCACCAATAAACAAGCACAGCATAGCTATACCAAGCCAGGTGGTGTCAACCGTCCAACCATTTTCAAGGGCGGCTTTAATTCCGTTATATTCAACGGTATGAAATAGGTAAGCAAGTATAAATATACCTATCAAAAAACCAAGGTCACCAATACGGTTCATGATAAAAGCCTTTTTGGCAGCATCATTATATTCCTGGTTTTTATACCAAAAACCTATGAGAAGGTAGGAGCAAAGCCCTACGCCTTCCCAACCTATGAACATTATAAGCAGGTTACTGCCCATAACCAGCATTATCATAAAAAAGATAAACAGGTTTAGGTAGGCAAAAAATTTATGCACATTTTCATCATCATGCATATAACTGATGGAGTATAGGTGTATAAGGGTGCCTATACCGGTAACAAACATTAGCCAAAGCAGCGAAAGCTGGTCTAGCTGAAAGCTGAAATCAACAGAAAAGTTAGTAAGTCTTAACCATGGGAAAAGGTTAACCATTACAGGCTCGTGCGTGCCCATAACCTGTAAAAAGAAAGTAAGGGTTGCGCCAAACGATGCGGCAACGGCTATAGTGCCTATCCAGCCCGGGGTGCTGTGCCCCAGTTTTTTTCCGAAAAATACATTTATTAAAAACCCGGCAAACGGGGCAAGTAGTAATAGTAAGGCCAAATTTGTCTCCATTAGGCGTTATCCTTTTAATTTCTTTAAGTTATCAATGTCAATACTGTGCAGGTTGCGGTATACGGCTACCAATATGGCAAGGCCTACGGCAACTTCGGCAGCGGCCACAGCCATAGAAAAGAATACAAATACCTGCCCGGCGGCATCCTGATGGTAGGTGCTAAAGGCAACCAATAGCAGGTTTACGGCATTAAGCATAATTTCTATAGACATGAACATAACAATGGCATTACGGCGGTACAGTACCCCAAAAGCACCTACACAAAAAAGCAGGGTAGAGAGGTAAATGTAATTATCAATGCCTATTTCCTGTAAAATATTTTCCATTTTAGCTATTGATGTGTTCTTTTTTAGATAATAATACAGCACCTATCATTGATACCAAAAGCAGTACCGAGGCAAATTCAAAGGGCACCATATAGTCGTTAAGCAATACCTCTCCCAGCACTTTAATAGATTGGTAATCTTTACCCGATATTTCATACTGGCGCATAGCGGGTTGAGATTTTATAAAAGTGGCTAAAAGTACAAAGGCAAGCAGACAGAAAGAAAACACGGCGGCAATGCGCGAAAGAAACGTTTTATCCCTTTCGTCTTCTTTGTTCAGGTTCATGAGCATGATAGTAAAGAGCATCAAAATCATGATGGCGCCTGAGTATACAATAATGTGTACTATAGCCAAAAATTGTGCATTAAACATAAGGTAATGCCCGGCTATAGAGAAAAAGCATAATACCAGGTAAATGGCACTGTGAATGGGGTTTTTACTAAATATAGTTAAAAAAGCCGTGGCAAGGGTAATGGCCGATAAAATGTAAAATAAGGTCAGCATACTAGTTCGCCATTTGTGTTTTATTGGTATTTTGTATAGCCATATCAAGCGGCATTACAAGTTTTTCTTTTCCGTAAATAAAATCTTCCCTGTCGCTTTGCGATTTTACCATCACGCGGCTTTTGGTAAGGTATATTGCCTGTTTTGGGCATGCCTCTTCGCACAGGCCGCAGAAGATGCAGCGCAACATATTTATTTCATAAATTTCAGCGTATTTTTCCTCGCGGTACAGGTGTATTTCATTAGGCTTGCGTTCGGCAGCTTTCATGGTTATGGCCTCTGCCGGGCAGCTAAGGGCACACAGGCCGCAGGCCGTACAACGCTCGCGCCCTTCGTCATCGCGCATCAGCATGTGCTGGCCACGGTATACCGGGCTAAGTTCACGTGTTTGCTCAGGATATTTTATGGTAACCTTTCTTTTAAAAAGGTGCTTTATGGTAATCATCAGCCCTTTAAAAATCGCTACAAGGTAAAGTTTCTCCCCAAACGTCATCGTTTTGTTGGAAACTTCCTTTTTGCGTCCGGATAATGACATCGTTTCTATTGACATACTATATTGTTTAGCCTTTTGAAGGCGGAATTATCTAATCATTTATGCTTTATCGGCAATTAAAATTACAATACCGGTAATAATAATATTTGCAATAGCCAGCGGTATTAATGATTTCCAGCCCAGTTTCATCAACTGGTCATAACGGAATCTCGGTATCGTCCAGCGTACCCACATGTAAAAGAATATGAACATGCATATCTTTATAAATAATACGGCAATACCTATAATGTTAGCCGGGTTATGGCCCAGGTTTTCTGCAACCCAATCCATGCCGGGATAGTTATATGCACCAAAATAAAGCACCGCCAGTATAGTTGAGCTGATGAACATAGAGGCATATTCGGCAAACAGGTAAAAACCCATTTTCATTGATGAATATTCGGTATGGTAACCGCCGATAAGCTCGGCCTCACACTCAGCAAGGTCAAACGGGGTCCGGTTGGTTTCTGCAAACGAACATACCAAAAAGATAAGGAAGCCCACAGGCTGGTAAAATACATTCCAGTTCATGCCGTGCTGCCCGGCAGCAATTTCACGCAGGCTAAGGCTCTCAGTCATCATTAAAAGGGCAATAATGGCAAGCCCCATGGCTACTTCATACGATATCATTTGTGATGAGGCACGCATGGCGCTCATCAGCGAGAATTTATTATTAGAGGCCCATCCGCCAATCATAATGCCGTATACACCTACCGAAAGTACTCCAAATACATAAAGTATGGCCACATCAATATCGGCGGCCTGTAGTACAACATCACGGCCAAAAATTTGCAGTGTATCACCCCATGGTATTACAGCACTCGTCATTAGTGCAGTACTCATAGAAATGGCAGGCCCTACAACAAAAAGAAATTTATTTGGCGTATTAGGGAAAAACTCTTCTTTAGAGAAAAGTTTTAAACCATCGGCAAGTGGCTGTAATATACCGCCTTTACCTGCCCTGTTTGGTCCGATACGGTCTTGCAGCCAGGCTGCAATTTTACGCTCGGCAAGGGTTTCGTACATAGCAAAAAGCATGGTGATTGCAAAAATCACAACAATAAAAATGCCTTTCTCTATAATTATTGCACTATCCATTCTATTATAGTTAACAGTTTACGGCTTAAAGTTTACAGCTGTTTATTAAAAACAGGTAACCGGCAACCAACAACATTTATAAATTTCCTTCTTTAAAAACTTCTTTTTCTTTCGCGTCGAGCGTTATCTCCTTCATGCTTATCTTTTTACGATCCTGCTCACGCCCTAACAAAATTTGCTTTTCGGTTTCAATATGCACCGGCTCAAGCTTGCGGGTATAGTTATTTTGGTTAATAACCGAATCCTTTTCAAACTTGCGAGGGCCTTCAATTACCCAGTCGGCCGGGTCTTTATGCTCAAAGCGGCATTCGTTGCAAATAAATTCTTCCACTTCGTGGTATATGTCTTTACGTGCGGTAACCCTTTGTATTTCGTCGCCAAACATCCATAAGGTTGTTTTACCGCAGCATTTATCGCAATCCCTGTGTGCATTATACGGTTTGTTGAACCACACCCTTTGTTTAAAGCGGAATGTTTTATCGGTTAACGCTCCAACCGGGCACACATCAATCATATTTCCTGAAAACTCATTATCAATAGCCTTAGAAATATAGGTTGATATCTGTGCATGGTCGCCACGATTTACTACCCCGTGCACACGCTCATTAGTAAGCTGGTCTGCCGTCATTACACAACGGTAACACAGTATGCAGCGGTTCATGTGCAATTGTATATATGGCCCTATATTTTCAGGCTCAAAGGTACGCTTTTCTTCTATATAGCGTGTTTTGGCCGCACCGTGCTTAAAGCTAAGGTTTTGCAGGTCGCACTCCCCGGCCTGGTCACAAACTGGGCAGTCTAACGGGTGGTTTATCAGGAGGAATTCCGTTACCGATTTGCGTGCATCAAGCACTCTTTCGCTGGAGATGCTTTTTACCTCCATACCATCCATAACCCCTGTAACACACGATGCCATAAGTTTTGGCATCGGCCTTGGGTCTGCCTCACTGCCTTTGCTTACTTCAACAAGGCAACAACGGCATTTGCCGCCGCTCCCCTTTAATTTGGAATAGTAGCACATGGCGGGTGGCACACTTTCGCCTCCAATCATACGCGCAGCCTGCAGGATGGTTGTTCCCGGTTCTACATTTATTTCCTGGCCGTCTATTGTTACTTTCATCTTAAAATTTGTTTGAAAGTTTCATGTTTCAGGTTTCCCTGATATTAACATTACAACCTCTATTTTACAAAAAGCAAAGCCTGGATGCTTTTACTTTTTCGATTTAACAACTTAGTTACACTGTTTCTTTTGCCACAAGGTGCCTTACTTTTTCAAAAGGCTCGGCTACAAAATGGTCTTTGTTTTTAATTTTTTCAGGAAAACGAACATGGTATTCAAATTCATCCCTAAAGTGGCGTATTGCTGCTGCTACAGGCCATGCTGCTGCATCGCCCAGCGGACATATTGTGTTTCCTTCAATTTTTTTCTGTATATCCCAAAGCAGGTCTATATCTTCTTCGCGGCCTTCGCCGGTTTCTATACGGTATAATACTTTTTCAAGCCACCCGGTACCTTCACGGCATGGTGAGCACTGCCCACAGCTTTCGTGATGGTAAAACCTTGAGAAATTCCAGGTATTCCTAACCACACAGGCAGTATCATTATATACTATAAATCCGCCCGAACCCAACATAGACCCTGTAGCAAAACCACCATCACTAAGCGATTCATACGTCATTACACGGTCATTACCTTCGGCTGTTTTATAGATAAGGTTTGCCGGAAGTATAGGAACTGAAGAGCCTCCGGGCACCAAAGCCTTAAGCGGCCTGTCATCCATCATTCCGCCAAGATACTGGTCTGAGTTCATAAACTCATCTACCCCAAGGCCTAATTCTATTTCGTAAACGCCCGGGTTTTTACAATGCCCCGAAGCAGAAATCAATTTTGTACCTGTTGAGCGGCCAACGCCTATTTTAGCATATTCTGCACCTGTATTATTTACAATCCATGGCACAGCGGCAATAGATTCTACATTGTTTACCACCGTAGGTTCCTGCCATAAGCCTTTAACGGCAGGGAATGGTGGCTTAATCCTTGGGTTGCCCCTTTTTCCTTCAAGAGACTCTATAAGGGCGGTTTCCTCACCACAAATATATGCGCCTGCACCACAGTGCACAGCAAGGTCAAGGTCATACCCTGTACCTAATATGTTTTTACCCAGCCATCCTGCGGCATAGGCTTCTTTAATAGCTTTTTCAAGAATTTTGAACACCCACATGTATTCCCCACGGATGTAAATATAGCTCAGGTTAGCCTCTAAAGCATAGCTGGCAGTAATCATACCCTCAATTAACAAGTGGGGTATGTATTCCATTAAAAAACGGTCTTTAAATGTTCCCGGCTCCGACTCGTCGGCGTTACACACCAGGTGGCGTGGGTTGCCGGATTTTTTATCAATGAAACTCCATTTTAAGCCGGTTGGGAAACCTGCACCACCACGGCCACGTAGCCCCGATGTTTTTACTTCTTCCACAACCTCGTCAGGCGTCATTCCTTTCAGGGCTTTCTCCACCGAAGCATAACCACCCATTTTGCGGTATACTTCATAGGTTTTTATCCCCGGTACATTTATATGTTCTAATAATATCTTCCTTCCCATTATTGTTCGGTATAAGAATCCTGTTTGTGTAAATCTATCTTACCGGCACGGCAATCCTCAATAATCTGGTCTACCTTTTCTTTGGTAAGATGTTCTTTATAAAAATCACCAAGCTGCATCATGGGTGCATAACCACAGGCGCCAAGGCACTCAACACCTACAACGGTAAACATACCGTCGGGCGTGGTTTCGCCCGGTTTAATACCCAGTTTTTGACAGGTATAGTCTATAAGGTCTTCGGCACCACGAAGGGCACAACACGAAGTACGGCAAAACTCAAACATGTACTTGCCTATTGGCTTCTGGTTGTACATGGTATAAAATGATACCACTTCATACACCTCTATAGGTTGTATTTCTAGTATTTCAGCAACTTTATCCATCAGGGGAGCGCTAAGCCAGTTATCATGTGCATCCTGCACTTCGTGTAATACGGGCAGCAAGGCACTTTTCTTTTTATCAGCCGGGTAGTGGCTTAAAAGCTCATCAATCCTGGCCTGAAGGGCAGGGGTAATGTTTATTTCCTGATGTATGTTACTAACTTCCATACTCTTTTTGTTCTATATTCTATTTTTTATTTTAAATGTTGAATTTTAAATGACAGCGTCATCTTTCATTCATAATTTAAAATTTATAATTCAAAATAATTTACGCGTCAAGCTCCCCGGCAATTACATTAAGGCTACTTAGTGTGGCAATGGCATCACTCAGCATCTGGCCCCGTACCATATCATTAAATGCCTGGTAATATATAAAACAGGGCCTGCGGAAATGCAGCCTGTACGGTGTGCGGCTACCATCGGTTATCAGGTAAAATCCAAGTTCTCCGTTACCGCCTTCTACAGCGTGGTATACTTCTGTTTTTGGCACGGGCACTTCGCCCATCACAATTTTAAAGTGATAGATGAGTGCCTCCATATTATTATATACTTCTTCTTTAGGTGGCAGGTAATAATCGGGCACATTGGCATGGAAAGGCCCTTCAGGCAGTTTATCAAGCGCCTGGCGGATAATCTTCAGGCTTTCCCAAACCTCTGCATTACGCACACAAAAACGGTCATACGTATCACCTGATTTTCCTACCGGTACATCAAATTCAAAATCTTCATAAGAGCTGTAAGGGCTCATTACCCTTACATCATAATCTATGCCCGCAGCGCGCAGGTTAGGGCCTGTAAAACCATAGCTTATTGCTTTTTCTGCCGATATTGGCCCTACATCAATAGTACGGTCCATAAATATCCGGTTGCGCGACAGCATATTTTCGAATTCTTCCCATATTTTAGGGAATTCATCCATAAAATCGTTCAGCTTTTTAAAGGCAGCGGGGCTCCAGTCCCTTTCAAAACCACCAATACGGCCCATATTTGTAGTAAGGCGGGCACCGCAAATTTCTTCGTATATCTCGTAAATCTTTTCCCTGTACTGAAATACATAAAGAAAACCGGTTAAGGCGCCGGTATCTACCCCAAGTACCGAGTTACATATAATATGGTCTGCAATACGTGCCAGCTCCATTACTATTACCCTTAAGTACTGTACCCTTTTAGGGACTTCTATATCCAGGGCTTTTTCTATAGTCATCCACCATCCCATATTATTTATTGGGGCTGAACAGTAATTCATCCTGTCAGTAAGCGGTGTTATCTGGTAAAATGGCCTGTTTTCGGCAATTTTTTCAAAAGCGCGGTGAATGTAGCCTACGGTGCCTTCGCCATCCAGTATGCGTTCACCATCCATAAGTAGTATATTCTGAAATATACCGTGTGTGGCGGGGTGTGTAGGCCCAAGGTTTAGTATAGAGAGTTCGCTGCCGTCTTCATTCTGCCGTTGTTCAATCATTTTGGCATAGCGTTGCTCTGGTGGTAATAACAGGTCTGACATATTATTGTATAATTAGTCCTTGTTTTTAACTGTATAAGCATTATCTGTGGTACGGCCAAAAAAGCGGTCATCCTTATCGGTACGGCCTGCGTCTTCTAACGGGTACTCTTTCCGCATCGGGAATGATTCCATCTCATCCATGTTGAGTATTCTTTTCAGCTGTGGATGGCCTTTAAATATAATGCCGTAAAAATCGTAAGTTTCACGTTCCTGCCAGTTGGCGCTCAAAAAAAGGTTGGTAACGCTGTCTGTTTCAGGATTATCGCCGTTAAGGTATGTTTTTATCCTTATCCGCACATTATCTATCCAGTTATGCATATGATATACCACTGCAAACTGGCGTTCTTTATCATTATCAGGATAATGTATACCACATACATCGGTAAGGAAGTTAAAGCGGAGTTGTGGATCTTCTTTAAGATAACGGATTATGTTATTGGCTTCATCCGAAACCACTTCAAAAGAAAAGATGTCTTTTATCAGGATAAAATCACCAACTTTTTCGCCAAATTTTCCGGTAAGTTTTTCTTCTATTACAGCTAATTCTAAAGCCATTTGCTTATGATATATTATAAGAGGCCAATAATTCTTTATATTCAGGTGAGTTTCTGCGGCGTACCGATTCACTTTTTACAATGTCCTGTAGTTTAAGTATGCCGTCAAGTATCTGCTCCGGCCTTGGCGGGCACCCGGGCACATAAACGTCTACCGGTATCACCTTGTCAATGCCCTGAAGTACAGAATAGGTATCAAATACTCCGCCTGAGCAGGCACAGGCACCAACAGCTATAACCCACCGGGGTTCACTCATCTGCTCGTATACCTGGCGTAATATTGGAGCCATTTTTTTTGCAATGGTACCCATAACCAGCAGCATATCTGCCTGGCGTGGTGAAAAACTCATACGTTCTGAACCAAAACGGGCTACATCATAATGAGAGGCCATGGTGGCCATAAATTCTATACCGCAGCATGATGTTGCAAAAGGCAAAGGCCAGAGTGAATTTGCACGTGCAAGCCCTACAACTTCATCCAGCTTGGTAGCAAAAAATCCGTTACCCTGCACTCCTGCAGGAGTGTCAACTACTTTTATATCTGATGAATTACTCATGTTTAATCATTTTTTTTGTTAATCAGGTATGTAACTTCAAAAAGCATACCTAATTAACCAAGGGTTATTCCCACTCAAGGCCTTTCTTTTTAATTACATAAAAAAAGCCTACTACAAGTAGTAGCATAAATATACCCATTTTTATAAGGCCCTCTACACCCATGCCACGAAAGTTTACCGCCCAGGGATACATAAATATCACTTCTACATCAAACAACACAAACAGAATGGCTACAAGGAAATATTTAACCGAAAACGGGATACGCGCATTGCCTATAGACTCTATACCACACTCAAAATTTTTATCTTTATTTACTGAGTTTCTTTTTGGACCCAGCATGTTTGATACCGCTATGGTGCCTGCCACAAAGGCTATAGCAAGGCCCATTTGCATAAGTATTGGTATGTAATCTGCCTGATTTGTTTCCATATATAAAATATATTATATCTATATCAATACACAAATATACATGTGATATTTCAACTAATTCAACGTTTTTTTAAGAGATAAAAAACAATCGCTTAATTTTTACTGATTCTAAATAATGTAAAATTTACTTTTTTTAACGGGTGATGCATATTTGTCATTTACCTTAACCACTTGTTAACAAATCTTTAAAAAAAGGCATAAAAACTTTATTAAACATTATGTTTTTTGCTTGGTGTATGGTAACAAAAAAGCCGTGCGTATAGCACGGCTTTGGTTGGTTTAAGGTAAACGTAATATTATTATATATATATTATATAGCTGCTACTTGTGCTGCTACTTTACCTTTTTTTCCGTCTTCTTCTTCGTAACTTACTTTGTCGCCTTCGCGTAGTCCTTCTACCCTAAGACCTGAAGCATGTACAAAAATGTCCCTGCCTGTTTCATCGTCAGTTATAAACCCATAACCTTTAGATTCAATAAAAAATTTTACTTTGCCTGTTCGCATTGTTTTGGTAATAAAAAATTAATAATGGGTAAAGTTAGTATTATTTATTTTTCGGCAAAGGGATTTGTTAAAAAAAATGTAATATAGCTGGTTTTTTGTTTTTAAATTTATTATGTTGTAAAATTTGTTACAGTTTATTGCTTGATTTATAAGCATTGCATTTTCTGGCTAAACTTATCACATATGCCACCTGAAAGGTGCAAATGATAGCAGGCTTAAAATAATAGCCTTATTTTTTTAGTGTAATGTGCAGTTCATCAAGCTGTTTATTGTCAATAACACTTGGTGCGTCTATCATAACATCTCGGCCGCTGTTATTTTTGGGAAAAGCTATAAAATCCCGTATCGTTTCCTGTCCGCCCAAAATTGCCACAAGCCTGTCAAAACCAAAAGCAAGCCCACCATGGGGTGGCGCGCCATACTGAAAGGCGTCCATTAAAAAGCCAAACTGTGCTTTAGCCTCTTCTTCGGTAAAGCCAAGATATTTAAACATTAATGATTGTGTTGCCTTATCATGTATTCTTATTGAGCCACCTCCAATTTCGTTACCGTTTAATACAAGGTCATAGGCATTGGCACGCACTGCACCAGGATTAGTTTCTAAAAGCGCTATATCTTCGGGCTTTGGCGACGTAAAAGGGTGGTGCATGGCATGGAAACGCTCAGTTTCTTCGTCCCATTCCAAAAGTGGAAAATCTACTACCCATAATGGAGCAAACTCATCGGGTTTCCTTAAACCTAAACGCGTAGCCAACTCCATACGCAATGCGCTGAGGCGGGTACGGGTTTTGTTTGCATCGCCACTAAGTACTAATATAAGGTCGCCAGGTTGTGCACCTGTAGCCTCTGCCCATTGTTTAAGGTCGGCTTCATCATAAAATTTATCTACAGATGATTTAAGTGACCCATCTGTGTTATATTTAACGTAAACCATGCCGCTGGCACCCACCTGTGGGCGTTTAACCCACTCAATAAGTTCATCTATCTGCTTACGGGTATACTCGGCTGCGCCGGGCACCGCAATGCCCACAACCAGCTCAGAGTTGTTAAACACGCCAAATTCTTTATGCTGGGCTACTGTGTTCAGTTCTCCAAATTCCATCCCAAAACGTATATCGGGCTTATCATTGCCATACTTTTTCATAGCCTCATCATAAGTCATACGTGGAAAAGTACCTGTTTCAATGCCTTTCAGTTCTTTTAATAAATGACTGGCAAGGCCTTCAAACATTTGTATAATATCTTCCTGCTTTACAAAAGCCATCTCACAGTCAATCTGGGTAAATTCCGGCTGGCGGTCAGCACGTAAATCCTCATCACGAAAACATTTTACAATCTGGAAATATTTATCCATACCGCCTACCATAAGCAATTGCTTAAAAGTTTGTGGAGATTGCGGCAGGGCATAAAACTGCCCCTCATTCATACGGCTTGGCACTACAAAATCACGTGCCCCTTCGGGGGTACTTTTAATAAGTACCGGTGTTTCTACCTCTACAAAGCCCTTGCCTGAAAGGTAATTGCGCACTTCCATAGCTACCTTGTGGCGAAAAAGCAGGCTATTTTTAACCGGATTCCGGCGTATATCAAGGTAACGGTATTTCATGCGGAGGTCTTCGCCTCCGTCGGTTTCATCTTCAATTGTAAAAGGGGGCACCAATGCGGCATTAAGTACGGTAAGTTCTGTTACCAGTATCTCAACGTCTCCGGTAGCCATATTCGGGTTTTTGCTTTCGCGTTCTATTACAGTGCCCTTTACCTGTATTACAAATTCGCGGCCCAAGGTTTCTGCACGTTCAAAAACGGTACGGTCTGTACGGCTTTCGTCAAAAATTAGCTGTGTTATGCCGTAGCGGTCCCTAAGGTCGGCCCATATTAAAAATCCCTTGTTACGGGTTTTTTGCACCCATCCTGCCAATGTAACTTCCTGGTTTATGTTGGTGGCGTTAAGCTCGCCGCAATTATGGCTTCTGTACATTATATTGTTGTTCTGAATTTGTGCTGCAAATTTAGAAACTATTACTATATATTTATAGTTTATTGTTCATTGTTTCATCATTTGTAATTGGTGTCATTTACTTTATGTAACAATATATTTTGTTATTTTAGCATAAAACCAATTACTAATGAGATTATTATTTGCACTTTTATTTACAGTAGTTAGCCTTAACGCACAGCAAAATCTGGCAACGATAACCTTATTTGATAAAACACAGCCAAACAAAGGTTTTGCAATTACACAAAGTTATTTATCTCAGATTATAGAATTTATGCCATTAGGAAATTCTGGCAGCAATACTTACCGGGTTATATTTAATGTTACAAATGGCTTGTATGTTTTACTATGGGAAGATAAAATGCAGCCAATATATTTAGAAGAAGGGTATAAAGTAGCCATAGAAGTGGAAGAGGGAAATTTTCCTGAAAATTTGATTTTTAGGGGAGGGGGTGCGCTGGAGAATAACCTGTTGGTAACATATAGTACTTATGAATCTTCTTTTTTTAAAAAGATAAATGATAGCAAAGAAGATATTGAAGCGCAGGAAAATCTTATAAATGCCAATATTGAGTATATAAGGGATAAATTGAAGGATAAAAGGCTTAACAGGAATTTTGTGAAAGCAATGGATGATTTGGTGACGTACAAGCGAAGAAAGTGGTTTGAAGTTTTGAAACAAAATGAAAACAACCTTAAATTAAAAGGTAAGCCTTGCCCGGATTTTAAATATGAAAATTTTTCGGGAGGTACTGTTTCACCCAAAGACTGGAAGGGCCACTATGTCTATATTGATTTATGGGCTACATGGTGTGCCCCCTGCCGTGCAATACACCCCGAATTTGAAAAACTGATAACAGAGTATGCAGATGATAATATTGTATTTGTAAGCATTTCTATTGACAAGCTTAAAGACCATAAAAAATGGAGAAAGGTTTTAGAAACCGGACAACATGGTGGTGTGCAGCTTTTAGCCGACAAAGACTGGAACTCTAAACTTTTAAGAAAGTTATTGGTAAAAAGTATCCCCCATTTTATTTTGCTTGATCATGAGGGTAATTTTTTAGATGCTGATGCACCAAGACCGGGAACACCCGAGTTACAAGCGTTGTTAAATAGCACCCTGAGGGCAGATTAAAAAAACGTTTACGAATATTTTTTAGTATTTTCGTTATAAAATCCACAGGTTAATAATTATAAAGACAAATTGCATGAAGAAAATAACCATATTATTATTGTTTATTACTACAATAGTATTTGCACAAAACGATGTTGTAAGCTTTAAAGCAGATATAAAAAATGCTAATAGCGATTCTATAGTAATACGCACGCGCGGCTTTAGCCATACCATTAAAGGCCATAAAGGCTCGTTTAAAGATACATTTAAGGCATCCCCCGGATTTTACCAGCTATTTGATGGTACAGAACAAACATCGCTTTACCTTAAGCCTGGCTTTGATTTATCACTAAAGATGGATGCCAAAAAGTTTGATGAATCTATAAAATATATCGGTAAGGGCGAAAAAGAAAATAATTTTCTTGCACAACTTATGCTGGATATGGAGCAATTGAGCGATAAAATTGCGCAGGCAACCCCCGAAGAGCAAAATACAGCGATAACAGCTAAACTGGAAGCGTTAGAAAATAAGCTTGATGACCCTGAAATGGATGCCGATTTTAAAAATATGGTAAAGATGCAGCTGCAAGGCCAGAAAAAACAATTGCAAATGATGGCAGAACAAGCTGCAAAAAATAATGCATTGAACGGAAAACCTTCTCCGGTATTTAATTATGAAAATTATGCAGGGGGCAGTACCAGCCTTGAAGATTTTAAGGGTAAATATGTGTATATAGATGTGTGGGCAACCTGGTGCGGCCCATGCCGCCAGCAGATACCGTACCTGCAAAAGCTTGAAGAAGAATACAAGGATGAAGATATTGCATTTGTAAGTATTTCTATTGATAAAGAGAAAGACCATGGTAAATGGCAAAAAATGGTTGAAAGCCAATCGCTTGGTGGTACGCAGCTTTTTGCTGATAACGACTGGAACTCTGAGTGGACTAAGGGTTTTGGAATTAACTCTATACCGCGTTTTATATTGATAGATCCCCAAGGCAATATTGTTAATGCTGATGCGCCAAGGCCATCTGACCCTAGCCTTAAACAAAAGCTGGATAAACTGTTAAAAAAATAGTATACCTTTAGGTGTAGTATTTAAAAGCAATGTTAAATTTTACCTCAATGTTACCAAATTGTTAAGTGAATGTGTTTTTAATGTAAATAAATCATTATATTTGTTTAGTGATGAATGTTTAACTAAAAACACAAAGCGATGAAAAAGATTATTTTTGCAGCATTGTTCTTATCAGCCGGCATATTATCGGCGCAGGATATAAAACCAAAACACGAAATAGAAAACAATATAATTAAGTCTACCTATTATTATGATAACGGTAATGTAAAACAGTCCGGTTATTATAAAGATGGTAAACTTCACGGTGCATGGGTTGCTTATAATGAAGATGGCACAAAGCAATCTATGGGAGAGTATGTAAACGGCCAAAAAATAGGCAAATGGTTTTTCTGGACCGGAGAAACCTTAAACGAAGTTGATTATGCCGATAGCCGTATAGCCCAGGTAAAAACATGGAGTAAAGATGCTGTTGCTGTAAACAAATAATAGCTAACCTGATTTTTTAAAAATGAAAAGCCCCGCAAAATTCAATTTGCGGGGCTTTTGTTTTATACCATTGTTGGTTTTTTCTTCTTTTCTTTATTGTTGCGACCCCACCATATCAAAAAACCGGTAACGGGCAGCATAGCGCAGATAAAGCTTACTATAAAAGCTATTATTTTCCCCGGTATGCCTAATATGGCACCCACATGTATGTCATAATTAGCGGTTATAATCTTTTCGCCAAAATTCTTTTCGCTATGGTCACGTACATGCAATAGTTTGCCGGAATACTGGTCAAACTGCAATTGATGGTACACATAATACTTGCCTTTATACGGTTGCACATACGCCTCTATAGCGTTAATACTGTCTTCAGCTTTTCCTATACTAATGGCATCGGCGTTAGGATATTTTTCCCAGGTTATTGCACTGGCAATATCTAAAGCCCTGTCGGTATCGCCATTACTAATTACCGATTGTTTGTGTATCACTTCCGGCGGGGTTAGGCTTTGTGACCCCGCAACATATACTATGGCCTGAAACCATGTAAAGGCCCACACCATACCCGTAAAGGCTATAATTATAGCAATAAAAGAAATATAAAAGCCCAATATATTATGCAGGTCATAATTTTTACGGCGCCACTTTGTACTGTCTTTCCACTTAAATGCAAAACGTTGTTTGCGTGCCGCCTTGTTTTTTGGCCACCATAGTATAATGCCGGAGATAAGCATTATTACAAAAATAAAAGTGCCCCAGCCGACAATAACCTGCCCAATTTCGGTTTTAAGCAACAGGCTCCAGTGCAGCATTTTTATGATGTTAAAAAAATCTTTCTCTTCATTATAAACACCTAATATGTTTCCAGTATAAGGGTCTACATATATATGGTAATAATATTCTATAGTATCAAAATACCAGATGGAAGATGTATCTTCATTAGCCTTATAGCAATGAAATTCAAATGCTTTTTCAGGGTCTTTGTAAACATGCATATCCCCAAGGGCTATGGTATCTCCTACGGCCTGTAGCGTTTTGTTCCATATTACGCTGTTGGCAAGCCTTTTTTCTTTAACCTGCGGCACATACATAGCCTCACTACGTTGCCATTCGGTAATTTCCTGGCTAAAAACATAAATACAGCCTGTAGTACCCAGTAAAAGAACAATAAGCCCGGAAGCTAAACCGAGCACAAGGTGGATCCTGCCGATCCAGTATTTAAAATCCTTCTTTTTCTTCTTCTTTTTATGCATAGGGCTGCAAATATATAAAAAGCATGCCCCTGCAAATGCAGAGGCATACTATTCAAAAATATTAGAATTTATAAGTAACGTTGGCCGAGAACGAACGCGGCTTTTGTGGGCTTATGGTAGACCAGCCTTTGTAATACTCTTCGTTAGTAAGGTTATCAAGCTTTAGCGTAATAGTAAAGTCTTTTACATCGTAAAACACCGAAGCATTAAGAACAGTATATTCCGGTAGTGCAAAGGTACCTGCTACATTCCTGTTATAAATTTTACTTTCAGAGCCGTAGTTTCCACCAAAACCAAGTCCGAAACCGTTTAACAACCCGTTACCAAATCTATAACTTGCCCAAAGGTTAGCAAGATTTTGCGGGCCAGCGCTTTCGGGTCTGTTGCCTTTAAAATCAGAATCGCCTGCTACGAGTTTACTGTCGTTATAACTATAGCCGGCTATAAGATTTAAGCCTTCAACAGGGTTAGCCGTAATAAAAGCCTCAAAACCTTTACTGGTTTGTTTTCCATCTTGTAAATTAAGGGTTGAAAGGGTAGTGATAGTAGGGTCAGCCGGGTTATTTGTTACACTGGTAATGCTGTATACCATATCATCTACTGTAATGTCATAATAACTTAGTGTAGCGGTTAACTTGTTGTTGAGGTTTACTTTTACTCCACCTTCAAACTGTTTGGCATGTTCCGGCTTAAAGGTGCGTGAGGTGTTGGTTGATGCTATTACAGCACCTGTGCCGTCAGTTGTTGTAGAAGTATCAGTACCCGGTGCAACATTACTAAACCCATCCATATAGTTGGCAAATATTGATACTACATCAAGTACCGGTTGGTACACTAAGCCAAACTTAGGTGAATAAGCAGTCTGGTTATAATCATCAGACGAAGTGCTCAGGTTCCCTTTATTAGAAAAGCGGTCTACGCGAAGGCTTATCATGGCCGAAAGTTGTGGCAGGAAGTTGATAACATCAGATCCGTAAGCGCTGAATATTTCTTCTTTGGTTTTAGAAGGCGTAGCCTGGTCTCCTGATAGTATTGCGTTCATCCCGGCCTGGCTAAGTACACCTGTATCATCGCTGGTAGCAGTAACACCAAAGGCATTCATAACACCTGCAAACTTATCAAAATTGTTACCTATATAAACATATCCGTTGCCATAGTAGCCTGAACTGTTATTTACAACATTGCGATTGAAATAATCAACGCCTACTACCATGCGATTTCTTAAGCTGCCAATGTTAAAATCGCCAATAAAATTTTGCTGTGCATCAACACCATAGGTTTCAGAGTTTTGTTTGCTCATATAACGTGCAAATAAAAGACCTTCCAGGTTGTTATCCGGTAAAAGCGCTTCTGCAGTGCTGGTACCTTCGTATAAATAAGAATAAAAACCTTCTGATTTGGCTGAAGTTCTTGAAACTACGGTTTGAGATTTCCAGTGCTCATTTATTTTGTAGTTCATTTGTGCCTGCAGGTTAAACGTAGGGGTATCTATATACAAATCATTACTGGTATAAGAGCGGTTCCTGTCATAACCAAAGTCCTTCAGGTCGTTTATATTATTAACATGTAGTGGTGTTGAGCGGTCAAAAAACAGCATACCGGTATTGGTACCTCTGTTATTGTAAAATTCAGTATTTACAAAAAAGTTAAGCCTGTCATTTACTTTATATGTTAGTGACGGGGCTACAAAAAGTGATTTTCTGAAACCGGCATCCTGATAAGAATTTTCGGTATGGTAGGCAGCGTTTAGCCTTACAGCTACTTTCTTTTCAGTTCCTAAAGGGGTATTAATGTCTACCATATAGCGGTTAAGGCCATACGTTCCGCCTGTGTAAGATATATTTCCTCCAAAAGTGTCATAAGGTTTTTTGGTGGTAATGTTAATAAGGCCACCATATGATATAAGGCTACTGCCAAATAATGTGCCTGATGGGCCTTTAATTACATCTATACGCTCTGTGTTTTGAGGGTCTGCACTACCGTTTGATAGAGACGGTAATCCGTTTACCATGGTAGGCTGTACATCAAAGGCTCTAAGCGTGAAGTAGCCTGCACCGTCGCTACCCCTGCCGGTAGATTCCCACAATCTGTCTAAACCAGGTACATTTTTAAGGGCATCGTCCAGGTTTGTTACCAGTTGCTCGTTCATGAGTTCGGCAGTAACCGTATTATATACCTGTGGGTTCTCTATGTCTTTCAGGGGCATTTTTGCTACAATATCACTTTTTGTGCGTGCAAATTTGTTACCATTTCCGTTAATGATCACCTCGTTAAGCTCTTCATGGCTTATAGACAGGGTAACATTTTTGGTAAAGGTTTCACCCGCTGATATAGTTATGCTTTCTTCAACCGGGGTAATACCCACAGAAGTAAGCAGCAGGGTATATGAACCGGCTTTAACGCCCCTAATTTCATAAAACCCCTGTGTATTACTCACAGCAGTATAATTTGTACCTTTTAATACCACAGAAATATTTTCTGCCGGGGTATTATCATTCAGAATAATGGTTCCGTTTATCCTGCCGCGGTCCTGTGCCCAAAAGGTAAGGCTGGTACACAACGTAAGGCAAAAAAACAGTTTTTTTAATGTATTTGCGTTCATTTTATTATGGGTATTACAATTTTCGGGCACAAAAGTAAGCGGCAATACTATACCACGCAACATTATTTTTAATTATTCTAAATAAAATTAGTTGTATGAATTATATCTGTATCATTTATAGTTTATTAGCGTTAAAAAAATCATAAAAAAAGTCCCGGTTGCAAACCGGGACTTTCAAAAAATGCATGTTGTAATTTAGTGTTTGGCTGTAAAACCATCATCGCTTAATTCGCGGTGCTGGTAATCGGCAACCATAAGTTCATCAAAATTGGTTTTCTCTTTTTTAGAAACACGCCTTATAATACCGTCAAAAATTGAATATACCACCGGTACAATTATAAGCGTAAGGAAAAGCGAACTGATAAGCCCCCCGATAATTACCCAGGCAAGGCCATTGTTCATCTCGGCTGCGCCTCCTTTGGCAATGGCAATAGGTATCATACCAAAAACCATTGCAATTGTAGTCATCAAAATAGGGCGGAGACGGGCATGGTTAGCCTGTACAAGTGCATTAAAGGTTGTTTCGCCTTCGGCCTTACGTTGGTTGGTAAAGTCAACCAGAAGTATTGCATTTTTACATACAAGCCCAATAAGCATGATAATACCCAATATGGTAAAAATGTTTAGAGTATTGTTGGTTAATGCAAGCGCTATAAGTGCCCCGATAAAGGATAGCGGTACCGAGAACAATACCACAAACGGATACACAAAACTGTCATATAGGGCAACCATTACAAGGTATACCAATATAATAGCGGCAAGCAGCGCTATACCCAGGGTACCAAAACCTTCGCTTTGGTTTTCCATATCACCACCCCAAACATAATCTACTCCGGCAGGGCGCTCTAATTTGCTAAATTTAGTTTCCCACTCAGCAGCTACGTCACCGGTAGGCCTACCTACCGTTTGCCCCTGTATGGTTACTGAGGTACTTTTATCGCGCCTTTCCAGCAAACTTGGCCCAGATCCCTCTGTTACGGTGGCAAACTGGCTTAGTTTTATCTGCTGGCCCATAGCATTGGTAAAGGTAAGGTTACGCACATCATTAATATTCATACGGTCATACGCGCCAAAACGTATGTTTATATCATATTCATACTGGCCTGCCCGGAATTTTCCGTCGGTATTACCGTTAAAAGCTGTTTGCATGGTTAAACCTACAGTTTGCAGGTCTAAGCCAAGAGCCGACATTTTATCGCGGTCAACCTTAACATCTACTTCAGGAGAACCGGCTTCAGAAGTAAGCTTGATACCTGTTGCTCCTTTAATATCAGCCAGTTCGGCAGCGGCCCTGCGGGCAAAATCTGACACACTCTCAAAGTCGTTACCGGTTATAGTAAGTGCAAGCGGGGCTTCATCGGCACCACCCATAATACTTACCGGTACCGTTTTTACCTTAGCGCCTACCAGTATCTTTTCAAGCTCACGCTTGGTTTTGGCAGCATATACAAATGAGTTGTCTTTACGCTCTTGGCGGTCTACCAGTGTTACTGTAATTTCAGATTTGTAAAATGTAGTCTGAGATCCGGCAAAACCTTCACTGGTCTGCCCTACTGTGGTAATAAGGCTGGTGATTTCCGGCTTACTGTCCAGGTACGCTTCTGCCTGCTGGGTAAGAAAGTTTGTTTGCTCCAGAGAGGCATCTTTTGGTAACTCTAACTGCACCATGAATTGGCCCCTGTCTAACTTAGGGAAGAATTCACCCCCTACAAAACCGGCACCTACCAACGCAACAGAGCCAAAGAAAAGCAAGATTACTACAACAAGGCTTATTACTTTATGCCACCTTGTGCCTAATGACCATTTAAGTATGTCACTTACCCAGTGTGTAAACCTGTCAAGGCCTCTTTCAAACCCTAATATTATTTTGCCAAAAAAGTTTTTACCTTCTATATGCTCCAGCTTACCAAAGCGGGAAGAAAGCCACGGTATTAAAGTAAAAGAAGATAGTAATGATAGTAATGTGGCAATAACCACTACCACACAGAATTGTGTGATAATATTACTTACCAGCCCTGTACTCATGGCAATAGGCAGGAACACTACAACAATTACCAACGTAATGGCCGATACGGTAAACCCGATTTCTGATGTACCGTCAAAAGCAGCGCGTACACGGTTTTTACCCATCTCCATATGGCGGTAAATGTTTTCGAGCACCACAATGGCGTCATCCACAAGTATACCTACCACCAGCGATAAACCAAGTAAGCTCATCAGGTTAAGGGTATAACCCATAAGGTAAATACCTATAAAAGTAGCTATAAGCGATGCCGGAATAGATACCATTACAATAATAGCGTTCCTGATACTGTGAAGGAAGAACAGCATTACAAATGCCACCAGGAATACAGCCAAAAACAAGTCATGTATTACACCATCGGCTGCTACAAGGGTAAACTCAGAGGTATCATTTGCAATCTCCAGTTTTAGCCCTTCTTTTTCATAAGCCTTTTCAATATTTTGTACTTCTTTGCGCACATCTTCACTTACCTGCACTGCATTGGCTTCTGTTTGTTTGGTAATTTGTATGGCAATAGCCGATTTTCTGTCAACGCGCGATATTTTTTCGGCTTCTTTCTGGCTATCCTGCACATCGGCTATCTGGCCAAGGCGTATTTGGGTGCCGTTATCAGAATATACTACCAGGTTTCGCATTTCTTCTACACTTTTGTATTTACCAGAAAGGCGTACCAGCATATTGTTTTCACGTGTTTTAATGCTACCGGTAGGGAAATCAAGGTTAGAGCCCAATATTAATTGCTGTACCTGGGGTATACTAAGTCCATAGCCCTTTAATTTTTCCTCGTCAAGGTTTACCTGTATTTCACGCTCCTGGCCTCCAACAAGTGTTACCTGTGCCACACCATTAATACGAGACAGTAATGGCTCAATTTTTTTATCAAGCAGATCATAAAACGCTATTTCGTCCATGTTGCTTGTTGCCCCTAAGGTAATTACAGGGAGGTCACTTAGGGAGAATTTAACCAGTGCCGGAGGGTCGGCATCTTCAGGCAAATCTTTCTCTATGGCGTTTATTTTACGCTGGGCATCGTTAAGGGAATAGTCGGCATCGGCCTCCGGTTCCAGGGTAACCATTACCAACGAAAGGCTTTCGTATGATTTTGATTCTACTTTTTTTACAAGTTCAAGCGATGCAACCGCATCCTCTATTTTCTTTGTTACCGTATTTTCTATCTCACCTGGCGATGCACCCGGATAAACGGTAGAAATGGTAATAACATTCATTTCAAACTTAGGGATCAGCTCATAAGCAAGGTTGTTAAAGCTAAAGATGCCCCCAAGGGTGAGTATGATGAACAACACTATAATAAGCGTTGGCCGTTTTATTGATATTTCTGCTATTTTCATGGATATATTTTTAAAGGTTTACTCTTGTTAAAGGATGGGGCTTACACCCCATGTCTTAATCATTCATATTCCTTTTTTATCAGCTTATTTTGTAATGCTTACTTTAGTACCATCAGAAAGGTTTATCTGTCCGCTGGTTACAACAATGTCTCCTGTATTAAGGCCTTTTAGTACCTCTACCTCTTCGCCAAATATGCGGCCAGATACAATTTTGGTAAGTTTGGCTACGCTGTCTTTTACCACAAATACCTGGTTATTACCCACACCGCCTACAAATGAATTTCTCGGAATGGTAGTAACTTCTGCCTGTTTGCTGCCAGTAGCGCTAAACACGGCAGTGCCATACATACCTGCTTTGAGTTCATTATCAGGATTATTTGCAATTGTAATCTCTACCGGAAAATTTAGAGAACCGTCTGCTTTTGGGGCTATAAAGGTTATTTTTCCATCAAACTCTTTATCAGGGTATACACTTGCGGTTACTTTTACGTTTGCACCTTTTTGCAGTGCTGCTACCTGCGCTTCGGGCACGGTTACAAGCAGTTTTAAGCTGCTTACATCAACCAGTTCAAAAAGCACAGTGCCTGGAGATACCACGCTACCGGGTTCAATATTGCGTTTATTTACAATGCCGTTTATACTGCTTTTTATGCTGGCATCGCCAAGGCTTATTTTAGTTTGGTCATATTGTGCTTTGGCATTGGTAAGGGCCAGTTTAGACTGGTCTAATTGTTGTTTTGTTACACCGCCTGTTTTAAAAGCATTTTCATAACGCTGTGCATCATTTTTTGCATTTTCATAAGCAGCTTTTGCATTTTGCAGCTGTATGTTAAGCTGGTCTCCTTTTATAACAGCCAGTACCTGGCCAATACGCACGCGGTCTCCTTCATCTACCAGTACTTTAACTACACGTCCGCTGTTTTCTGCAGGAAAGTCTAATTGCTGTTTGGCCTCAAAAGTACCGTTAGCCAGATAATCAAGGTTTGGTACTTCTGTCTTAACAGTATCTACCCTAACGGCTACAGTAGTATTTTTTTGTGCTACAACTGCAGTTTCAGCCTCGTTCTTTTCTTTGTTTTTCGTTAAAATATAAGCGCCAAGGCCTACCAGCGCAATTATTACAATTATAGGAAGTATCTTTTTCATTGTTAAAGAATTAGTTTGTTAGTGTTTTTAGTTCGCCTTTTGCTTTTATTAATTGTATTTCTGCCAGTTTAAAATCAAGCAGGGCTGATGTATAATTGTTTTGCGCTTCAATATTAGAGTTTTCTGCATCAAGCAGGTCGGTTAAAGAGGCAAGGCCCTGTTGGTAGTTATTTTGGGTATTATCAAGCACCTCTTTGGCCAATGCTACATTTTCGCGTTGTGTATTAATGGTAATGAGGCTGTTTTCTATTTGGGTTTTTGCATTTTGGTAGGCCAGGTCAAGACTTAGTTTAGTGTCTTTTTTATCCTGCTCAATGCGCTTAAGCTCTATATCAGCCTGCCTTACTTTGGCGCGTGTGCCAAAACCGCTAAAAATGGGTATGTTAAGGTTAAGGCCAAGCGTAGAAAAATCAGACCAGTATACGCCGTTTGACGGTTTGGCGAACCAGGGTAGTTCCGGCCCCTGGCCAATATAGTTGTAACCCGCTGTAAGCGAAAGGGTAGGGTAAAATCCTGCCTGGGTAGCCTTTTTATTGTAAAAATAAAGTTTTTCCTGTTTTTCAAGAAGCTGGTACTCGGTGCGTATTGTTACATCAGGAGTGTCTTCAGTAGCAACAGGCCTAACTTCAAATTCTGTTTCGGGCAATGTAATAGGGGTTTCTATAGGCATGCCCATATAAAATTTAAGTGCATTTTCCTGTAGTGCTACCGCATTTATAAGCTGCTGGCGCTGTGTTTCTATATTACGCAGGTTTACATTCATACGGTCAAGGTCAATTTTACGTGCAAGCCCGTTGTCAAACTGTCCCTTTATGATATTGCGTACTTTAAGTGTGTTTTGGTACGTGCTGTCTATTAATACAAGGTTTTGGCGTTGCACATATACCTGGTAATAATTATTAGCCACCCGTTCTATTACCTGCTCTTCGGTAAGCTGGGCGTTTACCTGATAAAACTCGCGTGTGCTTTTAGCCGCCTTAAGCCCTGTAAAAACAGATTGGTCAAATATTGTCTGCGTAAGGTTAACCCCCGCAACCGAATTCCATTTTTGCCCTAAGGGCGCTAACACAGTGGTGCCCGGTGCTCCAAAAAAGTCGCCAGGAAGAGCGTTTAGCTGTAAAATAGGGTTGTAAGTAAGGCTCCCGTTTGCAGATATATTAGGTAAAGCCCGGGCGCGTACCTCCTGTATCTGGTACTCGCTGTTTTCTATATCCAGCTTTGCTTTTTGTGCCTCAGCTTTATTTTGCAGGGCATAATTTACAGCATCTTTAAGGGTAAGCACTTCTGCCTGCCTTTGCTGGGCATGCAGTAGCGGCACCATTAAAAGGGCTGTTAGCAGCGCAGCTGTTTTAAAAGAAAATCTTTTTTTGTTACTTAGAATTTTCATTTGCTAACTTAGTTGTTAATTGATAGATGATTTATATATTGAATAATAAGTCCATAACTATTTCTTTGCGTTCTTCCAGTATGCGGTCATAGCTTTCATTTGTCATGCCCATGGTTTCTTGTAACAACGGCCTCATTGAAACCGGGAAGGATACAAGTGAGATAAAATTGAGGACAAACTGCTCCGGCCTCATTTTTTTTATATTTCCCTTATCCATTTCTATGGCAATTTCAAGGTAAAATTTATCCAGCATTCTATTCATTGTTTCTTTATCCTTAAAATCGCATCCCTGGTTTACCTGTGTTACCATGTAAATATCAAGGTATGGGTAATCTTTACTTTGTTCTAAAAACATGTCCAGATAAGCGCTTATTTTTTCCTTAAAAGGAAGTTTAGAAAACACAATGCTTTCAGTACGCTCATGTTCTTGTTTTTGGGCATCTATAAACACAATATCAAACAGGTTATCGCGTGAGCGGAAATAATAATTTATAAGTGTACGGTTTACGCCCGCAGCATCTGCAATTTCCTGTGTAGTGGCATTAAAGCGGCCCTCAGCAAAAAACAACTTTTTAGCTGTGGCTTTAATTAGTTGTTCAGTATCTATAGTTGTAGTGTCCTCAGTTTTTTTAGCTGACATTTTTGTTTAACTTTTTAGTTTGACATTTTTGTCAATGCAAAATTATGCGGTTTCATAAAATGCAATGTTAAAAATTTGTTAATTAATCTTTTTCTTTAAGGTATCTTTCAAGTAGTGCAATGCCTTTTGGGGTGCATATGGCCCGGAGGTGATATTCAAGAAAAAGGTTTGTTGTTTTACCGATATTAAACAATTCTTCGTGAAATATTTCATTGTCTTTAGTACTGGAAACACCGATAAAATATATTCTTGAAATAAACTCTTTATCCAGTTCTTTTCTATAAAGCCCCATAGCCATACCTCTTTCAATATTGCTTTTTACGCTGGTATACATTTTATCAAACTGATTGCTGCGTAGCTTTTGGGCTATCTCCGGGAAAAATCTGTTGAGCTGGTAAATTATAAGTTGGTATTTTCCTTCTACAGTTTGTTTAACATACCTTCTTATTTCAAAAAGTTCTTCCATTGGGTCATGTATGGACGCGTTAATATTGTCAATATTACATTTAATAGTATCAACAATTTCCATACATACCGCTTCTACAAGGCTGTTTTTATTGGAAAAATGCTGGTAGATGGTTTTTTTGCTTATACCCATTTCCTGCGCAATATCATCAAGCGTTACCCCTTTGAGTCCCATTTTCATGTACATTTCGGTAGCTTTATCTAATATTGCCTCTTTCATTTTTAGTCAGAATTACGATGCAAATATAAACAGGAAACTTTTAAAACAAAAAAAGTTTCCAAAGTTTTTTAAAAAATGTTAAAATTGCACAGCAATGCACAAACAACTACTTTAGCAAAAAAAATTCTGTATGCAGCCTATAGCCCATTATCAGCAGATAATAACCGATTATTTTAACAACGTAACCTTTGATAAGCAGCCTACTGGTTTGTATCAACCCATCCAATACATACTTTCTTTGGGAGGTAAACGCATACGGCCGGTGCTTACACTTATGGCTGCCGAAATATTTGATACCGATTGCCGCAAAGCATTGCCAGCGGCAGTGGCTGTTGAGGTTTTTCATAATTTTAGCCTGGTACATGATGATATTATGGATGATGCACCCCTGAGGCGCGGACACAAGACGGTACATGAAAAATGGGATATAAACACCGGCATACTTAGCGGTGATGCTATGCTGATACTGGCTTACCAGTATTTTGAGCAGTATGAGCCTGAAATTTTCCGTTCGCTTGCAAAATTGTTTAGTAAAACAGCTTTGGAGGTATGCGAAGGGCAGCAATGGGATGTAGATTTTGAAACCCGCAGCAACGTTACCCAGGATGAATACCTGAAGATGATTGAATATAAAACCGCAGTATTACTTGGCGCCGCAATGAAAATGGGGGCTATTGTTGCACAGGCAACAGAAGAGAATTGCGATTTGATATATGATTTTGGGCGGTACCTTGGTATTGCTTTTCAATTACAGGATGATTACCTGGACGCGTTTGGTAACCCACAAACGTTTGGTAAACAGGTTGGGGGTGATATTATTGAGAATAAAAAAACGTATCTTTATCTTAAAGCCATTGAGCAGGCCAACCCGTATGAGAAGGAGCGGTTACTGCAATGGTTTGCGGTACAGCCCGATGACCATATGGAAAAAATTGCTGATGTTAAGCAGGTGTTTAAAACATCGGGGGCTGATGCGGCTGTAAAAAATGCTATTGAATTATATACCCTTAAAGCCTTTGAAACACTTGATAAAATGGATATTGATATAAGTAAAAAGCAAGCGTTAAGGGCTTTTGGTGAAATGCTTATGGAAAGAAACGTATGATTTTTACCCCTCCTGAAAATACCGACCTGCTATTGAGCGAGGCGCAGAAAGAGCAGTTGTACCAAAAACTTATTGAGCAGCTTAATAAAGATTTTGCACTGGCTAATGAATCTATAGACTTTGCCGAGGGTACCACACCAATTGAACTTAAAGTGCAGCTTCAGGATAAGGTATACAGGCTTATACAACATAAATTTGCCGAATACCTTAACCTGCTTTATATTATAGATGTGCCTGAGCGTGAAGTAAAATCGCTTGTTGGTAATGATATGGAAGAACTGGCCGAAAACATGTGTTTTTTAATATTAAAGCGCGAATGGCAAAAAGTGTGGTTCCGTAACAGGTATTAGAGTTTTTAGTTTACAGTGTTTGCTCACAATCTTAATACTCTCTTACTCTCTTGGTGAAATTTGTTGTAATCATTTCAATATATTTTACTAACAACTGGCAACTAATAACCATCAACAACAAATTAAAAATAAACCCTTATAAACGGCATCAGTGCATCGCTGTATACCCGGTCTTCTTCCCTGAATAAAACATTATAACGCAGCCCCACGGTAACATTGTTGGTACGGTAGCCCACGCCAAAAAATAAGGCAGTATTCCAGAAATTGCGTTCGTGCGAGCGGTTATACGTCGGTGTAGCAGGCCCGGGAAAAGTAACATCGTCATCATACGTCAGGTTTACCCGTAATTGCTCTACTTCAGCCGAAAGCTGTAACTGCTCTATCGGGTTAAACACCCCAATAACAGATCCCCCGTAAATCACAGATTTGTAATAGTTCTTATAGTTAACGTAGGTGCCCTGCAATCCTGCTCCCAAACCAAAATACTGGTTGAACTCGTACAGGGCTCCGGGGGCTACGCTAATATCTGTATAACCGTTGCCAAAAGCCACCCCAAGGCTCCCGCCAATACGCAGGTGGTCGGCAAAACTATTACCGTTTTGGGCATGCATACACAACATGTGAATAAATAACAGGCCTGTTAATGATTGTTTTGTTAAAATTTTGAAAATATTCTTCATAGCCAGCGTTGTGAGGTGAAAATTTGTAAGCATAAATATAGAAAAAACAAGGTCAGATTATTTCAATTATTGTACTTTTGCAGTAATTTTTGTAATTAAAAGAAGGTCATCAAAGACACACTATGGATAGATTTTCATTTTTAAATGCAGCAAATACTGCTTTTTTTGCCGATTTATACGATCAATATATTGAAAACCCTGATAGCGTAGAGCCTTCCTGGCGCGCATTTTTTCAGGGATTTGATTTTGCAGCGAGCGATTACGGCTCCGGATTTTCTGAAGCAGCACCCGCTGCTTCTTCACAGCAAACCGCTAATGCCCCGCAGGCTCCGGTTTCTGACTACACAGGCATCCCCGAAAAGGTGCAGAAAGAATTTAAGGTACTTAACCTTATTGAAGGTTACCGCACCCGAGGCCACCTTTTTACCGAAACAAATCCCGTAAGGGAACGCAGGCAATATACGCCTACTATAGAGCTTGAAGATTTTGGGCTGGGCAATGCCGACCTTGATACCGTTTTTGATGCGGGTAAAGAAGTAGGGTTGCCGCCATCATCATTAAGGCAGATTGTAGACCACCTAAAAAAAGTATACCGAGGCCATATTGGGGTAGAGTACATGTATGTACGCAACCCCGAGATAAGGCAGTGGATACAAAACAGACTTTCGGTTAACAATAACCAGCCGGAGTTTGATAGCGAACGTAAAAAAGCAATACTGGAAAAACTTAATGAAGCGGTGGCTTTTGAGAGTTTTCTCCACACAAAATATGTTGGGCAAAAACGTTTCTCTCTTGAAGGTAACGAAACCCTTATACCTGCACTTGATGCCCTTATAGAAGCCGCAGCTGATAAAGGCGTAGAGCAGTTTGTAATGGGTATGGCACACCGCGGACGCTTAAATGTACTTGCCAATGTATTTGGTAAAAAAGCTTCTGAAATCTTTAGTGAATTTGACGGTAAGGATTATGAGGAAGATGGTATGTTTGACGGCGACGTAAAATACCACCTTGGGGTTACAGCAGACAAGAAAACAAAAAGCGGGAAGAAAATAAACATTAACCTAGCGCCCAATCCAAGCCATTTGGAAACAGTAGGTGCGGTTATTGAAGGTATTGCCCGTGCCAAGCAGGACAGGTATTATGCTGAAGATACCTCTAAAGTACTGCCTATAGCACTTCATGGAGATGCAGCCATTGCAGGGCAGGGTGTCGTGTACGAAATTATACAAATGGCTAAGCTTGACGGTTACAAGACAGGCGGAACCATACACGTAGTGGTAAACAACCAGATTGGTTTTACCACGAATTACCTTGATGCCCGTTCCAGTACGTATTGTACTGATGTGGCTAAAGTTACCCTTTCTCCGGTACTGCATGTTAATGCAGATGATGCTGAGGCAGTAGTACATGCCATGTTGTTTGCACTTGATTTCAGGATGGAGTTTGGCTCTGATGTATTTATAGATTTGTTAGGGTACCGTAAATACGGGCATAACGAAGGTGATGAGCCGCGTTTTACACAGCCAAAGCTGTACAAAATAATTGCAAAACATGAAAATCCACGCGATATTTATGCCGAAAAGCTTATTGCCGCAGGGTTAATTGATAAAGATTATGTAGGCGGGCTGGAGCAAAAGTATAAAGAAGCACTGGAAGAAAGCCTTGAGGCATCTCGCAAAACCGATTATACTATAGTAACCCCGTTTATGCAAAATGAGTGGGAAGGTTTTGTGCATGCTGATGAACAAACAATGCTGGAAAAGGTAAATACAGCCTTTTCTCAGGATATGCTTACTGATATAGCAAAGGTTATAACACAGCTTCCTTCTGATAAGAAATTCATTAAGAAGATACAGAAACTGATTAATGACCGTAATAATATGTTTTTTGACACTGATAAGCTGGATTGGGCTATGGGTGAGTTACTTGCTTATGGTACACTGCTTACCGAAGGATATGACGTACGTATTTCCGGACAGGATGTAGAGAGGGGTACTTTCTCTCACCGCCATGCTGTACTGAAGGTAGAAGATTCTGAAGAAGAAGTAGTACTGCTTAACCAGCTTAAAGAACAAAAAGGTAAATTTTATATCTATAACTCGCTGCTTTCAGAATATGGGGTAGTTGGGTTTGATTATGGTTATGCCCTTGCCAGCCCTAATACGCTAACCATTTGGGAAGCGCAGTTTGGCGATTTTAGCAATGGCGCACAGATAATGATAGACCAGTATATTAGTGCTGCCGAAGATAAATGGAACAACCAAAACGGGCTTGTAATGTTACTGCCCCATGGTTACGAAGGGCAGGGTGCAGAGCACAGTAGCGCCCGTATGGAGCGTTATCTGCAGCTTTGTGCTAACCAAAATATGTATGTTGCAGACTGTACCACGCCCGCAAACTTTTTCCACCTGCTTAGGAGGCAGATGAAAACAGATTTCCGCAAGCCGCTTATAGTATTTACACCTAAGAGTTTGTTACGCCATCCGTTGGCGGTATCAAGTGTTCAGGATTTGGCCGAAGGTAATTTCCAGGAAGTCATAGACGACCCTGCAGCAGACCCTGCAAAAGTAAAAACGCTGGTATTTTGTACCGGTAAGTTTTATTATGACCTGTTGGCTGAAAGGGAGAAAAACGGCCGGGACGATGTTGCTTTTGTGCGTATTGAGCAGCTTTTCCCTCTGGCGCAAGACCAGATTGCTGAGGTTATTGCCCGCTACAAAAATGCTGACGATTATGTTTGGGCACAGGAAGAACCCCGTAATATGGGAGCCTACAGCTATATGCTTATGAATTTTACGCAAGTTAAATTCCGCGTGGCGTGCCTTAAACCGTCAAGCGCCCCTGCGGCAGGTAGTTCGGCACGTGCTAAAAAGCGCCATTCTGCAGCCATTGCTATGGTGTTTGATAAAGACTTATTTCAGGAAAAAAAATAACATTTACTAATATTGCATACCAAAATAAAATTATACTGACATGATTTTAGAAATGAAAGTTCCCTCGCCGGGGGAATCAATTACCGAAGTAGAAATAGCTACATGGTTGGTTAAAGATGGTGATTATGTTGAAAAAGACCAGGCCATAGCCGAAGTAGATTCAGATAAAGCAACACTTGAGCTTCCTGCAGAAGCCAGTGGTATTATTACCTTAAAAGCAGAAGAAGGTGATGCAGTGGCAGTAGGGCAGGTAGTATGCCTTATTGATACTGATGCTGCCAAACCGGATGGTGGCAGCGCCCCTGCAAAAGAAGAGAAAAAAGAAGAAGCGCCAAAGGCTGAAGAGAAGAAAGAGGCTCCTAAACAAGAAGCTCCAAAACAGGAGAGTTATGCTACAGGTACGCCTTCTCCGGCAGCTAAAAAAATACTTGACGAAAAAAATATAGACCCTTCTTCTGTTTCAGGCACAGGTAAAGGAGGACGCGTAACTAAAGATGACGCGGTTAATGCCAAGGCCAGTATGGGCACCCCTACAGGTGGCACCCGTGGTTCTGAACGTTCTAAGCTTTCTATGCTGCGCCGTAAGGTGGCAGAACGCCTTGTTGCTGCTAAAAACGAAACAGCCATGCTTACCACATTTAATGAGGTAAACATGACACCCATAAACAAAATAAGGGCAGAATATAAAGATGCCTTCAAAGCTAAACACGGCGGTGTAAGCCTTGGGTTTATGTCATTCTTTACTAAAGCGGTAGTACGTGCCTTACAATTGTACCCCGATGTAAACTCTATGATAGACGGCGATTATAAAATATCGTACGATTTCTGCGATATCTCTGTAGCAGTATCGGGCCCTAAAGGGTTAATGGTGCCTGTGGTACGTAATGCAGAAACACTTACTTTCCGCGGTATTGAGTCGGAAATTAAACGCCTTGCCATCCGTGCCCGCGACGGACAGATTACCGTTGATGATATGACAGGAGGTACCTTTACCATATCTAACGGTGGTGTATTTGGCAGTATGCTTTCTACACCAATCATTAACCCGCCACAAAGCGGTATATTGGGTATGCACAACATTATAGAGCGCCCTATTGCCGTAGATGGTAAAGTTGAAATTCACCCAATGATGTATGTGGCGCTTTCTTATGACCACAGAATTATTGACGGGCGTGAGTCGGTTGGTTTCCTTGTAGCAGTAAAAGAAGGTTTAGAAAATCCTGAAGAGTTACTTATGGATAACAATCCTAAAAAAGCATTAGAACTTTAATATATTGTCAGTATATATACTACAAACGCCCTGCAATCGCGGGGCGTTTTTGTTTTTTGTAATAATAGGAATATTAAAAATAAGCTAAAAGCTCGTAATTATTTATTTGTTTAAAAGGTTGTTGCTAACTTTAAAGGACCTTACTAATAAAACATTTCATGGCAAATAAACTAAAACCGGTTTCGGTGTGGGCGCTGGCAGCCGGAGGCATGGTGGGCGGCGGTATTTATACCGTGCTTGGTGTGGTTATAGCTGTTTCTGCGCAGTGGAGCTGGCTCTCATTTGCATTTGTAGGCCTTTTAGCTATTACTTCGGCATACAGTTATGTATTCCTGTCTAATAAGTTTAAAGAAAGCGGCGGCGCCTTTGCCTTTATAGAAGAGGTAGAAAATAAAGACCTTGCCGGTAGCCTCTCCTGGATGCTCATCCTCGGTTATGTGCTAACCATTTCCGTATATGCGTATGCCTTTGGGCATTATGTATCATTTGCTTTTCATGGCGGGCCGCTTATAACCCGCTTACTTGCGGCAGGTATTGTAATAGCCCTTATTGCCCTTAACCTTGCAGGGGTTGGTAAAATGACTAAGGTAGAAATTACCATTGTTACTGTAAACCTCTTAGTGTTGCTGGCACTTGGTGTATATGGCTTAACCCAATGGGAACCTGCACAGCTTGTTTCGGGTATAGAACCGCGCCCGGCCTGGGCGGGGCTGTTTGGCGGAGCCGCTATATTTATGGCCTATGAGGGTTTCCAACTGCTTAGTTATGAGTATGACCGTATTAAAGACCCTGAAAAGAATTTTATGCCGGTATTGATAAGCGCTACAATATTTGTAGTGTTGCTTTACATTATTGTAGCCCTGGGAGCCACGTTTATCGGTGGGGCAATATCATTGATTGACTTTAAGGAGATAGCCCTATCCGTAGCAGCTAAAAAATCTTTTGGCACTGCCGGGGTTGTTGTAATGACGGTTGCTGCGGGTTTTGCTACATCGGCCGCTATAAATTCAACGTTATTTTCTACGGCACAACTCAGCAGGCGCATTGCCGACGATAAAGAACTCCCACAATGGTTTAGCCACAAAAACAGCAATGGCGTGCCTGGGCGCGCTATAATATTAATAGGTGCAATAGCAGGGTTGCTTGCAGTTATAGGCTCCCTGAGCGCACTGGTAGAAGCGGCCAGCCTGGTGTTTGTGGTAACCTTTGGCATTGTGAATTTTATATGCTATAAAGAACGCGATACTAAAAAGTGGATTCCAATGGTAGGGGTGGTAATTGCCGGTATTACTCTGGTGGCATTGCTTTTCCGTGTAATTATATCCAAGCCTGTTGCATTTGGCGGGCTGGTACTTATAGTGTTGTTAATACAATTTGGGCGCCCGAAATTATTAAAGAACCAACAAAAATCAGCCAAATAAAATGAAGGTAGCTTACAACCCCCGTAATATAGCGTTTGGTATTTGTTTACTATTATTAGCCATTGCCGGATGCAGTAAACCTGACACAAAGCCAGCTAAGGTAAGGCTGGGGAATTTTTTGGCAAATAGCACCAGCGTTACGGTACAGATATATAATGAAAATGGCGTTAACGACAGTATTGAGGTAAAATATGGAGAAGTTACCTCCTATAAAACCTTACAGCCGGGGCGCTATGCTTTTAAAGTAATGGCACAGGGAAAAATCATACTGAATAAAACATACGGTTTAGGCGATGACGGCAGATATACCATTGATGTGGCAGGGCTGTTGCCGCAAGAGGCAAATAAGATAAATAAGCACATCACCTTAGCCAGACTGCAAAATATTACGGAGGGAGCCGCTGCACATCCTGCTAACGGGTATTATCCTGTACTGTCGCTGTTTAATGATTATTTTATTAAAGAAGATGGTAAAGGTAAAGTACGGGTGGTAAACCTGCTGCCGGGGGCTGTTGCGCTTGAAGCTATTTTTACTAAAGAAGATGAAGCAGTTAATGAATTTAGCGGACTGAAATATCCAAAAGCCGCGGAAACAAAACCTTTTGAGCCGGGGAGCTATACCATAAAACTAAAATATAAAGGAAATGCCCTTGCAGGGGTATTTAATAATGTGGTGGTTGAAGAAGGTAAACTAACTACTTTTTATATAATGCCTGATATGCATAATGATACCCCTATAATAGCAAAAACTACTGCTGAACCTTAAATAAAACCAGTAACTATAGCTTTAATTAAAACTTCAGTTACCGGATAGTATTTTTTACTTTTAAGTATTTATATAAAAAAATACTGTCTCCTGCTTATGGCAATGCATTTATCAATACTATAAGTTCTTCCTCAGTAGCCGTTTGCAGGTCTGCATCTTCAAAAGTTATAATGCCGTTTTCTGTAATTGTTACCGATTGAATGGCATATATCCATTCGCCATTATTTTCAGAAACAAATATAACACTGCATTCCAGCCCGATAGGTGTTTGCCCGTAGTGCTCAGAAAATAATCCCTTTTCAGCATCGTAGGTGTCAAGCACTGCCAAGGCATTATCCTCATCATTATACGCTAAATAAACAGCGCTGTTTGTGTTATCAAAACCATCAGGCACACCTACCTGTATAGTCGTTTTTGGCCTTGGGTCGCTGTACCAGCGGTCAACATTGGTCCAGCCAAACTGGTTAAAATATGCGTAGTAAACCCCGCCTTTCTGCCAAACGCCCTGCTTCTGGCCATTTACGTTATCGTCTTCTTCCCAAACAATATCACTTTCAGCTTCTATACCAAACCATAGTCCCATTTCGTTGTCCGGGCCACCTGTAAGTTCACATGGTACTGCAAGTTCTATAAAATACGCATCTAGCTGGTGCCCATTTTGTGTGGCATTTATATAAAATTCACCCCCCGATATAATAAGCGCTTTTTCAGCGCTATTTGTTAACCCCATTGTTGACATGCCAGTAGCCAGCATAGTACCGCGGTCAAATATTTCAACAAACTCAATGTCCACATTTCCGGTAACAACGCTGCCATTATAAGTAAAACTACCCAGGGCAAAACTAAGGGTTACGCCTTTTTGAGATGTTACCATGATGTATTGGCTGGCATCAACAGTAAACGTTTGCCTAATATTGTTGTAAGCACTTTCCTTAAGTGAGGTAAATTGTTGCTGCGTTGGAGGTGCAAACTGCGCCTGGCTGATTGGGTCATCATCATTACAACTGGTAAACAGAAAGGCACATAAAAGTGCTGAAGTAAATAAAACATTTTTCATAGCTTAAAAGTTTATTTTTATTTTAAGTCATTGATTTTACAAAAGGTTGCGTGTTATAGTAAAAAAACAAAGCAGAAATAGAAATCCTACTTTTTTATACTGTATATTGGTTGAAGAGGAGAATTTTTGATGTCAGGAGCTGGTGTTTTTCCCTCCTTAGCTTCTTTAAAAGCTATATCTTTGAATGATGTAAAATTCTGTTATATGAAAGATGTAAGCATATATTGTTATACAATTGTACTGTTGCTAGTTTCAGGATCTGTATTTGGGCAAGTACCTTACACGGCACAATCCTTCTTTAATGATTCAGTTGCTGTAATGCTTCCGGACAACTTAGTGAAAATAGAACATGAAGCAGTTAAAGCAACTTTTTCAACAGATACCAAAGATTTTTTTGCTTATAAAAATGATTCTGATGGAATTATTTTTACCATAAAAAAGACTGATAGAGAGGCTACACAAGCCACCCTGCCGGAGATTGAAGACCGTATGGCCTACGACCTGAAAAGTCAGTTGCCAGCTGCCATATGGAAGAGTGAGGGACTTACCAGTGTAAACGGCAGGAAAATTGCCTTTAACGAGTTTTATATACCCGATAGTAATTTTGGGAAATATTATTTTACTTTCTATACCGACTTTAAGGGCAGGTTATTAGTGTTTAGTTTTGAATGTTCTAAAAAAGATGCAAATCAATCACATATCGTTGCTAAAAAAATAATGAACAACCTTAAAATACAATAGCTATACTACTATCAACCGCATTAGCTTACGCTTGTTTAGGGTGTAATTGTTGGCTTTGTACAGGCCCAGTGCAGCATCGTTATGGCCTTCTACCTCAAGGTAAATAATTTTTATATTAAGCAGGCGTGCCTGCTGGTTTATAAATTCCAGTGCCTGTTTGCCAAGCCCGTTACCGCGCATTTTGGGTAGTATAAAGAGTTCATCTAAAAAAGCAATACGCCCCTTATACTCAAAACTAAAAACAAAAGTGAGTATAACGTAACCTACGGGTTCACCATTATACATAATTACCCAACCATTACCCAGGTGGCCACCATCAATAAATTCAAAAAACAATGCTCGTGAGGTTTGTGGGTCCATGGGGTAATTATCTATATCATAAAATTCGCCCATCATTTTCACTACAATGTCGGCATCGGCAGCTTCAAAAGGTTTATAGGTTATTTCGGTCATCATTGGTAATATAGTTTATAATTTTATGTACCGCGCCCCGGCTCATTTTTACAAAAGTTTCGGCAATATGGCCTTTTTCCTGCCGGTAAGTATCATTATATATCAACTCGCTCAGTGCAAGTTCAGTTTCAGCTTTATCTTTTACAGTAATGGCGCCACCGTTTTGCACCAGTGCAACTGCTTCGGGAAATTTTTGGTGGTTAGGGCCAAAAACCACAGGTATACCAAAAGCGGCAGGCTCTAAAATGTTGTGCAGCCCGGCTGTGCCAAAGCCCCCGCCCACATAAGCCACATCGGCATAGCTGTATATTTTGCCTAAAAGCCCTATGGTGTCAACAATAAAAACATCATACTCTGCAAGGTTTTTATCCTCCATTTCCGAATAAAAAAGCACCGGCTTTTTAAGGCTCTGTCTTAACCCCTGCATGTGTGCCTCGCCAAAAGTATGGGGTGCAATTATGAATTTAGTATCAACCGACCTGTTTATGAAATCAACAAACATGTCTTCATCCTTTGGCCAGCTACTGCCAAAAACTACAGTTGTTTTACCGTTGATGAATTTTTCTATAAAAGGCAGGCTATTATCTTGTTCAAGTATGCGGCTTACGCGGTCATAACGGGTATCGCCACTCACGGTAACATTAGCAAAACCAATGGTTTTTAGTAACTCTTTAGAGCTCTCGTACTGTACAAAAAAGTGGTTAAATGCTTTAAAAGCATTGCGGTAAATGCCCCCATACCATTTAAAAAATGCCTGGTTGGGCCTGAAAAGTCCGCTAATCAGGTAGGTAGGCGTGCCGGATTTTTTCAATTGGTTAAGGTAGTTAGGCCAAAATTCATATTTTATGAAAAAAGCCATATCAGGGTGCGCCAGTTTCATGAATTTTTTGGCATTGCTTATAGTATCAAGCGGTAAATAGACCACAACATCTGCGGCAGTGGTATTTTTTCGTATCTCATATCCCGATGGTGAAAAAAATGTAAGTAAAATTTTACTTTCAGGATAAAGCGCCCTCATTTTCTCCATTATGGGCAACCCCTGTTCATACTCTCCAAGCGAGGCCGCGTGGAACCAAATCACGGTATCGTCAGTGTGAACGAATTTTTCTAATGTGCTGAAAACGTGCTGGCGTCCCTCTACAAAAAGTTTCATTTTTTGGCTAAAAAGTGAAACAATTTTCAGTACAAAAGAAGCTATAAAGGTTATAAAACTATATAGGTACAGCATGAGCGGTAAATAAGCTGCTAAATTACTATTTTTGATTGGTAAGGCAGTATTTAATTAGTAGTTTTGTATGATTTTAATACGTTCAGTAACATGAAAAAAATACAAATGGTCGACCTGAAATCACAGTATGACCATATAAAAGATACGGTTAACGCTTCTATTCAGGAAGTGCTTGATAATACTGCTTATATAAATGGTCCACAGGTACATAGCTTCCAGAAGAGCCTTGAAGATTACCTTGGCGTAAAGCATGTAATACCGTGTGCCAATGGTACCGATGCCCTGCAGATTGCTATGATGGGGCTGGGTTTACAGCCCGGAGATGAGGTGATTACGGCTGATTTTACCTTTGCTGCTACGGTTGAAGTAATTGCACTTTTGCAGCTTACCCCTGTGCTGGTAGATGTTAACCCCGATACGTTTAATATTTCTATAGAGGGCATCCGTAAGGCCATTACCCCTAAAACCAAAGCTATTGTGCCAGTTCACCTGTTTGGGCAAACGGCTGATATGGATGATATTATGGCAATTGCCAAAGAGCATAACCTATATGTTATTGAAGACAATGCCCAAGCCATAGGAGCCGATTTTACTTTTGCCGACGGGACTAAAAAGAAAACCGGAACCATTGGGCATGTGGCATCAACCTCGTTTTTCCCCAGTAAAAACCTGGGCTGTTATGGCGATGGCGGCGCTATTTTTACTAACGATGATGACCTGGCACATATCATTCGGGGTATAGTAAACCATGGTATGTATGAGCGTTACCACCATGATGTGGTAGGGGTAAACTCAAGGCTGGACAGCGTGCAGGCAGCCGTTTTAAATGCTAAATTACCACTGCTTGACAGCTATAATAAAGCCAGGCAGGCCGCTGCTGAAAAATATACCAAAGCATTTGCAGGCCATGCCAATATTATAACCCCGACTATTGCAGGCGATACTGATAGCCATGTATTTCACCAATACACACTCAGGATTTTAAATTCTGACCGTAATGCCCTGATGAAACATCTGTTAGATAAAGGTATACCATGTGCCATTTATTACCCGATACCATTGCACAAACAAAAGGCTTACGCTGACAGCCGTTATGATGAAAATGACTTTGTGGTAACCAACCAGCTTGTAGAAGAGGTACTCTCTTTACCCATGCATACCGAACTTGATGATGATCAGATAGACTTTATTACCAGTACTATACTGGAGTTTTTTATACAATAAACGGGTGTAATACGCTGTTGTATATACCATTTTTTTTAACCCAAATTATATTTTACTACAGTAATTTATAATTTGGGTTTTTAATTTTTAAATTTGAAAAAGACATTACAATAAAATCAGATGAATGCATTGGTAATTTCGGGCGGGGGCAGTAAAGGTGCCTTTGCGGGTGGCGTGGCAGAGCACCTTTTAAAGCATGATAAAAAAGAGTACGATCTTTTTGTGGGTACATCAACAGGCAGCCTGCTCATCCCTTTCCTGGCACTTGGAGATATTGAGAGGATTAAAAGGCTTTATACTACCATAGAGCAATCGGATATTTTTACCGTTTGCCCTTTTAAGGTTAAAAAGAAAGATGGTAAAGTAAAAATAGGTATTAACCACTTTGGTATTATAAAACAGTTTATAAGGAGGCAAAAAACCCTTGGCGACAGTAATAACCTCAGGAAACTGATTAAGGAAAATTTTACCAGAGCTGATTTTGAAAAGATTAAAGCCCTTAATAAAGAAATTGTGGTTACTGTAGCCAACCTTACTACAGAGCAGGTAGAATATAAATCGTCTAACGATTATAGTTACGAAGATTTTTGCGGCTGGATATGGGCATCATCTAACATGGTGCCGTTAATGAGCCTTTATAAGAAAGACGGCTGTGAGTATGCCGATGGGGGCTTTGGCAACCTAATACCCTTGCAACATGCCATATCAAAAGGGGCTACTACTATAGATGCTATCGTGTTAAGGCTTGAAGAATCAGCCTACAACAACCCACCGTTACAAAATGCACTGGATATTTTTGCCCGCACCAGTGAGTTTATGCTAAACCAGATTGCAAATGATGATTTAATTATATCACAACTCCAGGCGGCCACTAACAACGTTGATATAAATTTTTATTTTATTAACAGGCTGCTAACCACCCATTCTTATATCTTTGATAAAGAAGAAATGGCTATATGGTGGCGGGAAGGGTTAGACCTTTTAAAAACAAGGGAACACAAAAGCCATGTTATAAAAGTGAAACCCAATGACAATGCAACGGCTATGCTTTGATTTAATACTAAAAATAGAATAAGAACCAGTCATGGCAAGGCAAAGAAAAACTTCTGTACATATATTAAGTACCTCTACCAACCTTTTGGGTTTTTGCCTGGTAATTATAACCGCATTTCATGTAGCAAGTAAAAGTGAGATGACCTATATTGATGAAGTAACGGCTATAATATCAATATTTCTCGCTGTAGCCTCAATACTCTCTTTTCTTTCCATAAGAACAAAAAACGAGTTTGCCGAAGAACGTTTAGAGCGTATTGCGGATTACTTATTTCTTTTTTCGCTTATTTCTTTTATTATTGATATTATACTTATAGCGCTTAATTTTTTATAAAAGTTATTTAAGATAGCTGACTGAAAATTAAACTATACAGCTAAACTATCCCTGAGCTGTTTCTACATCTTTATTTATTTTTTTAACCAGCCCTTGTAGCACGTTGCCGGGGCCTACCTCAATAAATACGATAGCACCATCAGTAATCATGTTTTGTACACTTTGCGTCCATTTTACCGGCGCCGTAAGCTGGGTGATAAGGTTCTTTTTAATCTCTTCGGCATTGTCAACGGCTGTAGCCGGTACATTTTGATATACAGGGCATACTGGGTTATTAAAGCTTGTTGCCTCTATGGCAGCGGCAAGCTCTTCACGTGCGGGCTCCATCATCGGGCTGTGAAATGCTCCGCCAACCGGTAAAATAAGGGCACGCCTTGCACCGGCAGCCTTTAGTGCTTCACAAGCAGCTTCTACAGCTTTGGTTTCACCACTAATTACTAACTGTCCCGGGCAGTTATAATTGGCGGCAACTACTACGCCATCGGTAGCAGCGCAAATATCTTCTACTGTTTTATCATCTAAGCCCAGTACAGCAGCCATGGTGCTCGGGGTAATTTCGCAGGCTTTCTGCATGGCAAGGGCACGCTGGCTTACCAGTTTTAAACCATCTTCAAAGGTAAGGGCTCCGGCAGCAACAAGGGCACTGAATTCACCTAAAGAGTGGCCTGCAACCATATCCGGCTGAAATGCATCGCCCAGTGTTTTTGCTTTTATAACCGAATGTAAAAATACCGCAGGCTGTGTAACGCGGGTTTCTTTAAGTTGTTCGGCAGTACCTTCAAACATTACATCGGTAATGCGGAAGCCTAAAATATCATTTGCCTTTTCAAAAAGTTCTTTTGCTTCGGCTGAGTTCTCATACAAATCTTTACCCATACCGGTAAACTGGGCTCCCTGTCCCGGAAAAACATATGCTTTCATACTATTGCTTTTAGCTTGTTTGTTTGCAGGTGCAAAAATAAGGCATTTTTAAGGGAGTGGCAATATAAATAACAAAACCGCCTGCCGTGAGTGTGGCAGACGGTTTAAAATACTCCGCTGGGGGGAGTATCAACCAACCAATTATTTACAAAACAAAATAAGCATTTTTTACAGGCTCGGTATTGGCAAGGCTTTCATCAGTAGTGGCAGCTTCATGCTCAAATTCGTCCCTATATTCATTTACCATCTGCATAAGGTTTTTTTCAATGTTTGTGGAAATACTAAGCATAGGGGTATCGGTAGGGCGGCTTTCAAAAGGATCCTGTAGGTGGATGGCCATTTTTTCGATAAGAAAGCAAGCTGCGCCAATAACGGCTACTACAGGTATTTGCAGCCAGCCCAGGGAATCTTTTAATCCAAAAGGCAACAGTATGATAAACAAAAACAGCGTGAACCTTACATACATACTATACGTAGTAGGGAACACAGTATTTTTTATACGCTCACATTTACCCATAGCATCACACAGGCGGGTAAGTATACTATCCATCTCAACTTGCTGGTACGCATTAATGTGACCTTCTTCAAGCGCTTTTTTAAGGTCTTTTGCATGAAGCATTAGCAATGAATTAGGTACGTGTTTAAAGTTTTTTACAAAACGCAATTCATCTGGTGTTAGCAGGGTAGTTATAGGCTTCACAGGGTCTTTACCTCTTAAAGACTGTGCTAATGCATAACACCAGGCCGCCTGCCTTTTGGCAAACCGCTCTTTAAAATTATTTGCTTCTATACTAAAATCAGGATCTTTATAAAAGGCAATAACCTGGCGTACTAACGACCTGGAATCGTTTACTATTGCGCCCCATACAATGCGGGCTTCCCACCAACGGTCATAAGCCTGGTTACTTTTAAATGCCAGCAGTAACGATATAATAGTACCTAAAATAGCAGGCACTGCAATAGGTATATTTACAGAGCCGGCATTATAGAAATGGTGAACAACTTCAAAAGCAATAGCATATAAAATTACCAGTGCCAATTCTACTTTTATCTTTCCCAGCACGTATCGCATGGGTATTCTTTTTCTTAGTAACATAATATTAGGGGTATTTTAAATAAGTTGTTCGTGTAGCGAAAGCACCGGCATGCCAAGGGCCTCATTTACACTTTTGCTGTTTTTTTTTCTTTTCATCTCGGTATCTGCCGAGCGGGTTTCCACAAGCAGGTCAATGTCATTTTTAAATATTGCCTCAGCTAACAGTGGGGCAAGGTCTTCCGGTTTTTGTTCGTTGGGCACCCAGGCCCTGCTTACTATATTAAAATTAAACTCGCTATACACTATTTCCTGCACTTTATGCAGGCCTACTGTTGTTTTCTCCTGTTCAATATAAAGTGCCTTGTTAAAGAGTGTGCTTTTGGTATTATAGCCAAGGTATAGTAAAGGGTAGGTGCATTTTGGCAGCATTTTGGTAAGTACGTGGCTTTTTTTGTCTTTTATAAACATAGGTGTTAGCATTATAAGGCCAATATCCTTATGTTCTATTAAATTTTTAAGCAGTGGCTTGGTTATACCATATTGCAGGTGTATGGCTAATCGGCAATTGTTGCTTGCATCAATTATCTGCCTGCACTTATCCAATACTGCCGATTGTGCTGCGGTATATTGTGGCGCCATAGTTTTTAATGTCCACCCTGCAGAATACATATCAGGAACATCATAAACCTGCAGCAGATATATCATGCATTTTTTTTTATCGGCATAAGCTACTGCCAGCTTTACGGCGTCTGTAGTATCTCCTTCGAGCTGTGTAGGTATCAGGATGTTTTTCATGGGTAATGCGGGTTTACATTACAAATCAACAATCCGAATATTACAGGGGGCTTAAAACAATATTAAAATTTCATAAGAATTTACATTAGAAATTCTAATCCCGAGAAATTTCAAATAATATAGTAACAATAGTGCCTTTTTTTGGTTCACTTTGTACAGAAAGATTTCCGCCATGCATGCGTATTATTTTCATGGCCAGCGGTAATCCCAATCCGTATCCACTGTATTTAGTAGCTTCTTTTCCCCTGAAAAAAGGTTCATACAGGTATGGGATGTCTTCCGGTGGTATCCCTATACCTATATCGGTAATCACAATCTGAATGTTTTTTTTAGTAGCCGTAAGAGTTACAAAAACCTCATCATTATCACTATACTTTACCCCGTTACTAATAACATTGCCTATAGCAAGCTCCAGCAGAGGCCGGTTACACGGCAAAGTAAGCAAGGCTTCATTTTCCGGCATGTTGCCAAGGTTTATAGTAATGCGGTTTTGGGGGTAAAGCCTGTCCAGGCTCGATTTTACATCCATTAATACTTCATCAATGCGCGCTATATCCTGTACCTGTTTCTTGCCATCATACCCGGTTTGGGTAAGCTTAAGCAGGCTTTCAGTAAGGTTGCCCAGGCGCGTTGCCTGTTGCAGTATATTCTGCAATGTTTGCTCATATTCGGTTACATCGCGTTTTTTTAGCAGTGCAATCTCACTCTCTGCAATAATAGTGGCTATTGGGGTTTTTAATTCGTGCGAGGCATTATTAATAAAATTGGCCTGTATTTCAAAACTTGTTTCCAGCCGGTCCAGCATATCATTAAATGTTTCGGCAAGGTCATATATTTCATCATTTGCATCAGAGTCTGGTACAGGCAGGCGGCTGTGCAGGTTACTGGCGCTAATGCGTTTTACCTCTTTTGTTATGTGCGATACCGGGTTAATAACCTTGCGTGCCAGATAACGGCCAAAAAAATAAGCTATAGTTATAAAGCCAATGCCGCATATTAGCAGTAAACGTAAAATGTAGATAGTACTGGTAGTACCGCGCACATCGCGCGCGGTAACAATAACCATATATTTAATGCCGCTTTCGTCAAATACCTGCCCATAAAAATACTGGTGGCTTTTTTGTATGTAGCCAAAGCCTTTTTCCATCACTTCTTTATAAAACTCCGGGGGCAGGTGCAGGCGGGTATTATATTCAAACGATTCTGCCCCGTTTACCCGTAACACATAATCATCCTCATCAATAAGTTCTTCCAGCCCGTGGGCTTTAAGCTGACGGTAATATTGTGCTTTTTCAGGGTCGTGCTGATAGTGTATTGAAGCTACTATTTTAGCGCGGTCTACCAGGCGTTTAACAAAATAATATTCGTTATTGCGTTTAAAAAGAAAAAATACCACACCGCAAAGTAATAATGTGCTAATGCAGGAAAGGGCTATGTAATTAATGGTGATTTTCTTTTTTATGCGCATATCAGGTTTTTAAAACATAGCCCAGCCCTTTTATGGTGTGTATGAGCTTTGTGCCAAATGGTTTGTCAATTTTTTTTCTGAGGTAATTAATATACACATCTACCACATTGGTATTCATGTCAAAATTAATATTCCATACATTATCCAGTATTTTTTCTCTGGATAATATAGTACCACTGTTTTTGGCAAGGTAATACAACAAACGGAATTCTTTTGCAGTAAGCGTTATAATATCGCCTGCACGGGCTACTGTTTTGGCGCGGCGGTCTATTTCAAGGTCATCAATTTTTATAATTTCGGCTTGTTTATGATCCTGGCCTGCACGGCGGGCCAAAGCGTTAATGCGGGCTTCAAGCTCGGCAAATTTAAAAGGCTTTGCCATATAATCATCAGCGCCGGAGTTAAGCCCGTTTACCACATTATCGCTACTGTTAAGCGCAGTAAGCATGAGTATGGGTACATAGTTGCCTGCCATGCGTACCCTCCGGCATATTTCTATACCGTTAATATCAGGCAGCATAACATCAAGTACTACCACATCATACGTGTTTGCAGCAATCATTTGCAGGGCGGTAGTACCGTCTAACACTGCGCTCACATCGTGGTTTTTTTCCGAAAGCCCTTTACGGATTATCGAGAGCAGGTTGGGCTCATCTTCTACAATCAACAATTTCATATAGGCTACTATCTTTAAAACAAAAATAGCTACTTAGCGAGTAATGCCTTGTTAAAAACAATAAAAATTTAAGAAAGATGGTGTTTGTATAATTATTTTTCGGAAACCACAACAAGTTTTGCCGCATCTTTCGCTTTTTCAACAACTTCCTCAACTGGAGTTTGCAGGGTGTCGTTTACCAGTGCTACACCCATACGGCGGTAAGGGCGGGTTGTTGGCTTTCCAAAAATACGGAAATCAGTTCTAGGCAGAGCGGCAATTTTTTCCATACCAGTATATTTTGGTTTACCGCTGCCTGTAGCAAGTATTACTGCGCTGGCCCCTGTTTTTTCAAGGGTTATTTCTGCAATAGGCAGGCTGAGTATAGCCCGAAGGTGCAGTTCAAACTCATTAAAGTTTTGTGTTCCTGCCAGGGTTACCATTCCTGTATCATGAGGGCGGGGTGAAAGTTCACTAAAATATACACCTTCATCGGCAAGAAAAAACTCAACACCAAAAATTCCTGCTCCACCCAAAGCTTCGGTTACTTTCCGTGCCATATCCTGTGCTTCGTCTATAGCTGCATCACTCACATGTGCAGGCTGCCAGCTTTCCTGGTAATCACCACGTTCCTGGCGGTGCCCAATTGGTGGGCAAAATAAGGTTGGGTTATTATTTTGGGTAACAGTTAATAGTGTAATTTCCGAATTAAAATTTACAAAGGCTTCCACAATTACCTCTACCACATCGCCACGGCTGCCTTCAACAGCATATTTCCATGCTTTTTCTATATCGTCTTGTGTTTTAATAGTGCTTTGTCCTTTTCCGCTTGATGACATTAAGGGCTTTACTACACAAGGCATGCCTACTTCGGCTACTGCTTTTTGAAGCTCTTCGGCTGAGGTAGCATAGCGGTAATTTGCAGTACGCAGGCCAAGCTCTTTAGCAGCAAGATCCCGTATGGCTTTACGATTCATGGTAAAGTTTGCTGCTTTGGCCGAAGGTACAACAGTAATGCCTTGCTTTTCATAATCATAAAAACGCTCGGTACGTATGGCTTCTATTTCGGGTACTATAAAATCAGGTTGGTATTTAGCTATAACAGCATCCAGCGCAGCGCCATCAAGCATGTTAATTACTTCAAAGCCATCTGCAACCTGCATGGCGGGTGCGCCTTCATAACTATCAACTGCAATAACTGTCTGGCCAATGCGCTGTGCGGCTATTACAAATTCTTTTCCCAGTTCTCCTGATCCTAATAATACTATTTTTTTTTGCATGTTTTAAAAAGTTGCCGTTTGTTTAAGGTTTTGTAAGGGCAAAGGTATAAAAAATCCCGCCGTTGGGCGGGATAGTGTTATGCGGTTAAAGCTTCTTTTATTCGTTTAAAGGCTTCTTTCAATGCGTCATCACTGGTAGCGTATGAAAGCCTTATACAGTTAGGGTTGCCAAAAGCATCGCCGGTTACGGTAGCTACATTGGCATGCTCTAAAAGGAACATGGAAAGGTCGTTGGCATCTTTAATTTCCATACCTTTTAATGTTTTTCCAAAGTAGTATGATACATCCGGGAAAACATAAAATGCCCCCTCGGGTACGTTCACCTTCATCCCTTCAATATCATTGGTTAACCCTACTACTAAATCGCGCCTGCGGTGAAAAGCATCAACCATATCTTTCAATACACTTGGGTCTGCCTGTAGTGCCGTGATAGTAGCGCGCTGTGCAATACTGTTAGCACCGCTGGTTACCTGCCCCTGCATTTTGGTACAGGCTTTGGCAATAAACTCCGGCCCGCCTATATAACCTATACGCCATCCTGTCATGGCAAAAGCTTTGGCTACACCATTTACAGTAATAATACGCTCATACATGCCCGGTATAGTGGCAATGCTGCAAAAACTGCCGCTGTAGTTAATGTGTTCATATATCTCATCTGATATTACATAAATATCAGGATGTTTTTCAAGCACCTTGGCAAGCGCTGTTAATTCTTCTTTATTATAAACCGAGCCGCTTGGGTTGCAGGGAGAACTGAACATCATCAGCTTGGTTTTTGGTGTAATGGCTGCTTCAAGTTGTGCCGGGGTAATTTTAAAATCACTCTCAACACTGGTAGGCACTTCTACCGGAGTAGCCTCAGCCATTTTTACCATTTCGGCATAGCTTACCCAATAGGGTGCAGGTAAAATACACTCGTCACCAGGGTTAAGCAATACCTGGCATAAGTTGTAAAGCGATTGTTTAGCCCCTGTTGAAACCACAATTTGAGACGCTTTATAGTCCAGCCCATTATCACGTTTAAATTTTAAAATAATGGCCTCCTTCAGTTCGGCATAACCATCTACCGGAGGGTAGGCGCTGTAATTATCATGTATGGCCTGTATGGCGGCTTCTTTAATAAACTCCGGCGTATTAAAATCGGGTTCTCCAAGGCTAAGGCTTATAATGTCTTTACCTTGGGCTTTAAGTTCCCTTGCTTTTGCGGCCATGGCCAGCGTTTGCGATGTAGATAAGTTGTTGATCCTGTCTGAAAGCGCGTTCATCTTTTTTATGTATTATGCAGTTTAAAATCAATACAAAGATAACTATTGAAATTATAATTGTGTTTCATTTTAATACGTTTACATTATTCCGGGTAGTTTTTGAGTACTTCGTCACAACAAAACTGATACCTGTTATAAAAAAAAACCGATCAGTACACCACGAATCAATGTGGTAAGTAATGGTTCAAATGAATTATATATAGACCAACTGGAAGGCAAATAATCCCTGTGCAAACTCGTAACTATTATTACAAAACGCTCAAAAAGCCAGCCCGTGTTTATGAGGAGAGCCACAAGAAATATTGCCCAGCCTTTGTATTTAAATTTTTTAAACAACAATACAAATGGAAGCATACAGGAAAAGAAAATAAGAAGCCAATACATAGCCGCATAAGGCCCCGTAGCCCTTGAAGAATAAGACATATTATTAGCTGTGACCAAATATATAATCCAGCTTAAGATGGATAAACCGCCGCTGCTGATAATAAGCCAACGGATAATTTGTTTAGAAATAGTATATGCTTCTTTCGCAAGAAAACAGGAAAACAGTTTTACAGTGAGCAGGCTAATATAAAGGTTATGTATAATTGTTACCTCATATAACTTTAACGTTTCTGCTACTATTTCCATAAGCCTCTCAGCAAATTAAACTACAGCTGGCTTCATCCCCAATTCTTTAAGATGTTTAAAGTGGGCAAATATAGCCCCTCGCATGGTGCGAAACTCATGGTATGGCAGGTTATGTTCCTTAGCAGTTTGCTTTACTATTTCGGCTATTTTTTTATAATGCACATGGCTTATGTTTGGAAAAATATGGTGCTCTATCTGATGATTAAGCCCTCCTGTAAACCAGTTTACAAAACGGTTTTTAGGTGCGAAATTAGCGGTGGTATACAGCTGGTGTATGGCCCAGGTATTTTCCATTTCGCCATTTTCACCCGGCATAGGGTTGTCGGTTTCCTCTACAATATGAGCCAGCTGAAATACAATACTAAGTATAAGCCCCGCAACATAATGCATTACAAAAAAGCCTATCATTACCTTCCACCAGGCAATGCCGATTATGATAGGCAGTGCTATCCATATGGCAATGTAAATTATTTTGGTAATTACCAATATAGTCCATTGTTTTACCGGGCTTTGGAATTTTCCGTACGCCAGGCCGCGCTTAATGTAGCGGCGCATCTGTTTGATGTCGGTAGTAATGGCCCAGTTAAACGTAAGCAATCCATAAAGGAATACCGAGTAGTAGTGCTGAAACTTGTGTATGGTCATCCATTGCGCCGACTTAGAAAAGCGGATGATGCGCCCGGCCTCAAGGTCTTCATCATGACCATGTATGTTTGTATAGGTATGGTGCAGCACGTTGTGCTGTATCTGCCAGTTGTTTACGTTGCCTGCCAGCAGGTACATGCTGCTACCCATTATTTTATTAAGCCAGCTTTTGCCGCTGTACGAGCCGTGATTGGCGTCGTGCATAACATTCATGCCTATGCCAGCCATGCCCACACCCATAGTTATGGTAAGCAGCAATTGAGCCCACCAGGGCAAATCAAGTGTAAGGATTATAAAATAGGGTGCCAGGTAGAGCGAAAACATTACAGCCGCTTTAAGGTGCAGCTTCCAGTTTCCGGTTTTTTTTATATTATTTTCTTTAAAATATTCGTTAACACGCTTATTGAGCGTCCTGAAAAACTTTAGGGAGTCTTTTTTTGAAAAAACAGGTTGGATTGAAGTCATATTGCACTTAAATAGTAGAGTACCAAAGGTAATTATTAATCAAAAGTGAAATGCATAAATAAGCATAAAATTTCATAACTGAAAATTGTACTTTTGTAAAAAATTAAACATGGAGGAAATTCTACACTGTTTTCCTGACCTTACAAATACCCAAAAGGAACAGTTTGGCGCACTTGAAGGGCTATATAAAGACTGGAATGCTAAAATAAACGTAATTAGCCGTAAAGATATAGACGAATTGTATACACGCCACGTGCTGCACTCCCTGGGTATTGCCAAAGTAATGACCTTTGAGCCGGGTTCCAGCGTACTTGATGTGGGTACGGGTGGTGGTTTTCCCGGTATACCGTTGGCCATATTATTTCCTGAAACGCAATTTTACCTGGTAGATGTTATTGCTAAAAAAATAAAAGTAGTGCAGGAAGTTGCCGCAGCCCTGGGGTTGAAAAATGTGCGTGCCGAACAAAAACGCGCCGAAAATATTAATGCAGAATTCGATTTTATAGTAAGCCGCGCTGTTACCAACATGCCCGATTTTGTAAAATGGGTACGTGGCAAAGTTAAGAAAGAGCAAAGGCATACGCTGCCCAATGGTATACTATACCTAAAGGGCGGAGACCTTACCGAAGAGCTCAGCGTGTTTCAGCGCGTAACGCTCTATGAGCTTTCTGATTATTTTTCTGATGAATTTTTTGATACCAAAAAGGTGGTGCACCTGGCAATGAAGTACAAGGTGTAAAAAAAATAATTAAAGCTCGGGCTTAATGCGCCTCAAGCCAGTTAGGCCCGGTGCCAATTTCTACTTCCAGTGGTACAGCCATTTCAAAAGCATTTTCCATTTCATGCTTTATTAGGGGTTGTATACGCTCCAGCTCCTCGTTATAAACATCAAAAACCAATTCATCGTGTACCTGTAGCAGCATTTTGCTTTTCCAGTTTTCTTCGGTAAGTTTTTTATGAATGTTTATCATGGCAATTTTAATAATATCAGCAGCGCTGCCCTGTATAGGGGCATTTACAGCATTACGCTCTGCCGCGCCACGTACAACGGCATTAGCCGAATTAATGTCTTTTAAATACCTTCTTCTGCCTGAAATAGTGCTTACATAACCATTTTCACGGGCAAATTCTACCTGTTGGTTTATATAGTTTCTCAGCATAGGGTAGGTAGCATAATAGGCATCAATAAGGTCTTTCGACTCTGAACGGCTAAGCGATGTTTGGTTGCTTAACCCAAATGCCGAAACGCCATATATAATGCCAAAGTTTACGGTTTTGGCATTGCTCCTCTGTTCCCGTGTTACTTCGGCTAAGGCTACATTAAATACCTTTGCCGCCGTACTGGCATGGATGTCTTCCCGGTTTTGAAAAGAGCGTATCATATCTGTATCGCCGCTTAATGCTGCAATAATACGCAACTCAATCTGGGAGTAGTCAGCACTTAAAAGCGTATGGTTTTCATCACGCGCCACAAAGGCTTTGCGTATTTGCCTGCCGCGCTCAGTGCGTATAGGTATATTTTGCAGGTTGGGGTTATTGCTGCTTAACCGTCCCGTTGCTGCTACGGTTTGCATATAATCGGTATGCACGCGGCCAGTACGGGGTTCTACCTGAGAGGGTAGTGCATCTACATAAGTGTTTTGTAGTTTTACCAGTTGGCGCCAGTCTAAAATATCCTGCACAACCGGGTTGTCTTTAGCGAGGTAAGACAGTATCTCTTCACCAGTGGCATATTGCCCTGTTTTTGTTTTTTTCTGTTTTGCCCCGCCTATTTTAAGCTTGTCAAATAAAATTTCGCCCAATTGTTTTGGGGAGCCTAGGTTAAATGATTGGCCTGCGGTTTCATAAATACGCAGTTCAAGGGTTTTTATGTCATCTGTTAATACTGATGACAGCTCTTTTAAATAAGCCACATCAAGGTTAATGCCCTCAGTTTCCATTGCGGCTAAAACCGGCATTAGCGGTATCTCTATTTCTTCAAAAAGTTTTTGGGTTTCGGTTTGTTGCAGGCGTGGTTCAAAAACCTCTTTCAGTTGCAGGGTAACATCAGCATCTTCAACGGCATATTCCTTAATAAGCTCCAGTTCCACATCGCGCATACTTTTTTGGTTTTTACCTTTTTTCCCTATAAGCGCCTCAATGGGCATGGGCGAATATTTCAGGTACGTTTCTGCCAGTATGTCCATACCGTGGCGCATGTCCGGGTTAATAAGGTAGTGGGCAATCATGGTGTCAAAAAATTTACCCTTAACCGTTATGCCATAATTGGCCAGTATTTCCAGGTCGTACTTCAGGTTTTGCCCCACCTTTTCTATATGTTCTGCTTCAAAAAACGAACGAAATTTATCTACAATCTCCTGTGCCTGTTCACGCTCTGCCGGTATGGGTACATAAAATCCCCTGCCTTTTTCCCACGAGAAGGAAATCCCAACTAACTCTGCCGTAAGGGCGCATATACCGGTGGTTTCGGTATCAAAACTCACGCTTGTTTGTTTAAGCAGTTCTTGCAATAAAAGGTTTATAGCAAGGTTGCCCTGTACCGATTGGTAAAAATGGTCGGTGTTTTCAAGCGTATTGTAAAAACCTGAATGCCCTGCGCTTTCATCGGCAGCGCCTTCCTCAAATAAAGAAAATTGCTGTTCCTGGTTTGTAATTGTTTTAGTAGGGGAGTAGCCGGTATTCTTTATCTCGTCATACTCTTCCCCATGAGAAAAGAGTTTATGAAATTGCTCCATCATCCGGCGGAACTCCAGTTCATTAAACAGCGCCTCAACCTTTTCGGTGTCAGGTTTGCTTAATTCGTAATCTTTTTCATTAAAAATTACATTGCAGTCGGTTATTATGGTAGCAAGTTTTTTTGAGAGCATACCCAAATCTCTACTGGCTTCAATCTTTTCACGCATTTTACCTTTAAGCTCATGCGTATTGGCCAGCAGGTTTTCCATACTGCCATATTCTTTTAGTAATTTTTTTGCGGTTTTTTCTCCTACTCCCGGCAACCCGGGAATGTTGTCTACCGCATCACCCATCATTCCTAAAAAATCAATAACCTGCTCGGTACGTTCTATTTCAAAACGCTCCAGTACTTCGGGTATGCCCCATATTTCTATAGCGTTGCCCATTCTTGCCGGGCGGTACATAAATATATTTTCGCTTACCAGCTGGGCAAAATCTTTATCAGGTGTTACCATAAACACCTGATAGCCCTGCTTTTCGGCCTGCTTTGCCACGGTACCAATAAGGTCATCCGCTTCGCACCCGGCTTCCTCAATTACCGGTATGTGCATGGCTTTAAGTATTTCCTGTATATAGGGTACAGCTATTTTTATGGCTTCGGGCGTTTCGTCGCGGTGGGCTTTATAATCAGCAAACATTTCAGTACGCACAGCGCTTCCTTCTTTATCAAATGCTACCGCAAGATGATCGGGCTGTTCCCGTTTAATAACATCCAGCAATGAATTCATAAAACCCATTATAGCACTGGTGTCCATTCCTTTAGAGTTAATTCTCGGGTTTTTTATCAAAGCATAGTATCCACGGAATATAAGTGCGTATGCATCAAGAAGAAAAAGTCGTTTTTGCTGTGACATGAAGTTGTTATTTGTTTGGTAAAAATAAACAAACGCCAGCAGAATAGAAAGCCCCAAATGTTTAATAAAGGGAACACCCTGCTATCTAAATAAATAACAGGGTGTTGTATATATAGAGTTATAATAGCGTTTCTTTTACTTTATGTGCCAAATATAATGCATAACGTGTGAATGAAACCCTAACAGAATGATAGCGTTTTGCTAAAATTATACACACTGGTAAACATAGGCTGTATATACTTATATCCTGTGATAACAGCATAGCATGACATGGCATACTGACATAAACTTTATGGCACGTTTTGTGATGGCTTTCGGCAGATATAATTTACGCTAATGTTTCGCTACATATTAATTTTCTTCCTGTTTTTTGGCCTTGTTGCAGAAATTTATACTTACATAGCTGTAAGGACAGTAATAAAAACCAAATGGATACAATGGGCTTATCTTGCGGTTTCCCTTATTATTTTAGCCTATATAATTTATTCTTTTGTTACGTTTGACAGGTCTCACGGGCAAACAAAAAGATCGCTGTTTACCGTTGCCTTGCTGCTGCTCACCTTATTACCAAAAATGATCATTACCATTATTCTTTTAGGGGAAGATATTGTGCGTATTATAGCAGGTGGTATCAATTTGATAACTAAAGGGCGAGAAGGTGGGTTTTTACCCGAGAGGAGAAAATTTGTCAGCCTTACGGCTATGGGGCTTGCTGCAATACCTTTTCTTTCATTATTATATGGCATTGCAAAAGGAAAGTATAATTTTAAAGTGCGCAAAAAAACACTCACTTTTACCGATTTGCCTGATAATTTTGATGGTTTTATAATTACCCAGATATCTGATGTGCACAGCGGAAGCCTGGATAATGCCGAAAAAATTGAATATGCCATTAACCTTATTAATGAGCAAAATGCAGACCTTATACTTTTTACGGGTGATATAGTAAATACGTATGCGGAGGAAATGCATCCGTGGATTGATGCTTTTAATAAAATTGAAAATGCACCCTATGGAAAGTTTTCAGTTTTAGGTAACCATGATTACGGTGAATATGCCGAGTGGCCGTCACAAGCAGCAAAAGATAAAAACTTTGAGGCCATTAAAGCGCTTTATGGGCGCATAGGCTTTAAATTGTTATTGAATGAAAATGTAAAAATTAAGAAGAAAGGTCAGGAAATAGCCCTTGCCGGGGTAGAAAACTGGGGCCTTAATTTTAAAAAAGCAGGAGACCTTGAAAAAGCTTCTGAAGGGTTGACCCCCGGAGATTTTAAAGTGCTGATGAGCCACGACCCAAGCCATTGGAACAGTGTTGTTAAAAACAGCCCGCATAATTATCACCTTACTTTAAGCGGGCATACCCATGGCATGCAGTTTGGTATAGAAGTACCCCCTTATATAAAATGGAGCCCTGTACAATATATTTATAAACAGTGGGCAGGGCTTTATGAGCATTTAGGGCGTTATATTTATGTAAACCGGGGTTTTGGTTTTCATGGCTATGGCGGCAGGACGGGGATTTGGCCGGAAATTACAGTTATTACACTAAAAAAAGGTTAATTAGCAGCACCATATTGTAAAAATGCTATATTTGTATGAAATTTTCACCCAATATAGGTTGTATATTTAATTAAAACTCCTTTATGTCAAAATTCGGAGAACTTATCAGCTCAGAAGTACCCGTACTTATAGATTTTTATACAGAATGGAATGAGCCTTCGGTTTCCATGCATCCCGTAATCAGGGATGTAGCGGCTGCCCTTGGCGATAAGGCCAAAGTGATAAAAATTGATGTGGATAAAAATCAGGAACTTGCCGATGCCCTGAGGATAAAAGGATTGCCGACACTTATGATATATAAAGACGGCCAAATGGTATGGAGGCAAAGTGGCGAACTGGATGCTAACACTATAATAAGCCTTGTAAAAGAACAGGTTTAAGGTAAGGCTGCAAAATTATATCCCTTTTGTTTTAGTGTCTCTATTGTTTTTGGCAGCGCAAAGCGCAGGTTTTTTTCGGCCTTAAGGCTGTCATGAAATATAATAATGCTGCCCGCAGTAGCATTATTTATTACATTCTCAAGGCATTGCAAAGGAGTGATAGATTGGTCAAAATCGGCACTCAAAACATCCCACATTATTATCTTATACCCTTTTTTTCTAATAAAATTTCCCTGTTTGCGTTTCATCTTTCCGTACGGTGGTCTGAAAAGCTTTTGTACAGGCACCTTATTTGCAATGGTAGCTTCGCAGGCTTCCATATCATCTATATATTCTTTATAATCTGTATGCCATCCGTTTACATGGTTATAGGTGTGGTTACCTATACTGTGGCCTTCTGCTGCTACCTGCTCAAAAAGCTTAGGGTTGGCAGTAATATTTTTGCCAATGCAAAAAAAAGTAGCTTTAATATCATGCTGTTTTAAAAGCTCCAGTATCCATGTGGTAATGCCGGGTGTGGGGCCATCATCAAAAGTAAGGTATACCGTGTTACCGGTAACGGTTTTATCCCAAACGTAACCGCTAAATAACTTCTTAACTATCTTTCCGGTTTTAACCCAGTACCATTTCATAGTGTTAACTTATGTAATAAAAAAGGGATGCCGAAGCATCCTCTTTTTATTCATTATCTAACCCAAGGTGGGGAAATTTGTTTTTATACTCATTAAATGTTTTACGTGCTGCATTATACCTGTCATCATCACCGGCATCTTTCATAAGTAACAGCAAGCTACGATAACGCTCAATGCTCACATAAATGTCGCTGGCAGCACTGTTTTGGTCGCGTATGCTTAAGCCCTTATAAAAAGTAAGTTCTTCCTGGTATTTCTTTATCAGTTTATCCAGTAACTCCCTCGCCTTGGCCTTTTCACCCAGTTCATAATATCCGGCGGCAAAAGGCTCTAATAAAGTATAATAGCCAAAGTATTCTACCGGCATTTCTTTCATGGCAAGGTCTATTACTTTTTTAGCCTTATCATTTTTACCTTCATTGATAAGGTTCTCTACAAGGCGGGCCAGGTTAGTGCGGTAAGTAATACTGTTTTTACGTGTTTCAGGGTCATGGTAAATATCCGGGCTGCCGCTATTGCCCCAATCCCATGCCATAACAATGTCATACATTTTATCTGCATCAATATATCCCATATCAAGCGGGCTGCCGTCTTCAGGAATTGCTGTTTTTACCGGAATCAGTTTGTACACTAGCCCGTCCAGTTCCAGGTAATCTTTCATCCACAGGTAGTCATCATCACCAAAACTACCCCCGGTAAAATATATAGGGCGTTCCCAGTTATTGTTATAAAAAAGATCCAGCATCATCAGGCGGTTCTTGTACAATGCATCGCCTTTAATATCAATGTCAATATAAGGCACAATAGAGTCGTATAACTTTTGCGGCACCACTTTATTTTTAATAATCTGGTCTCGGTCTATAGTAATACGCAATTTGTTGGTAGGGTAAACATGTACTTTATGGCCATTGCGTAACTCTCTCGTAGTACGTGAATCATCAGATTTCAGGAATTCCAGATAATCCCCAATATCCCATCGTGCATCTGTGCCGCCCACATACAGCATATAATCGCGTGTGCCCTGCTTATACTGGTCGTGTGTAAAACTTATAGGCATTGGCTTGCTTTCATAAGCCTGGCGTTTCATCTGGTCTATATACCAGTCGGTCATAAACAGGCTGGTATTTACAATACGCACATCGGTGCGGTAACCTTCAACTTCCTGCGCATACCATAGCGGAAAAGTATCATTATCGCCAATGGTAAATAATATGGCATTTGGCTCGCACGAAGATAAGTATGCCTTAGCCATAGCCAGGGCAGTGTAGCGGTTACTGCGGTCATGGTCATCCCAGTTTTGGGAAGCCATAAGTATTGGCGCTGCCAGCATGGTAACAGCAATAACTACTGGCCCCGCAATTTTGGCTGAAAGTTTTGTTTTTATAAAATCATAAATAGCATAAGCACCAAAGCCTACCCATATGGCAAAAACAAAAAACGAACCTACCAGTGCATAATCCCTTTCGCGGGGTTCAAAAGGCCTTTCGTTAAGATATATTTTAAGGGCAAGGCCGGTGAATAAAAATAACGTGAGTAACACATAATAACTCTTAGGGTCTTTACGGGCATGAAAAGCAAGGCCTATAATGCCCAGTATAAAAGGCAGCATAAAATAGGTATTACGCGCTTTATTGTTTTTCTGGTCAGTAGTTAAATTATCCTGAGAGCCCAGCCTTATTTCATCAAAAGGTTTGATTCCTGTTAACCAGTTGCCGTCAAATTTGTCATATTTGCCCTGTATGTCATTTTGCCTTCCGGAGAAATTCCACATCAGGTAACGGAAATACATATAGTCAAACTGAAACTGGAACATAAACTGCATATTGTCCAGAAAGGAAGGTTTTTCCACAATAAGGTAACGGCTGTATTTGTTTAAAAACCGGCTGTAATCGTTCAGGTTGGCGCGGCCGGCCCTGTAGTCATTCCTAAACTGGTTTATAGATTCTTCCACCTGGTTGCGCACCTCAGCCAGAGCCCGGCCTAATTCTTCTTCATTAAGCTGGTTTAAAGGCATACCCATTTGATAAAGGTCGTCTGTAAAATCATAGGTAGGGTCTAATCTAAACTCCAGCGGATGGGTAAAGCTCATGTAATTAACCGCATGGTCAGGGCTCCACATCCTTGGCATAAAACCTTTATGGGCATCATCGGTATTTTGTTTGGCGTTCTTATAATTGTTTACAATTACGTATTTACCGGTTTTATAATCGCGCTGGTAATTGGGCTTTTCATCAAGGTAAGGGTTTTCAGTATCCAGACCGCTGTAGGTATCGCTATACATAGGGCCATAAAAAAGCTTCTGCTCACCATATTGCTCGCGGTTATAGTAGGCAAGCACCTCGGCGGCATCGCTTGGGCGGTTTTCGTTAATTACCACATTGGCATTAGCCCGTATGGGCAACATCATCCAGGTAGAAAAACCAATAAATATAAACAATACACAAAGTAATATGGTATTGTATAACGGATAGTTTTTTTTACGGGTATAGCGCAGGCCAAAATAAAATGCAGCCACTATGGCAAAAAACACAAAGAGCGAACCGGAGTTAAATGGCAAGCCAAGGGAGTTTACCATAAAAATTTCGGTTTTACCGAAAAGCGCCATAGTGTAAGGCAATAGTAACTTGAAGATGAAAAGAAGTATCGCTATGATAACAATATTGGCTATAATAAAGTTTTTTACAGTTACTACTTTATAGTTTTTAAAGAAATATATAAACCCAATGGTAGGTATGGCCAGTATAGCCATAAAGTGGACACCGAAAGACAGCCCCACAACCAATGATATAATCAGCAGCCATTTATTGCCACGCGGGGTATGCATATCCTGCCCCCAGCGCAGGCCCAGCCAAAGCAGCAGGGCTATAAATAAAGAAGCCATGGCATATACCTCTGCTTCTTCGGCATTGAACCAGAAACTATCAGAAAACGTAAAAGTTAGCGCGCCAACTGCCGAAGTACCCAATATGGCAATGGCATTATTAGTGTCAATTTCAGAAAATTTTTCTACCACACTGCGTAAAATTATGGTAGAAGACCAAAACATAAATAATATGGTAAATGCACTGGAAAATACTGACATGATATTTACCATGTAGGCCACATTTTCGGCACCGTTAGCAAACATGGCAAAAAATGCACCCATCATCTGAAACAGCGGGGCACCGGGTGGGTGTCCTACTTCCAGCTTGGCCGATGTAGCTATATATTCACCGCAATCCCAAAAACTCAGTGAAGGCTCTACGGTAATAATGTAAACAATGAGCGCAATAGCAAAAACGGTCCACCCTAAAATGGTATTCCATTTTTTATAGTTAAAAGTTATCATGTAAAGTTATATTGATCCAATATTATTCTATATGCAAAGAAACTATTTTTTGTGAATATAAAACGGAGTTCAGGTTAAAAATACCGTTGTGCTTTACGTGGCCTTTGCATTTTAAAATGATATTACTCATTTTTACGATTAAAACGGCTAAAAACAGTATTGGTTTGGTTAAATGCTTTTTTGTGGCGGTTATAAAAATCTATGTCATTATTTTGTTTTGCTATATGCAGTAAATTGCGGTAACGCTCTATATCTCCCGCAATATCATTATAATGGCTGTTTTGCCAGCTAATTTTTTGCGAGTTATAATACAACAGGTTTTCCCGGTATTTTTGCACAAGTGTTTCTAAAAGCTTACGAGCGGTTGCAATATCCCCGGTTTTATAATAGGCATCAGCAAAAGGCTGTGTAGCCAGGTAATAACCCATTTTATTTACCGGCATGTGTTTAAGTGCCAGGTCTGCTATATTATGCGCTTTCTCAATTTGCCCTTCTTCTATAAGCGTATCGGCCAGGCGGCTCATGGTGTAGCGGTAGGTAATACTGTTTCGGCGTGTTTCGGGGTCGTGGTAAATAGTGTCGTCACTACTGTTGCCCCAGTCCCAGTGCATTACTGTATCATACATGGTTTTGCTGTCTACATACCCCATATCCATTGGCCCATCATCTTGGGTTACTTCTGTTTTAACAGGAACCAGTTTATACACTACCCCTGTTAGTTGCAGGTAATTTTTCATAAAACCGAAACTTTCTTCATCAGTACTTCCCATAGAAAAGTAAATAGGCCTTTTCCAGTTATTATTTCGGATGATGTCCAGCATCATCAGGTTATTTTTGTAAATAGCACTTTCAGGAAGGTCAATGTCAATATACGCTACAATGTTATTATATTGCCCGGGTGGTACCGCTTTATTTTTAATAACAGTATCCCTGTCAACAGCAAAACGCACTTTGTTAGAAGGATAGTAATGTACCCTGTGCCCATTGCGCAATTCAACCGTGGCACGTTCATCTTCCAGTTTTATAAAGTTGATAAATTCATCTATACTAATGCGTTCATCAGTTTTAGGATAATACAGTACAAAATCCCGGTTATTGCCCACATACTGATCGTGTTTAAAAGATATGGGCACCGCTGCCGAATCATATGCCTGCCGCTTCATGGCATCAATATACCAGTCAGTTGGCAAAAGGGTATTGCAAATTACGCGTACATCAGTACGGTACCCTTCTATTTCCTGAGCATACCAAAGCGGAAAGGTGTCATTGTCACCAATGGTGAATAAAATAGCATTGGGTTCGCAGGAGTCCAGAAAGGCTTTTGCCATAGCAAGCGCAGTATAGCGGCCGGAACGGTCGTGGTCGTCCCAGTTTTCAGAGGCCATTAATACCGGGGCAGCAAACAGGCAGGTTAACAATGCTGCAGGTATGGCAATCCGGGGGCGTAATAAAGGCGCCAGTGCTTTACAAAAAGAAAATACCCCAAAGCCTACCCATAAGGCAAAAACATAATAAGCGCCAACCATTACATAATCCCTTTCGCGTACTTCAAAAGGTTTTTCGTTAAGGAATATTTTAAGCGCTATGCTGTTAATAAGGAAAAGTGCCAATAAAATATAAAAACTCTTAGGGTGTTTACGCGCGTGGTATACCAGCCCGGCTATGCCTAAAATAAAAGGCAAAAGGAAATAGGTATTACGCCCTTTGTTTTTGAGCATATCGGTAGTGAGGTGTTCCTGCGGGCCCAGGCGGGCTTCGTCAATAAATGTAATACCACTTAGCCAGTTGCCGTTTATATTATCTCCTTCCCCCTGTATATCGCTCTGTCGGCCTGCAAAATTCCACATAAGGTAACGTCCAAACATATAGCCAAACTGGTAGTTTGCCATAAAAGCCATGTTTTGCCCTAACGTGGGTTTCTCTACAATAAGTTTTTCACCATATTCTTTTAAAAAGTTATCCAGCTCCCTGTTGTCTATTTCACCTCTGTTATAGGCCGCCTTAACTTCGCCAATAAGTTGTTCGGTCTGCCCTCTTAGCTTTGCTATGGCTGCGCCGGCTTCTTCCTGGGAAATAGTGTTTATATTAACGCCATACTGTATAAGTTCGTGCGAAAAATCATAATTTGGATTTAACCGGAATTTTGGCGCACCGGCATACGCCATGTAATTAGCAGCCCTGTCAGGGGCAACCATGCGCGGCAAAATAGCTTTATGCGCACTATCTAAATTTTGACGTGCATTTTTATACTCATTCACAACCTCGTAACGATGTGTTTTATCATTACGCTCATAATTTGGTTTTTCATCAATATAAGGTTGGTTTTTATCCAGCCCGGAATATGCAGAGGTGTACAGCGGACCGTAAAACACTTTTTGCTCAGGGTATTGCTCACGGTTATAATACGCCAGTACGTCGGCAGCATCTGCCGGGTTATTTTCGTTAATAACCACATTTGCATTGGCCCGTACAGGCAGCATCATCCAGGCCGAGAAACCAACAAACAAAAAAAGTATGCATAGCAATGCCGTATTGTATAACGGAAGGTTTTTTTTGCGGGTGTATTGCAAGCCAAAATAAAAAAACGAAGCCAGTAAAAGAAACATGCATAATGTGCCGGAATGAAAAGGCATGCCCATGCTGTTTACCATAAAAATTTCGGCTTTGGCAAATAAGGCCAGTGTATAGGGCAGTAAAAAGACAAATACAAATAACAGTAATACCACTATGGCAATATTGGCTATAATAAATTTTTTTATGGTAATGGTTTTATAGTTTTTAAAATAATAGATAAGTCCTATTGAGGGAATGGTAAGCAGTGCCACAAAATGCACACCGAATGAAAAGCCTGTTAACAGCGCTATTAATAATAACCATCGGTTACCTTGTGGTTTGTGCATTTCTTCGCCCCAGCGCAGCCCGGCCCAAAGCAACAGGGCTATAAATAATGATGCCATGGCATATACCTCTGCCTCTGTGGCATTAAACCAAAAACTATCTGAAAATAAAAAGGTAAGGGCGCCTATTGCATCTGCACCAAATATCATGAAACTGTTTTCTTTTTTAAGGTGGCTGCCGTTAGGGAAAAGTTGTTTTAACAGTATGGTGAGCGACCAAAACATAAACAAAATTGTAAAAGCGCCCGAAAGTACCGATACCATATTGACCATATAGGCAATATTTTGTGGCGATGAGGCAAACAGGGCAAAAACAGCACCCAAAATTTGAAAAAGCGGTGCACCGGGCGGGTGGCCTGCCTGTAATTTTGCAGAGGTTGAAATATATTCTCCGCAATCCCAAAAACTTACGGTAGGTTCAACAGTAAGGTTGTATACGGTAAATGCAATTAAAAAAAGCAACCATCCGGTTAAGGTATTCCATTTTTTAAAAGTAATATCAGTCATGCGGGTTATGTGTTTATTGGTTTAAATTGTTAACGCAAAAAATCAAACTTTAATATTTTGTAATAAAAATTTGCATTAAAAAAATTTAGTGTTACATTTGCACCCGCAAAGAGCAATATTGGTCTATGGTGTAATGGTAACACTACTGATTTTGGTTCAGTCATTCTAGGTTCGAGTCCTAGTAGACCAACATAAAACCTCCTGGTAAATCCGGGAGGTTTTTTTGTTTTACAAGATAATGATTTACAGTAAGTAGTAATTAAAAAAGCCGGAGAAAAATTTTCCTCCGGCTTTTTTAATATTAAATTTTTGCTATACAATTATATTTTAAACGTTACCACGGGCCTCACGGCATGGTTTACAAGGTCCTCACTTATACTGCCGTTAAAAAAGTGAGCAATGCCCTTGCGGCCATGGGTACACATACCAATAAGGTTGGCATTTACCTGGTTGGCAAAATGTAATATGCCTTTTTCTACATTTACATCATTATAGATATAAGTACTGTAACCATTTTTAAAGGTAAACCCACCTGCAAAGTCATTAATAAGTTTTTCTGTAGCATGGGTAGATTTAAAGTTGTTGGGTGTGTTTATATAAACAAGGTGCAGTTTAGCATCAAAACTGTTGGCAAAATCTACAACTTTAGCAAAAGGCTCTTTTACTTCTGCATCAAAGTCAGAGGCAAATACAAAAGTATTAGGTGCAAATTCAGGCTCTTCCTTTTTAATAACAAGCACAGGTACTTCTGATGTGCGCACAACTTTTTCTGTATTAGAGCCAATAAACATCTCTTTAAACCCACTGGCCCCGTGAGACCCCATAACAATAAGGTCTATATCATTCTTTTTAGCGGTTTTTACAATGCCTTCAAATGCTTTGTCAAACTGTACATTTTCAGACACCGGTATATCCGCAAGGTATTCGGCATTTTTAATATCTTCAAAAAGCTCGTGGGCTTTTTGCATAAAAAACATAACTTCAGGTATATCAGCTCCATCAGTTACAGCATCGCTTTCCTGTCCCGGTATTTCTAAAAGGTGCAGTAAAAATATTTCGCCCCCGTTTTTGCTTGCAATCTGGGCGGCTACTTTAAGTGCATATTCAGCATGTTCGGAAAAGTCGGTCGGTACTAAAATTCTTTTCATAATTGTGTAAGTTTTAACAAATTTGGCTGTAATTAATGCGTCTAAAAATATAAATTAATTTGACATAATGCTAATGTTTTTAAATATATAAAAATTATTAGTATATTTGCGCTGTTATTTATTAAAAACTAAATAATGAGGGGACATCAAGTCCCCTCTTTTTATAACATTATGGCATTTAAAGAAAAAGTTTCGGCTTTACTGGAGCAGGCGCTTCAAGAGCGCCCCTCGCTTTTTTTGATAGACCTTACCATAAGCAGCGCCAATAAAATTTCGGTAACCATAGATGGCGATAACGGCGTTACGTTGCAGGATTGTATTGATGTAAGCCGTGCTATAGAGCATAACCTGGACAGGGAAGAAACAGATTTTTCTCTGGATGTGGCATCGGCAGGGGCAACAAGCCCGTTAAAAATACCGCGCCAGTTTAAAAAAAATATTGGGCGCACCCTAAACGTAAAGACGGTTAATGGAGATGAAACAGAGGCAGAGCTTACCGGAGCAGATGACAAACAAATTGTTTTAGAATGGCAGGCCCGCGAACCTAAAAAAATAGGTAAAGGCAAAGAAACCGTACAAAAAAAGGCAGAAGTGCCTTATAGTGATATAACTGAAGCAGTTGTAGTAATAAAATTTTAAAATAAAAATAGAGATATGATATGGAAAATATCGCTTTAATAGATTCGTTTTCAGAGTTTAAGGATGATAAGCTTATAGACAGGGTAACGCTTATGGCGATACTGGAGGATGTGTTCAGGAATGCGTTGAAGAAGAAATACGGATCTGATGATAATTTTGATATAATTATTAACCCCGATAAGGGGGATATGGAAATATGGAGAAACAGGGTTGTGGTAAATAATGGTGAAGTAGAAGACCCTAACTCTGAAATATCACTTGCCGAAGCACGAAAAATTGAGCCTGACTTTGAAGTTGGCGAGGAGGTTTCGGAAGAAGTAAAACTTGCACATTTAGGCCGTAGGGCTATACTGGCATTGCGCCAAAACCTGATTTCTAAAATACACGAGCATGATAATACTAACCTATACAGGCAATTTAAAGACCTTATAGGTGATATTTATACGGCAGAAGTGCACCATGTTAGGCCAAAAGCTGTAATTTTGGTGGATGATGAAGGCAATGAAATACTGTTGCCGAAAGAAAAACAAATACCGTCTGATTTTTTTAGGAAAGGAGATAATGTGCGTGGTATTATTGAAAGTGTTGAACTAAAGGGTAATAAACCGCTTATTATAATGTCAAGAACATCAGAAATGTTCCTTGAAAAATTATTTGAGCAGGAAATACCCGAAGTGTTTGATGGGCTTATCACTGTGAAAAAAGTGGTACGTATACCGGGAGAAAAGGCTAAAGTTGCCGTAGATTCTTATGATGACAGGATAGATCCGGTGGGTGCCTGTGTAGGTATGAAGGGATCTCGTATACACGGTATTGTAAGAGAACTGGGTAATGAAAATATTGATGTTATTAATTATACCACCAATACCCAGCTTTTTATATCACGTGCGCTTAGCCCGGCAAAAGTATCATCTATAAAACTGGATGAAGAAACCCATCGTGCCGATGTGTTCCTTAAACTTGAAGAAGTATCTAAGGCTATTGGCCGCGGCGGGCACAACATTAAACTGGCAGGATTGTTGACGGGTTATGAGCTTGATGTAATACGCGAAGGCTCACCGGCAGAAGAAGAGGATGTTGAATTAACAGAGTTTTCTGACGAAATAGAGCCATGGATAATAGAAGAATTTTCTAAAATAGGCCTTGATACTGCACGAAGCGTACTTAAACAGGATATTGCAGACCTTGTGCGCAGGACAGATCTTGAAGAGGAAACTGTTGCAGAGATAATGAGAATATTGAGGGAAGAATTTGAGGAATAACAATTAAATTTTTACAGCACATATAGTAGAAAGAAATAGTAATAATAATTTATGTCTGAAGAAAGAGCAATAAGAATAAACAAAGTTTTAAGGGAATTAAATATTTCGCTGGACAGGGCGGTGGAGTTCTTGAAAGACCAGGGGCATGAAATAGATGCCACTCCAAACGCAAAAATATCCGGAGAGGAATATAAGGCCCTTTTTAACCAATTTTCTGCCGATAAAGGTAACAAAGACGCTTCTCTTGAGGTTGTTGAAGAGAAAAGGAAGGAGAAGGAAGCGTTGCGCCTGGAGAGGGAAAAAGAGATGGAGGAGAAGAGAAGGCAGGAAGAAGAAAAGCAAAGACAGGAAGTGATACGTGCCAGGGCAACGTTATCAGGCCCTGTTGCTGTGGGTAAAATAGACCTTGAAAAAAAACCTGCGCCTTCTTCAGACACAGCTCCTGTTCCTGAACAAAAACCTGTTGAAAAACCAGCAGAGCCTCAGCCTAAAGCTGAACAGCCAAAAGCAGCAGAGCCCAAAGCACCTCAAGTTGAAAAACAGGTGAAAAAACAGGAAACGGCAGCCCCCAAGGCAGAACAGCCAAAACAGCAACAACCGCAAAGGCACGAACAACAGCCTAAGCAGCAGGAGCAAAAGCAACAGGTTCCGCAACAGCCTGAGGCCTCAGCTGATAATGCTGGAGAACAGGGGGATGATAAAATAAAAACACAGTACAAAAAATTATCCGGTACTACTTTTACAGGGCAAACAATAGATCTTTCGCAGTTTGCTAAAAAGAAAAAAGAAGACCCTAAAAAAGATCAGAAGGGAGCAAATAATGCCCAGAAAAACCAGGATAATAAAGGTAAACGCAAGCGTATAGCTCCAAAGCCACAAGGGCCGGGAGGCAACCGTCCGCAAGGCAACCGTCCTAATAATGCACCGGGCAATAAAGGCGGCAACAATAATAAATTTGGCAATAAACGCCCTGCTGTAGTAAACAAAGTAGAGCCTACTGATGAAGAGGTTAAAAACCAAATTAGGGAAACGCTTGAAAAATTACAGGGTAAGGGCAGTAAATCTAAAGCAGCCAAATACCGTAGGGATAAACGTGACTCTCACCGTCAGCGTACTGATGATGAGCAAAGGATGGCCGAAGAAGGAAGCAAAGTACTTAAGGTAACAGAGTTTGTAACCGTAGGTGAGGTAGCTACCATGATGGATGTGCCTATTACTAAGGTCATATCGGTTTGTATGTCTTTAGGTATTATGGTAACCATGAACCAAAGGCTGGATGCTGAAACACTTAGTATTGTTGCAGATGAATTTGGCTATGAGGTAGAGTTTATAACTACTGATATAGAAGAAAATAAAGAAGTAATAGAAGATGATCCGGAAGATCTTGTTTTCCGCGCCCCAATTGTTACGGTTATGGGCCACGTTGACCACGGTAAAACATCGCTTCTTGATTACATACGTAAAGAAAATGTAATAGCCGGAGAGTCAGGAGGTATTACCCAGCACATTGGCGCCTATGGTGTAACACTGGATAACGGACAGAAAATAGCATTTCTTGATACACCCGGTCACGAGGCGTTTACCGCCATGCGTGCAAGGGGTGCCCAGGTAACGGATATTGCCATTATTGTAATTGCGGCAGATGATGACATTATGCCACAAACCAAAGAGGCAATAAACCACGCACAGGCAGCCGGTGTACCTATTATATTTGCCATTAATAAGGTTGATAAGCCAACGGCAAACCCCGAGAAAATTAAAGAAAGGCTTGCCGGTATGAACTTACTGGTAGAAGACTGGGGTGGTAAAATACAATCGCATGATATATCTGCAAAAACAGGTATTGGCGTTAAAGATTTATTAGAAAAAGTATTGCTTGAAGCTGAGATACTTGACCTGAAAGCTAACCCTGATAAAAATGCAGTAGGTACAGTGGTAGAGGCTTATCTTGATAAGGGCCGTGGTTATGTTGCCACAGTGCTGGTTCAGGGTGGTACACTACGCGTAGGTGATTATGTACTTGCCGGTAAACACCACGGCAAGATAAAAGCAATGCATGATGAGCGGGGCCATAATATTAAAGAGGCTGGCCCATCTACACCTATATCAATATTAGGACTTGATGGTGCTCCTACAGCAGGTGATAAGTTTAGCGTGTATGAAGATGAAAGGGAGGCTAAACAAATTGCTGCTAAGCGTACACAGCTTATAAGGGAACAGTCTGTACGTACACAAAGGCATATTACACTTGCCGAAATTGGGCGCCGTATTGCGCTGGGGCAGTTTAAAGAGCTTAATGTGATATTAAAAGGTGACGTGGATGGTTCGGTTGAAGCACTTTCAGACTCGTTCCAGAAACTTTCTACCGAAGAGATTCAAATCAATATCATTCATAAGGGAGTTGGAGCCATTACAGAGAGTGATGTGTTACTTGCTTCTGCTTCAGATGCCATTATTATAGGCTTTAATGTAAGGCCAATGAGTAATGCCAAGCAACTCGCAGAAAGGGAAGAGATTGACATCAGGAATTATTCAATTATCTATGATGCCATTGATGACCTTAAAGATGCGATGGAAGGTATGCTTTCGCCAGAGCTTAAAGAAGAGGTTACCGGTACTGCTGAAATACGCGAAATATTTAAAATATCTAAAGTAGGTACTATTGCAGGTTGTATGGTAACAGACGGTAAAATATTCCGTAACTCTAAAATAAGGCTTATACGTGATGGTGTTGTAATATATACCGGAGAACTTGCCGCCCTTAAGCGTTTTAAAGATGATGTTAAGGAGGTAAGTAAAGGTTATGACTGCGGTATGCAGGTTAAAAATTACAATGACATACAGCAGCTTGACATTATAGAAGCTTATCAGGAAGTTGAAGTGAAAAAGAAACTTAAATAAAGTTGAAATTCATAAAGAAAAAATCCCGGAATATTCCGGGATTTTTTTATGTTTACAAGTAATATAATAGCGTGGTTTATTTTGATACTAAAAAAAATACTTATACCCTTATCTTATTACTACATACTGGCACCATCAGGCCTGTTTTTATAAAACTGAAATTTCAACCCGATGGATTTTAACGAAGCAGAAAAGTTTATATTGAAAAAGCTTGGCAGTGACTTGCCGCATACCCTCACTTATCATAATATTGATCATGTAAAAGATGTATTAAAGGCCGTAAACAGGCATGTTGAAGCTTCTGCCGTTAACGCGAAAGATGCAATATTGCTTCGTACCGCGGCTCTTTTTCATGATAGTGGCTTTACAGTTCAGGCAGCAGGGCATGAAGAGATTTCGTGTAGCATTGCACAAAAATATCTGCCTGGGTTTAAGTATACGCCAAAACAGATAGAAAGAATCTGCGGTATGATACGGGCAACTAAAATACCACAGCAACCAAGAAATAAACTTGAAGAAATTATTGCCGATGCCGATCTGGATTACCTTGGGCGTGATGATTTTTGGGAAATATCAAACCGCCTTTTTACAGAGCTTAAAACAAGCGGCATTGTAAACACAGAACAGGAATGGAACAAGATACAGGTACGGTTTTTTGAATCTCATAAATATGCTACCGGCCTGGCGCAGCAATGGCGTAACAAAAAAAAGCAAAAAAACCTCGAAGAAATTAAATCTAAAATTATTGACAGTATATAATGAATACAAGCACTACAAAATTAAAGCTTAAGGATACTTTATCAGATTACATTTTTATAGCACTGGGTATATTGTCTATAAACTTTGCATTAAAAGGGTTGTTGGTGCCCAATCATTTTTTTGATGGCGGTGTTACCGGTATGGCGCTATTGCTTCATGAAACATACCATATAAATATAGCGTTCCTTATTTTTGCTATTAACCTTCCTGTAATTTTGGCAGGTTATAAACTTACTGGTAAAAAATTTGTCATAAAAACTACTATTTCAATATTAATACTGGGTATGTGTATTTTATGGCTGCCGGTACCTGTTATTACACATGATAAGCTTATAATTTCAATGTTTGGAGGGTTTTTTATAGGTATGGGCGTAGGTTTGGGTATGCGTGGTGGCTGCGCTTTAGATGGTATAGAAATACTTGCTGTTTATACCGGTAAAAAAGTTGGCTTTACCATGAGTGAAATTATTTTGGGGCTAAACCTTATAATTTTTACTGTGGCTGCTATGTTTTTTGGGCTTGAAACCGCTTTTTACTCTATGCTCACTTATTATGTAGCCTCCAGAACCATTAATTATGTGGTAGAGGGTGTACAGGAATTTACGGGTGTTACCATAGTTTCGGGTAAAAGCGAAGAAATAAAAGCCTTTTTGGTATTGCACATGGATAAAGGGATAACTGTTTATAAAGGCGAGCGCGGCTTTATGAAAAACAGCTTTGAGGTAAGTGCGGATTGTGATATTATTTATACAGTAGTAACCCGCCTGGAGGTACGGCGCCTTAAAAATGCAGTTCATGAAATAGACCCTGCTGCATTTATATTTTCAGGTTCTGTAAAAGAAACAGCCGGAGGCATACTTAAACGCAAATCCGGCCATTAAGTTCTATTTGTTAGGTTTTATAAGCAGGGCATAAGGATATTTCTCTTTAACCTCTGTCAGTTTTTTTTCCGCTTCAATACGCGAACTAAAACTGCCAACCCATACTTTGTAGGTAGGGCTCTCGTATACTATTGTGCCGTCCAGATCTTTATAGTCTTTTTTAAATTGTGTAAGTGTTTTACGAGCCTTGGCATTTTCACCATAAAATATTTGTATTTTATATTTGTCGTTAACAATTATATTAGGGTTTATCTTACGTTTTTCATTCAGCAATTCTTCAAAGCGATTGTCTTGCTCAACAGAAATTCCTCCTTGTTGTGCTACCGTAGTATAATTGAATAAAATACAAAATAATAAAGCTAAAAATGCGGTTTCAGGTTTTAATATTCTCATAATGAAGTGTTGATTACAACAAATGTACAACATATTATTATTGCTATACAAGACGTGTTTATTTAGAACAATTATAAATTATGCTTTAAGAATTATTTAAGGTTTGATAATAACAATCAAGTCGTATTTTTGTGAGAGTTTTTTAAAAAGCAAACGTGTAAATACTATTATTAGTATATGTCTTTAGCTAATAAAAACCGTACCAAAATCAGTCGATAATCATTTTTAATATGAAAAAAGTGGGCAACCATACTTCGATTTCAAGAATTTTATTTTTCTGCCTGGCGTTTTCGCTATCTTTTTCTTTCTCATCTTATGCTCAGGAACAGGCTGCTGATCCTGCTGCCGAAGCAGTTTCTGCTGAGGCACCTGCCGGAGATGCTGGAGGAGACGCAGCAAAAGGGAAAGAACTTTTTAATGCTAACTGTGCTGCTTGTCATAAGCTTGATGCTAAGTCCACAGGGCCTGCGCTGCGCGATGTGGCCGATAGGCATGACCGCCAATGGCTGTATGACTGGATTCATAACAGCAGTGCTATGATTAAGGCGGGAGACCCTGCTGCTGTAAAGTTATTTGAAGAAAATAACCATACACAGATGACGGCATTTCCGCAATTATCAACGCAGGATATTGATAATATTTTAGCATATACTTCTGAACCGCCTGCAACTGCGGCTACTCCATCTGGAGGTATGGCTGTTGATAATAATGCTGATTCAGGCTCCGGTGTTTCTAATAACCTGGTGTTGGGGGCGTTGGTTTTAGTGTTGCTGGTGTTAATTGTTATGCTTGTTTTGGTAAACAGGACGTTGACAAGGGTTGCTAATTCAAATGGTGTGGTTATTGAGAAAATGCCATCTGTTTCGGTTTGGCAGGCGTATGTTAAAAACCAGTTTCTTGTTTTGGTTACTACTGTATTATTAATACTTGTGGGTGCTTATGGTTTATATGGTTACCTTATGCAAATTGGTGTTGACCAGGGATATGAGCCGATACAGCCAATACACTTCTCTCATAAAATACACGCTGGTGATAATGGTATAGATTGTAAGTACTGCCACTCTTCTGCAAGGGTGAGTAAAACTTCGGGTATACCATCTTTAAATGTGTGTATGAACTGTCATAAAAATATAGCTGAATTCCAAGGTGATAAAGATTCTACTTATGTAGACTATTCAAAAGACTATTACACTGGTGAAATTCAAAAATTATATGCTGCTGTGGGTTGGGATAAATCAACCCAGTCTTATACGGGTAAGCAAACCCCGGTTAAATGGGTAAGGATACATAATCTGCCTGATTTTGTTTACTTTAACCACTCTCAACACGTTTCGGTTGCAGGTGTTGCATGTCAAACTTGCCACGGCCCTGTAGAAACGTTTGAAATAATGAAACAGCATGCGCCTCTTACCATGGGCTGGTGTATAAATTGCCACCGCGAAACTAATGTTAAGGTAGAGGGTAATGAATACTATGCAAAAATCCACGAAGAGCTTGCCAAAAAATATGGTGTAGACAAGATTACCGAAGCAGACATGGGCGGTACGGAATGTGGTAAATGTCACTATTAATAAATTAAAGAAGCTAATATCCAGATACAACATGGCATCAAACAAAAAATACTGGAAAAGTGTTGAGGAGCTAAATGGAAATAGTCCTATTGTTGATAAGCTGAGAAACAATGAGTTTGTTGAAGAAATACCCACAGATGAATTTCTTGGCGACAAAGATAAGTTGTCATCATCTTCAACAAGCCGTCGTGACTTTCTAAAATATGTAGGCTTTAGTACTGCTGCTGCATCTTTAGCAGCCTGCGAAGGCCCGGTAATTAAATCGATACCATACGTAGTACAGCCGGAGGAAATTATTCCCGGAGTGGCTGATTATTATGCAACTACTATTGCAGACGGTTTTGATTTTGCTAACATTTTGATTAAAACCCGTGAAGGGCGCCCTATAAAGGTTGAAAAAAATACCCTTGAGGGGTCTAAAATATATCCTAATGCCAGGGTTTATGCGTCGGTGCTTACTATGTATGATACCATGCGCTTAAAACAACCAAAGGTAGAAGGTAAAGATGCAAGCTGGCAGGAGGTTGACGCCAGGGTTAAAGCGGGTCTTTCTCAGGCTGCGGCTTCTGGTGGGCAGGTAGTAGTGCTTACAGGCACTACGGCTAGTCCTTCAACAGAAAAAATTATTGCTGATTTCGGGGCTAAATATCCCGGGTTTAAACATGTAATTTATGATGCCGTTTCTTCATCTGAAGCGTTGGATGCTTTCCAGCAGGTATATGGTGAAAGGGCTCTTGCAGATTATGATTTTAGTAAGGCAGATGTTATCGTTTCTGTTGGTGCTGATTTTCTTGGCGACTGGCAGGGAGGTGGATATGATTCAGGTTATGGCCTGAACCGTATTCCGAAAAATGGTAAAATGTCTAAGCATATTCAGTTTGAGGCTAATATGTCGCTTACGGGTGCTAATGCCGATAAGCGTGTGCCGCTTACTGTAACCCAGCAAAAATATGCTCTTGTAGCTGTTTATAATGCCGTAACGGGTGCCTCTGTTGGTGTTCCTGCGCTGGATAAGGCTGCTGCAGATGCTGTTAACAAAGCTGCTCAACAGCTTAAAGCTGCGGGTTCTCGTGGTGTATTTGTTACCGGCCTTGATGATGTTAACGCTCAGCTTTTAGCTATTGCTATAAATAATGCATTAAATTCTCAGGCATTTAACCCTGCCGGTGCCCGTATGGTGCGTAAGGGTGATGCTAAAGCGGTAACGCAACTTGTTAATGATATGAAGGCAGGCAGTGTACATACGCTTATAATGAGTGGTGTTAATCCTGTTTATACCTTGCCAAATAGCGATGAGTTTGCAGAAGCCCTTAAAAAGGTAAAGCTTTCGGTTGCTTTCAGTATGAAAGAAGACGAAACCGCTTCAAAAACTACTGTAGCTGCTGCTGCACCGCATTATTTGGAGTCTTGGGGAGATGTAACTATAGCCAAAGGTTATTATTCAGTTACACAGCCAACGATTCGTCCTCTTTTTGATACAAAACAAGTACAGGATGCCCTCCTTTCCTGGAGCGGTAATCCACAATCATATTACGATTTCCTAAAAGGTTTCGGTACGCAATACTCAGGCGGAAAATCATGGAACCAGCTGGTGCATGATGGTGTTGCTTCAGATGCTGCTGCCGCTACTACTGCTTCAACCCCTGCTACAGGAGGTTTTGCCGGAGCTGCTTCTCAGCTTGCTTCAGCTAAGGCTGCTGCAGGAGCATTTGAACTTGTGTTATATACCAAAACAGGTATGGGAGATGGCCAGCAGGCCAGTAACCCATGGCTTCAGGAATTTCCTGATCCTATTACAAGGGCCTCTTGGGATAATTACCTTACCATGTCTGCTGCCGATGCAGAAGCTTTAGGTGTTGAAAACTGGAATGTTGACAACGGCGGGCTTAACGGTAGCTATGTAAGTGTAGAGGTTGCAGGTAAAAAACTTGAAAAAGTTCCTGTAATTATCCAGCCGGGACAGGCTAAAGGTACTGTAGGCCTTGCATTGGGCTATGGCCGCAAGGACGGCATGAAAGAAGAAATGGTAGTAGGTGTTAATGCCTATAACTTATATACCAACTTTAAAGCAGAGCAAACCGTTAAGCTTAGCAAAGTAAGCGGTGAGCATGAGTTTGCTTGTATTCAGCTTCAGAGAACGTTAATGGGCCGTGGTGATATTGTGAAAGAAACCACGCTTAAAGAATATAATGAAAAAGATGCTTCTGAGTGGAATGAAGTAGCCCAGGTTTCTTATGACCATCAGGAAGTGCCTGCTACAACTATTGACCTTTGGGAAGGCTTTGACAGGAGCATAGGCCACCACTTTAACCTTTCGATAGACTTAAATGCCTGTACAGGTTGTGGTGCATGTGTAATTGCCTGCCATGCCGAAAATAATGTGCCTGTAGTGGGTAAATCAGAAATAAGGAGAAGCCGTGATATGCACTGGTTGCGTATAGACAGGTACTATTCTCACGAAGATACTTTTGAAGGAGATGTAGAGCTTAAGGAAAATACCAGTGGCCTGCTTAACTCTAAGAGGACGTTTGAAAAAATGGAAAACCCTGCCGATAACCCGCAGGTTGTATTCCAGCCGGTAATGTGTCAGCATTGTAACCACGCACCTTGTGAAACGGTGTGTCCGGTTGCGGCAACATCACACGGTCGCCAGGGGCAAAACCACATGGCTTATAACCGTTGTGTGGGTACGCGTTACTGTGCTAATAACTGTCCTTATAAAGTGCGCCGTTTTAACTGGTTCCTTTACAGTGAAAATAATGAGTTTGATTATCACATGAACAATGACCTTGGCCGTATGGTACTAAACCCAGATGTTGTAGTACGTTCACGCGGGGTAATGGAAAAATGTTCACTTTGTATACAAATGACGCAGGCTACCATACTTAAAGCTAAACGTGAAGGCAGGCCTGTTGATAAAAATGAGTTCTATACAGCCTGTTCAGAGGCTTGTGGCAGCGGTGCTATGGTGTTTGGTGATATCAATAATAATGAAGATACCGTTACAAGACGTAAAGAAGACGAGAGGTCTTACCACCTTCTTGGCCATATAGGTACACAGCCAAATGTGTTTTATCATGTAAAAGTGAGAAATACATAGTAGTAAATAGTATTAATAAAGAACAAACATAAATTAGGATTATGTCGTCTCATTACGAAGCACCCATTAGAAAACCTTTAATTATAGGTGACAAAAATTATCACGATGTAACAGTTGATGTTGCAAGGCCTGTTGAAGGAAGGGCTAACAAGCAGTGGTGGATTGTATTTTCCATCGCGCTTGCCGCATTCCTTTGGGGGGTTGCCTGTGTTGCCTATACAGTGGGTACCGGTATCGGTACATGGGGGTCAAACAGAACAGTAGGCTGGGCCTGGGATATCACCAACTTTGTTTGGTGGGTAGGTATCGGCCACGCCGGAACACTTATTTCTGCAGTATTGCTTTTATTCCGCCAAAAATGGAGAATGGCTATTAACCGATCAGCAGAGGCCATGACCATTTTCTCGGTAATACAGGCAGCTATGTTCCCGGTATTTCACATGGGCCGCCCCTGGTTAGCATATTGGGTTATGCCAATACCAAACCAGTTTGGTTCTCTTTGGGTTAACTTTAATTCACCACTGCTTTGGGACGTATTTGCAATTTCTACTTACCTTTCTGTATCGCTGGTTTTCTGGTGGACAGGTTTGCTACCTGATTTTGCAATGCTAAGGGATAGGGCTGTAACACCTTTTACAAAAAGAGTATATTCAATATTAAGTTTCGGATGGAGCGGCCGTGCTAAAGACTGGCAGCGTTTTGAAGAGGTTTCTCTTGTTCTTGCAGGTCTTGCCACCCCACTGGTACTTTCAGTACACACCATTGTATCTTTTGACTTTGCTACTTCGGTAGAGCCAGGATGGCATACTACCATACTTCCGCCTTATTTCGTTGCTGGGGCAATTTTCTCGGGCTTTGCCATGGTAAATACCCTGCTTATTATTATGAGAAAGGTATCTAATCTGGAAGCTTACATTACTATTCAGCATATTGAACTTATGAATATCATTATCATGATTACAGGTTCAATTGTGGGATGTGCTTATATAACAGAATTATTTATAGCATGGTACTCTGGTGTAGAATATGAGCAATATGCTTTTCTTAACCGTGCCATGGGGCCTTACTGGTGGTCTTATGTATTGATGATGACCTGTAATGTGGTTTCTCCGCAGGTAATGTGGTTTAAAAAGATCAGGACCAGTATTATGGCTTCATTTATAATCTCTATTGTGGTAAACGTAGGTATGTGGTTTGAGCGTTTTGTAATTATTGTTACCTCACTCCACAGGGATTACCTGCCATCATCATGGACCATGTTCCAGCCTACTTTTGTAGATGCCGGTTTCTTTATAGGTACTATTGGTTTCTTCTTTGTGTTGTTCCTGCTTTATTCAAGAAGCTTCCCGGTTATTGCACAGGCTGAAGTAAAATCAATCATGAAAACATCCGGCGAAAAATATAAAAAGCTGCATGAAGCACACGACAACCATTCACATTCAGAAAATAATCATCATTAATAGCTATGAGCAATAAAGTTATACATGTTTTATACAATGACGATGATATCCTGATGGATGCGGTTAAAAAAACCGTTGCCGCAAATCATTACATTGAAGAAGTTTATACACCGTTTCCGGTGCACGGCCTTGATAAAGCCATGGGCCTTGCCCCAACAAGAATTGCCATATGCTCTTTCATCTATGGTGTTATAGGGTTATCTGTAGCAACCGCTATGATGTATTATATGATGATTAAAGACTGGCCTCAAAACATTGGCGGTAAGCCAAGTTTCAGTTATCTTGAAAACATGCCTGCCTTTGTGCCGGTTATGTTCGAGCTAACAGTTTTCTTTGCGGCCCACCTTATGGTAATCACATTTTATATGAGGAGTAAGCTATGGCCTTTTAAAGATGCAGAAAATCCTGATTTGAGAACAACTGATGACCACTTTTTGATGGAAGTGGCTATAGACGGTGACGAAGACCAGCTAATGTCTTTTTTCCAGGAAACCGGTGCCGTTGAAATAAAAGTAATTGAAAAGCATTAACAGAAGTATGAAAGCGTTATATAAAATAGCATTATTGGTAAGTGTATCTGCTGCATTTACTTCGTGTTTTGATAAAAGAGAACCGAATTACCAGTATATGCCTAATATGTATGAACCGGTTGCGTATGAGCCTTATTCTGAAGCTTCGGCTTTCCCTAACGGTAAAGAAGGGCAGCTTCCGGCAGAAGGTTCTATTCCAAGAGGCTTTACACCGTATGAATTGCCTGACAATAATGAAGGCTATGAGGCATCTAAAACCAATTTGTCTCCAATAGCTGATGAAAATTATGACGAGGCAAGAGCGGGTGAGTTATATACTGTTTATTGTGCAATTTGCCACGGTGATAAAGGTGATGGAAAAGGCAATTTGGTAAAACGTGAAAAATTTCTTGGGGTGCCCAACTATAAAGACAGGCAAATTACTGTAGGGAGCGTTTATCATGTAGAAACGTATGGTATCAACATGATGGGTTCTTACGCAAACCAGCTTTCTCAGGAAGAGCGCTGGCAAGTGGCCCATTACGTAATGCAACTAAGGAGCAAATAATAATTGTAGAACACTGAAAGCATAAAATATGTACACATTTTCTAGTAAATTAAAAACTTTTGCCATAGTGCTAATGGTGTTGGGTGCCCTTGGTATAGCTTATAGTTTTTTTACTGCACCAAAATCAGTTGAAGAAGCTGAACAAATTATTGCAGCGCAGCATGCGCATGGGCATCATGGTGAAGCAGAGCACCACGGTGCTGAAGCTGTTCACCATAGCGAAGAAGCGGCTCACGTTGAAACCGAAAGCCATGAGCCTGTTGTTGAGGGGTTGCCTGAAGCACACCCGCAACACGGATCGAACGATAATAATGATACTAATGGCGAGGTAGGGCAGGATACAATGGTTACACCTGCACCAGAAGCTACTGAATCTTTAGAAGCAAATACCGAAACTGGAGAACATATTGAGGGTACACATGCACTCACTAAAAATGCTACCAGTATGGAAAAAGAAACACTTCATGAAGATGAACACGATGCTCATGCACACCATGCAGAGCACGTTTTTCATCAATTACGAAATAAGCCCTGGGCTGCGGTGTATGTAGCTGCATTGTTTTTTATGCTGCTTACCTTGGGTACACTTGCATTTTATGCAGTACAAAATGCTGCTTCGGCGGGATGGTCTCCTGTATTATTCAGGGTGATGGAAGGTATAACCAGTTACCTTGCTCCCGGTGCCGTTATTGTGTTTATACTTCTTGTTTTAGGCGTATTTAATGTACATCACCTGTTTATATGGGCTGATCCTGAAGTAGTAGCACATGACCATCTTATACAAGCCAAATCTGGCTACCTTAGTCCTGTATTCTTTTTAATAAGGGCAGCAATTTTTATGGGCGGTTGGATTTTTTATCGTGAGTATTCACGTAGAAACTCACTTGCACAGGATGATGCCGTTGACAATTTACATTACAAAAAGAGCTTTAAAGCTGCTGCAGCTTTCCTTGTATTCTTTATTGTGAGTGAATCTATTTCTTCTTGGGACTGGATCATGTCTGTAGACCCTCACTGGTATAGTACCTTATTTGGCTGGTATGTGTTTGCAAGTTTCTTTGTAAGCGGTATTACTACTATTGCCATGGTTACAGTATTTCTTAAAGGCCAGGGGTATCTTGACTTTGTAAATACAAGCCACTTGCATGACCTTGCTAAATTTATGTTTGGTATAAGTATTTTCTGGACTTACCTTTGGTTTTCTCAGTTCATGCTTATATGGTATGCTGATATACCGGAAGAGGTTGTATACTTTAAAATGCGTATAGAAAACTACAACCTGCCTTTCTTTGGCATGCTGGCCCTTAACTTTGTTCTGCCAATTCTTATTTTGGTTAATTCAGACTTTAAACGCCTGTCATGGATTGTAGTTGCTGCCGGGTTTATTATACTTTGCGGCCATTATCTTGACTTCTTTAACATGATTATGCCGGGTACTGTAGGAGATCAGTGGTATATTGGCGCTGGTGAAATTGGTGCTATACTATTCTTCTTCGGATTGTTTATATTTATTGTGTTTACCGCATTGGCTAAAGTACCATTACTGGCTAAGGGTAACCCATTGGTGGAAGAAAGTAAGCATTTTCAATATTAATATTATATTTAAAGAGATAAACAAATGACAAGTTTATTGATCATAGTAGTTTTAGTTTTACTTGGAATTGCCGTTTGGCAATTAACTAAAATATTTCATCTTACCCAGGTAGGCACTGCCGCAGATGCAGACCATAGTGAAGTAGCCAATGATAGGGATAACAATGTTAATGGCTACATCATGTTTGGCTTCTTAGGCTTTATATACATATTTACTATAATCTGTTTATGGAAGTTTGGTCATCTTGTACTGGGTACTCCTGCTTCAGAGCATGGCCCGCAATATGATAACCTGATGGCTATATCTATGGCGCTTATATTCTTTGTGCAGGTTGTAACACAGTTTTTATTACACTATTTTGCCTTTAAATATAGGGGTAATGTAAACAGGGCAGCATTTTATTATGCAGATAATGATAAACTTGAATTTATCTGGACTATAATTCCTGTAATCGTTTTGGCTGGCCTTATCCTTTACGGTTTATATGCCTGGACAAACATTATGTTTTTGGAAGAGGATAAAGAAGATGCTGTATATATTGAAGTATACGGTAAGCAATTTAACTGGGAAGTGCGCTATGCAGGTGAAGACGGTATGCTGGGTAAAGCCAATGTACGTTTTATTGAAGGCGTAAATACTATGGGTGTTGATATGAGTGACCCAAATGCCCAGGATGATATTACCTCGAGCGAGTTGCACCTGCCAAAAGGCAAACAGATTATATTTAAAATACGCTCACAGGATATTATCCACTCAGTGTATTTGCCACATTTCAGGGTACAGATGAATGCGGTGCCCGGTATGGTAACGCAATTTGGTTTTACACCTACAGTTACTACCGCTGAAATGAGGGAGATGCCGGAAATAATGAATAAAGTAGCCAATATAAACCAGATAAGGTCTGCAAAAAGTGCTGAGCTTATTGCTAAAGGGGAATCTCCTTTAGATCCTTATGAGTTTGACTATTTGTTGCTTTGTAATAAAATTTGCGGTCAGTCACACTACAATATGCAAATGAAAGTGGTGGTTGAAGATGAAGCTGACTTTAAAGCGTGGCTTGCTCAAAAGAAAACACTTGGAGTTGCGGTAAAAGAGTCTAAAAGCAGCGATACAAAACAACCTGAGAGTGTAGAAATACCTGAAGCTCCTGTTAACCAGGATGGTGCTGAGGCAGATTCAACAGCGGTAGCCCAAATAATACGATAATAACCTATTTAATATATTCAAATTATAAAATATGTCAGCAGTAGGACACGAAATACACGGTAACGGGGAACACGGTCATCACGATGCTCACGATCATCACCATCATAAAGAGACATTTATTACTAAATATATCTTTAGTGTAGATCATAAAATGATTGCCAAACAATACCTGATAACCGGTATTGTAATGGGTATTATTGGTATAGTTATGTCCATACTTTTCCGTATGCAGCTTGCATGGCCGGAAGAATCTTTCACAATATTTAAAGTGCTGTTGGGTGATAAATTTGCTCCAAACGGTGTAATGCGTAATGACATTTATCTTGCATTGGTTACCATACACGGTACCATAATGGTGTTTTTTGTTCTTACTGCCGGTTTGAGCGGTACATTTAGTAACCTCCTTATTCCGTTACAAATTGGTGCACGGGATATGGCCTCCGGTTTTATGAACATGCTTTCATACTGGATGTTTTTCCTGTCTTCCGCTATAATGGTATTTTCGTTATTTGTTGAAGCAGGCCCTGCCTCTGCCGGTTGGACAATATATCCGCCTCTTAGTGCATTGCCTCAGGCTATTGGTGGTTCTGGCGCAGGTATGACACTTTGGCTTGTATCAATGGCTATATTTATTGCTTCATCACTTATGGGGTCGCTTAACTATGTAGTTACTGTTATTAACCTGAGGACAAAAGGTATGTCTATGACGAGGCTGCCACTTACAATATGGGCATTTTTTATTACTGCCGTAATTGGTATCCTTTCGTTCCCTGTACTTCTTTCAGCGGCTTTACTATTGATATTTGACAGGAGTTTTGGTACTTCATTCTATTTATCTGATATTTTTATTTCTGGTGAAGTATTGCACTATCAAGGCGGATCGCCTGTATTGTTTGAGCACCTTTTCTGGTTTCTTGGGCACCCTGAGGTATATATAGTACTTTTACCGGCTCTTGGTATCACTTCAGAAGTTATTGCAACTAATTCACGTAAACCAATTTTTGGTTACCGTGCCATGATTGCTTCAATATTGGCTATTGCATTCCTTTCAACAATCGTTTGGGGTCACCATATGTTCATGTCGGGTATGAACCCGTTCCTTGGTTCGGTATTCACCTTTACAACGCTTTTGATTGCCATACCATCTGCGGTTAAAGCTTTTAACTACATTACCACATTATGGAGGGGTAACCTTCAAATGAACCCGGCTATGTTGTTTTCCATTGGCCTTGTATCAACATTTATTACCGGTGGTTTAACGGGTATTATTTTAGGTGACAGTACACTGGATATTAACGTACACGATACATATTTTGTGGTAGCCCACTTCCACCTTGTAATGGGTATCTCTGCACTATATGGTATGTTTGCCGGTATTTACCATTGGTTCCCAAGAATGTTTGGCAGGATGATGAACAAAAACCTTGGTTATATTCACTTTTGGGTAACGGCGGTTTGTGCTTATGGTGTTTTCTTCCCGATGCACTTTTTAGGTATGGCCGGTTTACCAAGGCGTTATTATACTAATACGGCATTCCCATTGTTTGATGACCTGCAGGATATAAATGTAATTGTAACTATTTTTGCCATTGTGGGTGCTGCTTTCCAGTTGGTTTTCCTTTGGAACTTCTTCCATAGTATATTTAGAGGCAAGCGTGCTCCGCAAAACCCGTGGAGGTCTAATACCCTTGAGTGGACAGCACCTGTTGAGCATATACATGGTAACTGGCCTGGAGAAATACCCGAAGTATACAGGTGGCCTTATGATTATAGCAAACCTGGGCACAATGAAGATTTTGTGCCGCAAAATATTCCTATGAAAGAGGGTGAAGAACAACTTCATCACTAAGAAAACTTATATAATGTTAAAAAGCTGCTTTAGGGCAGCTTTTTTTATTATTACTTTATAATAACATTATCATTGTTCATATCCATTTGGCGTAATTTTACAAAAAACCGACATTATGGAAGATATTAGTTTTACTATCAATGATGAATACAACCAGTTTGAACTTGATATAGAAGGCGGTAGCGCTTTTTTAGAATATTTCCAGGAAGAAGATAAACTATTCCTTACGCATACTGAGGTTTCAAAAGAACTTCGCGGTAAAGGGTACGCCGCAGAACTGGTAAAGCGTACCCTGCAGTATGCTAAAGATAACAACCTGATGGTTGTGCCGGGGTGCTCTTATGTTGCCCACTATGTAAATGAACATCCGGAATGGAATAGTGTGCTTTCAGAAGGTTACCGTATGTAACAGCATACTTTTTGCGCTATATTTGTGGTATGAATGAAAATTTAGACCCAACTAACAAAAATCTTAACCCGGAAGAACTCGACCTGGACAGAAAATTGCGTCCTTTATCCTTTGATGATTTTGCAGGGCAGGATCAGGTACTCGAAAACCTGAAAGTTTTTGTACAGGCAGCTAACCTTCGCGGGGAAGCGTTGGATCACACTTTATTTCATGGCCCCCCGGGTCTGGGTAAAACAACATTGGCAAATATACTTGCTAATGAACTTGGGGTGGGAATAAAAATAACATCGGGACCGGTACTTGATAAGCCCGGCGACCTTGCCGGGCTGCTTACTAACCTGGATGATCGGGATATACTTTTTATTGACGAAATACACCGGCTCAGCCCTGTGGTAGAAGAATATCTTTATTCTGCCATGGAAGATTTCCGTATAGATATTATGATTGAAACCGGGCCTAATGCGCGTTCGGTACAAATTAACTTAAATCCTTTTACGCTGGTTGGCGCCACCACCCGGTCGGGCTTACTTACTGCCCCTATGCGTGCACGCTTTGGCATTTCGAGCCGTTTGCAATATTATACTACCGAGCTTTTAACTACCATTATAGAGCGTAGTGCAGCAATAATTAATATGCCAATAAGCCTTGAAGCCGCTATTGAAATAGCAGGGCGTAGCAGAGGGACACCGCGTATAGCTAATGCGCTGTTACGGCGCGTAAGGGATTTCGCCCAGATAAAAGGCAATGGTAAAATAGATGTGGAGATAGCCCGTTATGCATTGCGTGCCCTTAATGTTGATGCCCATGGGCTTGACGAAATGGATAATAAGATACTCAGCACAATAATAGATAAATTTAAGGGAGGGCCGGTAGGGCTTACCACACTTGCAACTGCCGTGTCAGAAAATGGCGAAACTATTGAGGAAGTATACGAACCCTTTTTGATTCAGGAAGGTTTTATATTACGCACCCCCCGGGGCCGTGAGGTTACAGAAAAAGCATATAAGCATTTAGGCCGTGTAAAAACCGGTAACCAGGGTGGCTTATTTGATTATTAAATACTTAGTGTGTTTATATTTAGGTTTCGATTACGTGTTTTAGTACATTTGGTTAACAATCACCTAAATACTAAGCCATGGAAAATAACATAATTTTTACCAAACACCCCTCTGGAAAAAAACTTGTAATTACACGCTATTTTAGCATTCCTTTAAACAAATTGTGGCAGGCTTGGACAAATAGCGAACTTCTAGATAAGTGGTGGGCACCGAAACCCTGGAGGACAGAAACCAAAACCATGGACTTTTTTGAGGGTGGCAAATGGCTGTATTCAATGCTAGGGCCTAATGGCGAGAAACACTGGTGCAGGGTAGACTTTAAAACTATTGAAGAATACAAGGGCATAACGGCTATTGATGGTTTTTGTAATGAAAATGGTAAATTTTCTACTGATTTTCCGTTGATGGATTGGTTTATAACTTTTATTTCTGATGAAGCTAAAACAAAGATAGTTGTTGAAATTACCTTTAATACAGAGGAAGATCTTGAAAAAATTGTTGATATGGGCTTTAAAGAAGGGTTTGCCATGGCATTAGATAACCTTGAAGAAATATTTGCCTGATACAATTACAACTCTGGCATAAGCAACCCCGCCATCAGCGGGGTGTTTTTATATAATAAATACGTAGTTTTGCATTTATGATGTGTGCGGAAAATGGAGGGCAATAAACAAAAATATTCAGGCTTTATAAAAGCAGAAGCAAAACGCCTCGGCTTTCTTTCCTGTGGAATTTCAAAAGCGGGCTTTCTTGAAGAAGAAGCGCCACGCCTTGAGAAGTGGCTTACCGAAAGCAGGCATGGGCAGATGCAGTATATGGAAAATCATTTTGATAAGCGTTTAAATCCTACATTGCTTGTTGATGGTGCAAAAAGTGTGATTTCCCTTCTTCTTAATTATTACCCGGAACAGCAACAAATAACTGACACATATAAAATATCCAAATATGCCTATGGGCAGGATTATCATTTTGTAATAAAGGAAAAACTTAAAGAACTTCTAAATTCAATTAACGATAATATAGGCGAAGTAGGGGGAAGGGCTTTTGTAGATTCTGCTCCTGTTTTAGACAAAGCCTGGGCTGCTAAAAGCGGCCTGGGCTGGATTGGCAAAAACAGTAACCTGCTTAGTAAACAGGTGGGGTCATTCTTTTTTATTGCAGAGCTGATAGTAGATATTGAACTGGAGTATGATCATCCGGTAGCAGATCATTGCGGCTCATGTACGGCTTGTATTGACGCCTGCCCTACACAGGCTATTATTCAGCCCTATGTGGTGGACGGCAGCAAATGCATATCATACTTTACTATTGAACTAAAAGATAATATTCCCCAGGAAATGAAAGGCAGTTTTGCCGATTGGGCTTTTGGATGTGATGTGTGTCAGGATGTCTGCCCATGGAACAGGTTTAGCAAGCCGCACACGGAGCCTTTGTTTGATGCAAACCCAGAAATGCTTGCTATGTCTAAAAAAGACTGGCAAGAAATTACTGAAGAAACCTTTAGGGCAGTGTTTAAAAAATCGGCTGTTAAAAGGACTAAGTTCGCCGGGCTTAAAAGAAACATTGATTTTTTAAAGGAATAATCTCTAACCATTCGCGTTTTTTCAAAATCAATCAGCTAATATTATTTACATCTCATTGCAAGATTGATTCGGTCTAAATATATAAACTATCTATATTCAGTAGCCTTAAAAGTAAATCATTTGAACTATTGTAAAAGATTAGTGTTAAAAATTTCTAAATTTACACGATAGGCTTACCTTTGTGGATTCCTGAAAAACAGCCAGTACATGAACCAATACAGCAAAAGAAGAGAAGCGCTACTATATCATGCCAAACCACATCCCGGCAAGATACAGGTAGTACCAACTAAACCTTATGCCACACAAAGAGATCTTTCACTGGCATATTCACCAGGTGTAGCAGAACCTTGTTTAGAAATAGCCAAAGATGTCAATAAGGTGTATAAATATACAGCAAAAGGTAATCTGGTTGCCGTGATTTCTAACGGAACAGCAGTGCTGGGTCTTGGTGACATAGGCCCAGAAGCAAGTAAACCCGTAATGGAAGGCAAAGGATTGCTGTTTAAAATTTTTGCTGATATAGATGTTTTTGATATAGAAGTAGATACAAAAGATATAGACAAGTTTGTAGAAACTGTAAAAAATATAGCTCCAACTTTTGGCGGCATTAATCTGGAAGATATAAAAGCACCCGAATCGTTTGAGATTGAGCGCAGGCTCGTAGAAGAACTCAATATACCTGTAATGCACGATGATCAGCATGGTACAGCTATTATATCCTCTGCAGCATTGCTCAATGCCGCAGAACTTGCAGGTAAAAATGTTGCAGATTTAAAGGTTGTGGTTTCCGGAGCAGGTTCAGCAGCGCTGGCTTGTGCTAACTTATATGTTTTGCTGGGGGTAAAAAGAGAAAACATTACAATGTTTGACGTAAAGGGTATGCTGGTAGACAGCCGTACCGACCTCCTGCCCATACAAATGAATTATGCCCACCCGGGTGCGCCTGTAGCACTGGAGGAGGCTATAAAAGGTGCAGATATGTTTCTGGGGCTTTCGGTAGGCAATATACTCTCTCCCGAAATGTTGCTTACCATGGCAGATAACCCTATAGTTTTTGCTATGGCCAACCCGGTTCCCGAAATAGATTATGACCTTGCCATTGCTACACGTGATGATGTTATTATGGCAACCGGCAGGAGTGATAACCCTAACCAGGTAAATAATGTTTTAGGCTTTCCATATATATTTCGCGGGGCGCTTGATGTTAGGGCAACAGCAATTAACGAGGCAATGAAAATGGCTGCGGTGCATGCCCTTGCAGAACTTGCCAAAACGTCGGTGCCGGAACAAGTGAATATTGCTTATGGTGAAACCAAACTTATTTTTGGGCGTGATTATATTATTCCCAAACCGTTTGACCCAAGGCTCATAGCTGTAGTAGCACCTGCTGTGGCAAGGGCTGCTATGGAAAGTGGTGTGGCACAACGGCCGATAAATGACTGGGATAAATATACCGAAGAGCTTTTAGAGCGCTTAGGCAATGATAACAAAATGGTGCGCCTGCTTACCAACCGCGCCAAAACCAACCCTAAGCGTATTGTTTTTGCCGAAGCAGACCAGTTGGATGTGCTTAAGGCGGCACAAATAACTATGGAAGAGGGTATTGGCATACCTATATTAATGGGTAATAGGGAAATTATTGAGCAACTAAAGGAAGAAATAGGCTTTGATAGTGATGTAGCCATTGTTGATAATAAAAGCATTGACCAGGCTGAAAGGATAGAGCGTTATGCGGTTTCATTTTTTAAGGCAAGGCAACGCCGTGGTGTAACGCTTATGGATGCCAGAAAATGGATGTTTGAGCGCAACTATTTTGCCGCCATGATGGTAAACGAGGGTGAGGCTGATGCTATGGTAACAGGGTACTCCCGCAATTATCCGGCAGCAGTTAAGCCTATTTTACAGCTTATAAAACGTATACCGGGGGTTAACCGTATAGCAACCACCAACATGATGCTTACCAAAAGAGGGCCTATATTTTTGAGTGATACCGCCATTAACCCCAACCCCACAGCCGAAGAATTGGCTAAAATTGCCTTGATGACATCGCGCACCGTGCGTATGTTTGGTATGGAGCCTGTCGTGGCTATGATATCATACTCTAACTTTGGTTCTTCACCAGACCCGGGTGTGGTGAAAGTGCGCCAGGCAGTTGAGTATTTGCATAAAAATCACCCCGATCTTATTGTGGATGGCGAAATACAGTCGGATTTTGCATTAAACCAGGATATGACCATTGATAAATTCCCTTTCTCAAAATTGGCAGGTAAAAAGGTAAATACACTTATTTTTCCTAATCTTGAGTCGGCAAATATTACCTATAAATTACTTAAGGAGTTAGATAAAATTGTATCAATAGGCCCAATAATTATGGGGCTTGATAAACCTGTACATATTGTACAGTTTGGTGCCAGCGTAGAGGAAATGGTAAATATGGCAGCGGTTGCAGTAGTAGATGCCCAGGAGAAGGAAAAGAGGCTGAAAATGATACAAAAAGATAAGTAATAGCGGGTTGAAGAATTTTATTATTTTTGGGACTTCATAAAAAAGTAGTATGATAGCACATTTACAGGGAAGGATGTCTGAGAAATCGCCTACGGAGGTGATAATAGATTGTAACGGGGTGGGCTATCAGGTAAATATTTCGCTGCATACGTATGCATTGCTTCCCGAAACGGAAAATATAAAGCTATATACGTATCTGCAAATTAAAGAAGATGCCCATACCTTATTTGGCTTTGCAGAAAAATCTGAGAGGGAGCTTTTTAAACTATTATTGTCGGTTTCGGGTGTTGGGGCACAAACAGCGCGTACCATGCTCTCATCGTTAGATCCGCGCCAGGTAATAAATGCTATAGGTTCCGGAGATGTGGTTACTATACAGTCTATTAAAGGTATTGGCAGTAAAACAGCACAACGCGTTATACTGGATTTGAAGGATAAAGTGTTAAAACTATATGATTTAGACGAAGTTTCGGTTCCCGGCTACAATACAAATAAAGAAGAAGCGTTATCTGCCTTGGAGGTGTTAGGCTTTAACAAGAAATTAGCAGAAAAAGCCGTAGACAGGGTTTTAAAAGAAACTCCCGGCGCCAGTGTGGAAGCAATTATAAAACAAGCATTAAAAAACTTATAATCCTTGAGACCAAAATACTCTAAAGATTTTTTTAGTACGTTATATTATACTTTTTCTGTCGTGTTTTTTTTACTGGCTGTTCCTGCACAGGCACAGATTGACGAAGAAGAGGAAGAAGCAGCCCAGGATACCATACAGGGGTATAACAGCGGGCAGATTGAAATTGCTAACCCCAGCAGTATAATTGATGCATATACGTATGACCCCATTACCGACAGGTATATATATACTAAAAATTTTGAGGGATTTAATATAAACTATCCCATTATCCTAACGCCCGAACAGTACCAGGAGCTGGTATTGCGCGAATCTATGCGGCAATATTACAGGGATAAGCTAAAAGCGCTGGACCCTAATGCCACAGCAGAAGAGCAAAAAGACCTCTTGCCAAGATATTATGTAAACTCCAGTTTTTTTGAAACTATTTTTGGTAGTAATACCATAGATATAAAGCCGCAGGGATCGGTAGAGTTAGATTTGGGTGTGCGCTATACCAAGCAGGATAACCCTTCACTCTCACCACGTAACCGCAAAACATTTACTTTTGATTTTGACCAGCGCATTAGTATGAGCCTTCAGGGTAAAGTAGGTACGCGCCTTGGCGTAACGGCAAATTATGATACCGAATCAACTTTTGCTTTTCAAAATCTTATAAAGCTTGAATATACTCCTACCGAAGACGATATTTTACAAAAGATAGAAATAGGTAACGTAAGTTTCCCTCTTTCAAATTCACTGGTTCGGGGCGCTCAGAGCCTTTTTGGTGTAAAAATGCAGTTTCAGTTTGGTAAAACTACTGTTACCGGTATATTTTCAGAACAGAAATCGCAAACCAAAACCGTAACAGCACAGGGTGGTGGTACTATAGAAGATTTTTCGCTGTTTGCACTGGATTATGATTCAGATCGCCATTATTTCCTTTCGCAGTATTTCCGTAACCGTTATGATTATGCCCTGCGTAATTACCCACTTATAGACAGCCGTGTACAGATAACACGTATAGAAGTATGGGTAACCAACCGGCAAAACCGCATCAATGCTGCCGAAAATAACTCGCGTAATATTGTAGCCATACAGGATTTAGGTGAAGCACCACTTACAAAAGCAACACCGGCAGGTATAACCAATATTGATATTACTGATGAAACAGTTGGTTTTATGGATAATGGTGCCCCCTCAGACTTCTTTAATGTTACGGCTAATAATTTTCCTGACAATAAAAACAACAAACTCGATCCGGCTACTATTGGTACTACAGGTTATCTACAACAATCGGTAAGACAAATAGTAACGCTGGGTAGCAGTAGTTTTGGCGGTGGATTAAATGCCACAGAAGGGCGAGACTATTCAAAACTTGAAAATGCCCGTAAACTTACAACAAGCGAGTATACCTATCATCCGCAGCTGGGGTATATATCCCTTAACCAGAAGCTGAATAATGACGAAGTTTTGGCAGTAGCTTATGAATATACTGTGGGGGGTGTTACGTACCAGGTAGGGGAATTTGGTACTGATGGACAGGATGCTACGGAAGTGCAGGATAACGGTGACGGTACTAATAATATTATTACACAAAGCCTTATACTTAAAATGCTTAAAAGTAACCTGGTTAATGTAAACGAACCGGTTTGGGACCTGATGATGAAAAACGTATACCAGATACCCGGGGCATACCAGTTGTCTCAGGAAGATTTCAGGTTTAGCATTTTGTATACCGACCCTTCTCCGTTAAATTATATTACGCCAGCCGATGGCAGTACACTTCCCGGCGAAAATAACCCGTTGGGGCCAGTAGCCGACACCCCGCTTTTAAGGGTATTTAATGTAGACCGGCTTAATTATACCAACGACCCACAAACTGGTGGTGATGGCTTTTTTGACTTTGTACCGGGGCTAACGGTAGATACACAAAATGGACGTATATTTTTTACCACTGTAGAACCTTTTGGAGAATTTTTATTTGATAAACTGGAGGGTGATCCTCAACAAAGGCTTTATGATGATGCTGCAAATGAATCCGGTTTTGACCCTAATCAGAAAAAGTATGTATACAGGAGCATGTATAAATCTACACAGGCAGATGCATTGCAGCAAAGTTCCAAAAATAAATTCCAGCTTAAGGGGCGCTTTAAATCTACCGGCTCAAATGGTATTTCTTTAGGTGCTTTTAATGTGCCGCAAGGTTCGGTAGTGGTTACAGCAGGTGGGCGCACGTTGGTAGAGGGTGTAGATTATACTGTAAATTACCAGATAGGTACCGTGCAGATTCTTGACCCTTCATTACAAAACTCAAGCACGCCAATAGAAGTTTCAGTAGAAAATAATTCAGTATTTGGGCAACAAACCAGGCGTTTTGCCGGGGTTAATATCGAGCATAAGTTTAATGATAAGTTTTTAATTGGTGCTACGTTGTTAAACATGTCTGAAAGGCCTTTTACAACTAAATCTAATTACGGGCAGGAATCGGTAAACAATACTATTTTTGGCTTTAATACCAATTACTCTACAGAGGTGCCGTTTTTTACCCGTATGGTAAACAAACTGCCAAACCTTGATACAGATGTGCCTTCAAACTTTTCATTTAGGGGCGAGGTGGCTTATCTAAAGCCCGGCGCCAGTAAGGCAGACCAGTTTAATGGCGAGGCTACCACTTATGTGGATGACTTTGAAGGTTCGCAAACTACCATAGATATGCGTTCGGCACAAGGGTGGTCACTTTCAAGCACGCCTATTATTAATGAAATTACACCACCGGTTAACGATCTTTCTTCCGGCTTTAACCGTGCCAAATTATCCTGGTATACTATAGACCCTACTTTTTATGTATCCAGCCAAAGGCCAAGCGGTATAACCGATCAGGATATGGCATCAAATAAAACACGCCGTATTTATTATAGCGAACTGTACCCAAATACAGATGTTGTACCCGGTCAAACGCGTGTTGTGAGTACATTAGACCTTACGTATTATCCGCAGGAGCGCGGGCCGTATAACTTTAACCCTATATTGCCAGCTAATAACTTTCAGTTTAGTGAAGACCAGGCGATAGATAATTGGGGAGCCATTATGCGCTCTATAAACTCCACTAATTTTGAGCAGACCAATGTGGAGTACATACAGTTTTGGTTAATGGACCCTTATAACGGTAGCAACGCCGCACTGTCTGATAATACGGGTCAGCTTGAAATTCATCTTGGTGAATTATCTGAGGACATATTAAAAGATAACCGTAAGCAGTATGAAAATGGACTGCCCGAGGCAGGGGCTGCACAGCAAAATACATTTACTACCGTATGGGGTGAAGTGCCGGTATCGCAGTCGCTTATCTATGCTTTTGATACCGATACAGCCAACAGGGCTGTTCAGGATGTTGGTTTTGATGGGCTTACCGATGCTGAAGAAAGGGCTAAGTTTACTGATTTTGCAAGCCTTGAAGACCCTTCGGGAGATAATTACCAGTTTTTTCTTAGTGCTGACGGGGATGTTTTAAACCGTTATAAGAATTATAACGGCGTAGAAGGTAACTCCCCTGTTGATGTAACTAATACTAACCGTGGTTCTACAACCCTGCCGGATACAGAAGACATCAACAGGGACAATACCATGAATACCATTGATGCCTATTACAGGTATATTATACCTTTGGAGCCTAACGCACAAATTGGGCAAAATTATATTGTAGACCAAAGGCCTTTTAATGTAGCAACTGACACCGGAGAAAACGTAACAGGGCGCTGGCTACTGTTTAAAGTGCCGGTAGATGAGGTTACTAATGAAAATATTATAGGCGGTATAAGTAGTTTCCGTTCCATCAGGTTTATGAGGATGATGGTAACCGGTTTCAGGCGGGAAATTACCCTGCGTTTTGCTGCCATGGACCTTGTACGCGGTGAGTGGCGCAGGTACACCGGGGTTTTTGATGAAGATACCGACACTGATACCGACGATGCCGAAACTGGTTTTGATGTGGTTTCGTTAAACATTCAGGAAAATACAGACCGTAACCCTATTGGGTATGTATCGCCCCCGGGTGTACAGCGCGAGCAATTGTATAATAATAATGCTATTATCAACCAAAATGAGCAGGCACTATCATTACGCGTATATTCAGGTGATGGGTCTGCAACCGGAGGGCTTGAGCCTGGCGACTCACGCGCAGTATTTAAAAATGTAAATGTGGATATGCGCCAGTATAAAAAACTGCGTATGTTTTTACATGCAGAGGCATTGCCGAACCCTTTAGATGATAACCTTGAGGAAAGCAATGCGCTTCAGGACGATGAAATGTCTGCATTTATACGTTTTGGTAACGACTTTACAGACAATTACTATCAGATAGAGGTAAAGCTTAAGAAAACACTTTTTGGGGCACAATCGGCCGAAGATGTGTGGCCGGAAGAAAACGAAATAATGATAGCCCTTGATGCGCTTACCCAGTTAAAAATTGAAGCGCTGAACCCCGCAGCAAACGGACTTGTTCAGGAAAGTGATAATTCTTATTCCAAACAGTATACTGACAATATGCGTATAAGGATAAAAGGTAACCCTAACTTTGGATATGTGCGTACCTTAATGCTTGGGCTTACTAATAATAACGTACCGCCGGGTGGCAGGAATGTAAGGGGAGAAGTATGGTTTAATGAGTTACGCCTGTCTGACCTTAACAGTAAGGGCGGTATGGCCGCAGTTGCCAGTATGGATACTAACTTTGCCGATTTTGCCACGCTTTCTGCTACCGGTAATATGAGTACCATAGGTTTTGGTACAGTAGAGCAGAGCCCTAATGAGCGCAGCAGGGAAGATACCAAGCAGTATAATATGGTTACCAATATTAATGCAGGTAAGCTACTGCCAAAAGACTGGCATATTAATGTGCCGTTTAACTATAGCGTGGGCGAGCAGGTTATTACCCCGCAGTACGACCCTTATTATCAGGATGTGAAGCTGGACCAGTTGTTGGATGTGGTAGAAGAAGATGAAAAAGATAATATTAAGCAACGTGCTATAGATTATACCAAAACTAAGAGTATTAACTTTATTGGTGTTAAAAAAGACCGCGCTGCGGAACAAAAACAGCATGTATATGACCCGGAAAATATAACACTTTCTTACAGTTATAACGAAACCGATCATCACGATTATGAAATTGAACAGTCTTTAGACCAGCAAATAAGGGTAACGGCAGATTATAACTATACCTTTAAAAATAAGCCGGTAGAACCACTTAAAAATACTGCGTTTATGAAAAAGAGCCAGTATTGGAAAATATTGAGCGATTTTAACTTTAACTACCTGCCTTCTAACCTGTCATTCAGTACTAATATAATAAGGCAGTATAACAGGCAGCAGTACCGTAACATAGATGTAGAGGGAATACCTATCAATCCGTTGTACAGAAGAAATTATTTCTTCAACTACCAGTATGGTTTTAATTATAACATTACTAAGTCGCTTAAATTTAATTACACTGTTGCTACAAGTAACATTGTAAGAAATTATTTAAGCGAAGATGGTGTGCCTAATAATGATGCAGATGTTTGGGATGGCTTTTGGGAAATTGGTGAGCCTAATACCCATACACAGCAATATGTAGTAAATTATGACCTGCCGTTAAATAAATTTCCGGCACTGAGTTTTATTAAATCAACGTATTCTTATACGGGTACCTATAACTGGCAGCGTTCTACAGATGCACTTTCTAGATCCCCGGAAGGAATTGACCTGGGTAATGTTGTGCAAAATGCCAACAGCCATAAGCTGAACAGTACCCTTAATATGGATTTATTTTATAAGTTTATTGGACTGGGGCCTAAAAAAACCAAGGCGTCAGCGCCAAAAGCGGCACCAAAACCGGGTGAAAAAATTACAGCCGCCCCAAAGCCCGATACTGGGGGCAATGCCTTTCTTACAGGCTTAAAAGGAGTGCTTACCAGTGTAAAAACCATACAGGCTAATTATACCGAGCAGAATGGTACCGTATTGCCGGGTTACCTGCCAAGTATAGGCTTTTTAGGTTCAATGAAGCCAACATTAGGCTTTGTGTTAGGTAGCCAGGATATGGATGTACGTGATATAGCAGCACAAGACGGCTACCTTACCAGATATGACCAGTTTAACCAGAACTTTACACAGGTTAATACTAAAACACTTAACCTTACAGCAGGTGTGGATCTTTTCCCTGATTTAAGGATAGACCTCACTGCCGACAGGACAGAGTCAAATAACTATTCAGAGCAGTTTGATGTAAATTATTATGAGAATGATAATGGAATTGATCCACCCACTGGTTTTGGTGATCAGTTGCACTACCATTCACGCTCTCCATATAACTATGGTAACTTTCAGATATCAACCATTTTAATTAAAACGGCCTTTATGAAAAGCGATGTAAATGGCTCTGAAGCTTTTGATCAGTTTAGGGAAAACAGGATGATAATAGCAGAACGTGTTGCCTCAGCATATTACAATGTATCTGTAGATCAGTTAGAGCGTTATACAAGCGATGGTTCAGGTAATTTTTCTGATATAAATGCAGGATACCCCAAAGGCTTTGGTAAAACCAGCCAGGCGGTATTATTGCCCGCATTTTTGGCGGCTTATTCTGGTAAAGATGCCGGTGATGCCAATACAGGTATCTTCCGTAATGTGCCGGTACCAAACTGGGTAGTTAAATATACCGGGCTTATGCGTTATAAGTTTTTTAAAGACCGTTTTAAACGCTTTTCATTACAGCACAGCTACAAGGCCACTTATAATATAAATTCTTACCGTACAAATTTTGATTATAATTCAGAAAGCCAGGCTCCTTCTACTTGGAATGGAGCTAATGTAGAAACAAAATATATTATATCTAATATTAACCTTACTGAGCAGTTTAATCCGCTTTTGCGTGTTGATATGGAGATGAAGAACTCTGTAAAAATTACAGCAGAGATGCGTAAAGACCGTACACTTAACCTTAGTTTTGATAACAACCTGCTTACTGAGGTTAATGGCAATGATTATACGCTGGGTCTGGGTTATCGTATAAAAGATGTGGTGATAAACTCAACACTGGCAGATAACCCTACTAATACCATTAAGAGTGATGTTAATCTTAAAGCTGATTTTACGCTGCGTAAGAATGAAACCATAGTGCGCTACCTTGATTATGATAACAATCAGCTTGGTGGTGGACAAAACATATGGTCGGTTAAGTTTACAGCCGATTATTCGTTCAGTAAAAATCTTACGGCCATATTTTATTACGACCATTCGTTCTCTAAGGCGGTAATATCTACCTCCTATCCGTTAACAAATATCCGGGCCGGTTTTACACTCAGGTATACTTTTGGAAATTAACCTGAAATTATTTCATATTATTGTATTAAAACATAAATTTGCCAAAAACAAACAACGATGAATATTCCTTCTGACTTAAAGTATACCAAAGACCACGAGTGGGTTAAAATTGATGGTGATACTGCCACTGTTGGCATAACAGATTTTGCACAAAAAGAACTGGGTGATATTGTATATGTAGAGGTGGAAACCCTTGACCAGGAACTAAAACAGGACGAAGTGTTTGGTACTGTTGAAGCTGTTAAAACTGTTTCAGACCTTTTTTTACCGCTTTCAGGTGAAATTGTTGAGTTTAACGATACACTGGAGTCAAATCCGGAACTTGTAAACTCAGACCCTTATGGCGAGGGGTGGATGATTAAAGTTAAAATTGCCGAGCCTTCTGAAGAGAGCGCTCTTTTAAGCAGTGAAGAATACAAAAAATTAATAGGTGCATAAAACTTATCTTGGGGCAGCATTACTCTGGACCGTTGGTATAGCGGTAAGTTGCCTTGTAAAGATGAGCACTTTTGAAAATAAGGTAATAAGCCTTGAACATAAAGATAAGTTTATACACTGTACATTTTATTTTGGCTTTACTGTACTGTGGTATCTGGCCTTAGTAAAAACCGATAAACAGAAAATGCGTTTAAAGGTTTTTATTGCCGCTGTTTTATATGGAATAACCATTGAGCTTTGTCAGGGGTTATTTACAGCAGACAGGAGCGCTGATGTTACAGATGCTTTAGCCAATACCATAGGCAGCGCAATAGCGATAACTGTTATCTGGTTGATAAGTAAAATTAAAAAATAATATTCCCGGCTTAGTGCCGGGATTTTTTGTTTATGGATATACGTGAATATTTGGATGCTACTTATTTAAAAACGGAAGCACAGGCAGGCCTTAGTGAAATACAAAACACTAATGTAGTACGTAACCTGGTTAATGAGGCCATACAACAGAAGTATAAACTGGTTATGGTGCGTCCCGATATGGTGCGCATGGCTGTGCAGATGGTTAGTGAGGCGCACTCAGGAGTACAGGTGGGAACTGTTATAGATTTTCCGGAAGGAGACGGGGGGATTGATGCAAAGTTGGCCGAAGCCCGTGAAGCTATTAATAATGGCGCTGATGACCTGGATTTTGTGGTAGATTATAAGGCTTTTAAAAAAGGAGACAGGCAAACCGTGGCACATGAAGTTTTAAAATGTACACAGCTATGCCTTGAAAATGGTAAAACAGCCAAATGGATTATTGAAACTGCTGCGCTTACAGATAGTGAGATTGCAGGGCTTTCTCAACTGATAAAAGATACAATAGTAGCACATTTTAGCGCAGAAGATTATAACCGCGTATTTGTTAAATCATCTACCGGTTTTTATAAAACCGAAGATAATAAACCTAATGGTGCCACAAAGGAAGGAATAAAAATAATGATACAAAATGCCTCTCCGTTGCCTGTAAAAGCTGCGGGTGGTGTGAGAGATTATGAAGAGGCCATTGCAATGATTAATTTAGGCGTAAAACGCATAGGTACTTCCTCAGCAAAAGTAATTGTAGAGGGAGGTTATTTAGAGAACGAAGGCTATTAAAAATAAAAAGCCTTTCCCTGTAACAGAAAAGGCTTCTTTTTCATAGCAATTTTTCTAAACGAATTTTCTTTTTCAGCAACGCTTTTAAAAAACGTTACATTTAATAGATGCACAAAAAACGCAAAGGTTGCGTTTGTACAGGAAAAAAATAAAAAATAATTTTTATTGCCTTTTAAAGGTTATAGCTTATTTGCTTAAGTTTTTTTTTGGGCTATCTTTGTGCCGGAATAAAATAAGTACATGAAAGTTACAGTTAACACTTTAGGAGATGAGGTTACCGTAAAATCGCTGTTTGCAGATTTTGTGGCCATAACCAAAGCGAGGTTGGCAATAAGTGTTGTTTTTTCATCTATGGCAGGTTACCTTCTTGCCGTGTCGGATGTTTTCCCTTTTAGCCTCGCTACCCTTATTATGCTTGCCATAGGGGGGTATTGTATGGTGGGTGCCTCTAATGTTTTTAACCAAATTATAGAAAAAGATCTTGATGCCCTTATGGACCGCACCAAAAACAGGCCGGTTCCGTCAGGTAAAATGTCTGTGCGTACTGCCTTTGCAATAGGGGTTGCGCTAACGGTTTGTGGTTTGGCCATACTATATACTATTAATCCTAAAACAGCAATGTTTGGGGCTATCTCAATTTTTTTGTACACAAGTGTATATACCCCTTTAAAAACCATAACCCCACTGGCTGTTTTTGTAGGTGCCTTTCCGGGTGCTATACCTTTTATGTTGGGGTGGGTTGCTGCTACAAATGATTTTGATATAGAGGCGGGTACCTTATTCCTGATACAGTTTTTCTGGCAGTTTCCTCATTTTTGGGCTATTGGCTGGTTTTTATATGATGATTATAAAAAGGCAGGCTTTTTTATGTTGCCTACCGGTAAAAGAGACAAAAAAACAGCTTTGCAGATTATTTTATATACCAGCTGGCTTATAATGGCATCATTGCTGCCGGCCACCGGTTTTACTGGCTCGCTTACTTTAAGTCCTGTAGCAGCGGTACTGGTGTTGCTGCTTGGGGTGTGGATGTTATTGCATGCAGTTAAGCTATATAGAAAGATGGATGGCCCAACGGCAAAAAAATTAATGCTGGTAAGTGTGTCATACATATCATTGCTTCAGGTAATATATATTGCTGATAAATTTATAAGTTAAAGTAAAATGATGGGAACACCTGTTATAAAAATGACGCTGGAAGAGCATAATGCAGCAAATGTACGCTCTAAAAAAATGCTGCTGTGGTTTGCCATGGTAAGTATGTTTATGATGTTTGCCGGCTTAACCAGTGCCTATGTTGTGAGTTCTAAAAGGCCTGATTGGCTTGGTAGTTTTGAATTACCCATGGCCTTTACCATAAGCACCGTGCTTATAGTTATAAGCAGCCTGACGTTTTTCCTGGCAAAACAGGCTATTAAAAAAGACGACAGAAATGCCACTACTCTTTGGCTTTTGGCTACATTGGCATTAGGTATTGGTTTTATTTTTAGCCAGTTTGCAGGTTTTAGCAGTGTAATTGCTCAAAATTATTATTTTACGGGGCCTTACAGTAATGTTACTACTTCGTTTTTGTATATAGTAACCGTTACCCACCTGGCGCACCTGTTTGCAGGAATTATAGTACTGCTTGTTGTAATTTATAATCATTTTAAACATAAGTATAATTCGTCCCAAACCCTTGGATTAGAGTTAGGTGCCATGTTTTGGCATTTTCTCGATGTTCTGTGGGTGTATTTGTTTTTATTTTTCTGTTTCTATAAATAAAAAAAATGTAAATTTGGGAACTTTTTTAACCTTTATAACAAAATATGGCGACAGTTACTTCTACAGCTACAGCAGGTAAAACATGGGGCGGCGGCAACGAGCCTTTTGGTGCAAGTTACGGTAAACTGATGATGTGGTTTTTCATTATGTCAGATGCTCTTACATTTTCAGGTTTCCTTGCAGCATACGGTTTTTCTCGTTTTAAATTTATATCTACCTGGCCTATTGCAGACCAGGTTTTTAACCACTTTCCGTTTTTGCATGGTGTAGATGCCCCAATGTATTATGTGGCTTTTATGACCTTTATCCTTATTTTCTCATCAGTAACAATGGTTTTGGCGGTTGATGCAGGGCATCAGCTTAAAAAAACCAAGGTAGCAGTTTATATGTTGCTTACTATTGTGGGTGGTGGTATATTTTTGGGCTCGCAAGCCTGGGAATGGACAAAGTTTATTCAGGGAGAGTACGGTGCTGTAGAAACTAAAGGAGGTTCTATTTTACAATTTGTAAATGCCGAAGGTGAAAGGGTTGCTATTGATGATATAGCGGCATATATACCTACCCAAAGGGTAAACAATACACGTAGCGAAGGTATATGGTTTCAGGAAAGTGATAAAATGTCTGAGTTTTCTGTAGAAGAAATTGTAGAAGGCTTTAAAGCACACCCTGACGTACTTATAAAAACTGAAACAATTGATGGAAATAAAGAGAAGGTTATCCTTTCAAGGGAAGCTTCATTAAAGAGAATTACTGATGCAGCCTATGTTATTAAAGGCGCTAACCTGGTAAGAAATGAATATGGGCACAAATTGTTTGCAGATTTCTTTTTCTTTATTACAGGTTTCCACGGTTTCCACGTATTTTCGGGAGTTGTAATAAATGTGATAATTTTTCTTAATGTGCTTTTAGGTACTTATGAAAAGAGGAGAAGTTATGAAATGGTTGAAAAAGTAGGTTTATACTGGCACTTTGTAGACCTTGTGTGGGTATTTGTATTTACATTCTTCTACCTTGTTTAATTTAAAATAATATATTGATTGATATGGCACATACTCACGATCATGCAGCAAACGTAAAAAGAATCTGGACAGTTTTCGGTATTCTTTCGGTTGTAACTATAGTAGAAGTTATATTAGGTATAATTCGACCTGATTTTCTTTACAGGGTAGACTTTTTTAATATGAATCTGCTTAACTGGATTTTTATTATACTTACCATATTTAAGGCATACTACATTATGTGGGCGTTTATGCACCTTGAGGGCGAAAAGAGCAGCCTTAGGTGGACAATTGTAGCCCCGCTAATATTTTTGATACTTTACCTGGTGTTCATCTTACTAATTGAAGGTAATTATATTTTTGAAGTGTACCGTGATGCTCCTAACTTTAAATGGATTTTCTAAGTACATTGATTATTATTCATAAAAAAGGCGGTTATTTCAACCGCCTTTTTTAATTTTGTAACCGGAAATAAGTTTCCACTTTTAAGAAATGAAAAATAAAATAGTTCTTGTAGTTTTACTCATACTTCCCGTTACATTATACGTATACTTTTCGCTTGCAAAACATAATTCGCTTTTTTTACCGGTGCTCAATAAATATGTGCAGGAGCTGCCACAAGGAGAAACGCTTAACAAGCAACCGGTGAAACTAAAAGGGTACATTACAATATTGGGCTTTTTGGGAGACAGTGTTGAGCAGAAAAAAGAAAGTGTTTTTAATATTGACCAGAAAATATACCAGTCTTATAAAGAATTTAATGATTTTCAGGTAGTCATGGTGTTGCCAAAGGGCAACGAGCAGAAGGTGCAAAAGCTGATACAGGATTTTTCAGTAACCTCCAATATTTCCGGTTGGAAGTTTTTATTTGCCGATAAAAATGATATTAATAGTTTTTACAGTTCGCTAAAAGTAAAAGACCCGCTTAGTAACGCCTATGGTACTACCAATGTGTTTATTATTGACAAAGACGGTAACCTAAGGGGCAGGGACGGTAGAAACAATAACGTAAAAAGCGATAATTACAAAGATGCCTATAATAGCTTTTCGGCAGCTGAGCTGCATAACGAAATGACGGATGATTTAAAGATAGTGCTGCAGGAATACCGTTTGGCACTTCGTAAAAATGATACACTAAAAGGCGTAAAACGAGAAATCTGATGAGTAAGAATAACAAGGCGTATATTGGCATATCTTTTATCATACTTATTTTTGGCATCTGGGCTATACCTAAAATTGTGGCTAAATTTCAAAAGTCTGATTTGCCTGTGATAGGGCCTGTACCTCAATTTGAACTTACTGACCAGGATGGCAAAAAAATATCAAATAAAGATTATCTGGGTAAGGTGTATGTGGTAGAATTTTTCTTTACTACCTGCCCAACCATTTGCCCGGTGATGAACCAGAACATGCTTAAACTACAGGATGCTTTTTATGGCAACCCTGATTTTGGTATTGCCTCGATAAGTATTAATCCGGAGTATGATACCCCACAAATACTGAAAGAGCATGCAAAAGAATTGGGAGCCAAGCATTATAACTGGCATTTTTTAACCGGTGATAAACAATACATACATAACCTTGCTGTTAAGGGCTTTAACCTGTATGCAGGAGAAAACTCTAAAGTGCCGGGGGGGTTTGAGCATAGCGGCCTTTTTGCCCTGGTAGACAAAGACGGCATGATAAGGAGCCGGAAAGACAGTTACGGCAATCCTATTACATATTATGACGGGCTTGAAGAGTCTGGCGTTGAAGCAATAAAAGAAGATATTAAAGAATTACTGGAAGAATAATGGATAATGTAGTAAACCGCGATGCTAAAAAAAAGTATGATAAATGGATTATCATATTATCTGTAGCTATACCTGTGGCTGTGGCGTTGTTGTTTGGTGTCAACCTGAGGAAACTTGGTTTTGATGTTGAACCTTTAGGTTTTTTACCTCCTATATATGCCACAATAAACGGCTTTACCGCTATTGTGCTTTTTTTGGCCGTAAGGGCTATAAAAATGGGTAAACAAAAGCTGCATGAAAACCTTATGAAGTTTGCTATAGGCCTTTCGGTATCCTTTTTGGTGATGTATGTGGCCTACCATATGACATCAGACCCTACCGAGTTTGGCGGTACAGGTATAATAAGTTATATATATTATTTTATATTGATTACCCATATCATGCTTTCGGTAATAATTATACCTTTTGTACTGGTTACTTATGTGAGGGCTATTGCCAAAAATTACGAGAGGCATAAAAAACTGGCGCGTATAACCTATCCGTTATGGATGTATGTAGCCATTACCGGTGTTATTGTTTACCTGATGATATCACCTTATTATCAATACTAAATAATATGCTTAAAAAACTTTTCTATATACTTGTATTCTTGCTGTTATCATCGCAAAGTGCGGTTGCACAATGCGCCATGTGCCGTGCGGCACTATCCAGTAGCGAACAAACGGCACAGGCCGAAGGTGTAAACAGCGGTATTGTTTACCTTATGATTTTTCCGTACCTTATGGTAGCCATTGTAGGGTATGCGGTATACCGCTTGCGCAAAAAGCAAAAAGCGGCACTGTAAACCCTTTATTTAACCCCGTCAATCTTTATATCAATTTTGCCGGTAGCTTTTATAAAAGCTACAATAGCGTTATTGGTAAGTGCTATTTTATCAAACTCAAAATCATTTAATGTGCCGTTTATAAAAACACCGTTAACAGGCGAGTAATTATTAAGGTATGGCTGCATTTCTTTTCTTCCTTCTTCAAGATTTTGTTTTATGGAATACCGGCAATTTTCTTTAATTTTCTTTAAAATATAACCTTCAGCCAGCCAGTTAGCTGTTTTCATCAACACACCTTTAGTGTTAAGTACATAGTCAAGCTGGTCAAAATATATTTCCTTTGTTACAGTATCATAAGCAGGCGTTCCGCTAAGGTATATGGTGCCGTTAATACTTCCGTTAAGATCTAAAGCTACAATCATTTTACCGTCTTTACTCCACAAGGCAACATTTTGCACCACTATTTTCTTATTTCCGGAGCCAAACTCATGCCCCTTAAAGTTTTCGGTTATTATTTTAGAGGCATTTTCAAATGTAGAAACACCGGCTACAACTACATTAACTTTATCAGGCATTGTAGCTACTGTTTTAAGTACAACGCTTTCTTTTTTAAAGGCAGGCTTAGGTTTGTGCCCTACTGCGGTTTCCAGTGTGCACTTTAAACCCATCTGCATGGTTATCTGTTTTTTAGACAGTGTTGCATCGGTAGCATAAAGCTCAACGGGGGTTAGCGTAAACCAGGTATTGTATTCTTCATTTGCCAAAAAGGGAGTGCTTATTTGCTGTAAGGCATCAAGTACCTGTGGTTTAAAATCTACTGTTTCTTTTATGGCGTTATCTACTTCTTTCTCGATAGTAGGTTTAAAATATTTCAGCGCAGGGTCTATAAGAAATGTTATGGCAACCTTTTTGCCGGCTACAGTTACGGTGGGGGTTTCGTTCCATTTCAGGGCATCAAAGCTGGTTTTGGTGTTTAATTTCCAGTTTGTGAGCGATATTTTACTGCTAAATGTTATAACGGCATCCAGGTCAAATTCGCGGGTATCATACAGGTCAAAACCCATAGCCGATGTACCGTATTTTACTTTCCCGTTTATTTTCAGCGGTATGCTTGTTTGTAATTTTCCGTTTTCTTCTGTAAATTTTATGGGTGCGGTTTTCCATACTTTAAGAGTAATATTGTCGTCATCAATATTTTTATCTTCATAAATAAGGCCGTCCATTAATTTGTTGAGCTGGTTTTGCACATCAGCCAGGGCCAGGCTAACCGGCACATTTATAAAAGATGTAGAAGCCTGATAAGCCACATCGGTTGTATTCCCGGGCTCCGGTTTAAGGGCTTCTATTTTTTTTGCAGAAGAGCAGGAGGCCGCTAAAACAGCCGCCATTAAGCAAATGAGGTATAAAGTTTTTTTCATAAGGAGTAAGGGGTGAAAAACCAAGCAAATGTATAATTAAAATTGTAACAAAAAACAGCTAACATATACTAATAGGCTGGCAAGTTATGCTGCTATATTTATTTTAATAACTTTGCATAGTTATTTGCAACCAATATTTATGAAACACAAAATATATTACCTTATACTGTTGGTGTTTACAGCACAATCTACAGTACTGGCGCAGGAAAAAAAATGGACACTGCAGGAGTGTGTAGCTTATGCACTGGAGCATAATATTTCAGTACGCCAGTCTGAACTTGATCTTAAAGTAACCGAAATCACAAAAAAAGATGCTTTAGGCAACTTTTTGCCCAGCGCTAACATCAGCGCCAGCCATTCATGGAATACCGGTTTAACACAAAACCCCATTACCGGTATAAACCAGCAATTAACCACAAGCAATACCTCTGCCAATGCTTCGGTGCAGGTAGACCTTTACAAGGGCTTGCAAAACCAGTTGCAGTTTCAAAGGGCTAAAATGGCCATATTAGCAAATAAATACCAGCTACAGCAAATGAAAGAAGATGTAGCTCTTAACGTAGCTAATGCCTATTTGCAGATATTGTTTAATAAAGAAAATTTAAAAGTACAGCAGCAACAGCTGCAAGAAGATCAGCGGCAGCGTGAGCGTACACAGCAACTGCTTGATGGCGGCTCTGTGCCCAGGGGCGATTTGCTTGATGTTGAAGCTACTGTAGCAGCCGATAAACAACGGGTAATAGAGTCTGAAAATCAATTGTTAATCTCAAGGCTTACATTGGCACAGCTGCTACAGTTAGAGGATTTTCAAAATTTTGATATTGTTGATGAGGGTTATGATATGGGAGAAAGCGAAATTATGCTGCAAACACCGTCAACTATTTACCAAAAAGCAAAGGATACACAGACCTCTATAAAACTTGCGGAAGCCAACCTTGATGTGGCTGAAAAAGATGTAAAAATAGCCACTCGTGCTTATCAGCCAACATTAGGTGGTTTTTATAACCTTAACATGAGGGCTACGTCGTTAATTTCAGATCCGTTTTTAGACCAGTTTTGGGATTATAAAGGGCACACTTACGGTTTTCAGTTAAATATACCTATTTTTAACGGGCTTACAGTACGCAATAATGTAGCCAGGGCGAAGGTAGCGCTGGAACGTTCTGAACTTGCTTATGACCAACAGGCGTTGGATCTTGAGCGTAATGTATACACAGCCTATACAGATGCACAGGGGGCTTTAAAAGCGTATGAAGCAGCCGTTTCGGCAGCCGATGCGCGGGAGCAGGCACTTGAATATGCTAATGAGCGGTATGAAGTAGGCCTTATAAATGTATTTGACTTTAACCAGGCGCAAACTCTTTCGGTAAACTCTCAATCAGAAGTGTTGCGTACCAAGTATGATTACATATTTAAAATAAAGATATTAGAGTATTATTTCGGAATCCCAATTATTCAAAAACAATAGCAATGTCCAAAAAAACTGTTTACCGATTATTAGGCGCAATAATTATTATAATTATTGTTTTGGTAGTACTTAAAAAAACGGGTACAATTGGTAATAACGATGAAGGTATAGAGATAGAAACTACCACAGCGAATACAATGACCATAACCGAAACCGTTTCGGCTACCGGTAAAATTCAGCCTGAGGTAGAAGTAAAAATATCATCAGAAGTATCGGGTGAAATTATTGCATTGCCTATAAAAGAGGGGCAGGCTATTAAAAAGGGCGATCTTTTGGTGAGCATTAACCCTGATTTGTATGAATCAGGACTGAGCAGGAGTTCTGCGTCACTTTCTACAGCGAAAGCAGGACTGGCACAGGCAGAAGCACAGCTAACCGAGGCAAAGTCTAATTATGAGCGCAACCAAAAGCTTTATGATAAAGGCGTTATATCAAAATCTGAGTGGGACAAAATTGTTTCTGCTTATGAGGTAGCCAAAGCGGCAAAGCAATCGGCTTATTTTAGCATGCAGAGTGCCGGTGCTACTGTAACTGAGGCTAAGGATAACCTGAACAGGACCACAATTTATTCTCCGGTTGATGGTACTATTTCTAAACTGGATGCCGAACTGGGTGAAAGGGTAGTGGGTACACAGCAAATGGCCGGTACCGAAATATTGCGCGTGGCCGACCTGAATAATATGGAAGTTGAAGTGGAGGTTAATGAAAATGATATTGTTAAGGTCGCAGTAGGCGATGAGGCCGATATTGAAGTAGATGCTTACCTGAAACGAAAGTTTAAAGGTGTAGTAACCAGTATATCTAACTCTGCCAGTAGTGATCTTACAGCAGACCAGGTAACTAACTTTGAAGTTAAGGTGCGCATACTTAAAGAATCGTATGCGGATATGACAGAAGGTAAACCTGAAAACTATTCGCCCTTCAGGCCGGGTATGACCGCCACGGTAGATATTATTACCGAAAGAAAAACAAATATACTGGCTGTGCCTATAAGCGCAGTTGTTGTGAAAACTGATACTACATCAGCCAAACGGGATATTGTTGAAGAAATGGAGCAGGAGGAGAAAGAGAAAGAAACCGGTGTGCTGAACGAAAGGTTTGAATGTGTTTTTGTTAAAGAAGGCGATAAAGCAGTATTAAGGCCTGTTACCACAGGTATACAGGATGATAAAAATATAGAAATAAAATCGGGTATTAAAAAAGGCGATGTTATTATAACAGGGCCTTATAATGTGGTTGCCAAACAACTTAACCCTGGTGATAAAGTTAAAGTAAAAGGTGGGGCACAAAAGTAATAATGGCTTATATACTTACTATTGAAACAGCAACAAAAAACTGTTCGGTTGCATTAGCAAAAGATAATACTACCATTGCCCTCAAAGAGTTTGCAGGCGAAGGCTATGCCCATGCCGAAAAGCTACACGTATTTATTGATGAAATAATTAATGCAGCGGGTATTAGTTATACTACGTTAGATGCTGTTGCCGTAAGCATGGGGCCTGGCTCATACACCGGGTTACGTATTGGTGTTTCTGCAGCAAAAGGATTATGCTATGCCCTCGAAATCCCCCTTATAGCGCTTGATACCTTGGAAATACTAGCCAGGGCCGTTTCTATTGAAAGTGGTATTATTATCCCTATGATTGATGCGCGCCGTATGGAAGTGTACAGTGCTCTATTTACACCGCAATACAAAAAGATAGGAGATACACAGGCAGAGGTGCTTACAGAAAGCTCTTATAACCATATAGAAGAACCTTTGCACCTTTGCGGTGATGGGGCGGCTAAGTTTGCCGGCATTGCTACTAATGCTAATGTATGCCTCCATCAGGATATTATCTATCCTTCTGCTGCCCAAATGGCCCAAATGGCATTTGATAAATACAAAATAAGCGACATTGTAGATGTCGCTTATTTTGAACCTTATTATTTAAAAGACTTTATAGCCGGTAAAAAACAATTATAGTATTGTATTAAGATAGGCTCCTAGTTGTTTCAGGCCTGCTTCTTCATCAGTTTCAATATCATTTTTCTTGATATAGTTGCGTACCTCTTTCCCCAAATCATCATTAGGCATTAGCTTTTCAAGGTCTTTATCCCTACGGAAGTATTGCGCAGGTGCATCGCCTATTTGTATATAATATTCATCTTTAGCCTGTTTATAAGTATTAGGTTTGCTGGCTTCATAACTGTTTGTGCCAATTTTACCAGGCTGTAGGTAAATACGTTCACGCTTATATATTTTTACTTTAGGTGTTTCGCTTATAACTTTTAAATAACCGTTAGTCCTGTTATCATCTCTGTCTACATATTCTGCAGTAGTATACTCATTGCCATTGTTAACAAAAGATATTTTAACACCGGCCTGCTTTGGTAACATGCTGGGTTTACCTTCCTGTGGATTGTTAATTTCAAAATAGTCATTAAAGGCATTGTAACGTAGTAATTGTACTTGGTCTGAACCTGATATTTTGGCAGGCATATATTGTTCAGTAATATACTGTGAACCTGTTGTGGTGAGTTTTTCGGTGCTGGTTATAGCGGTTCGTCCATCAATTGGACCCGTTGAACCCTGATTAACACCTTGCTGTGCATTTGCTGTAACACCTGTTACAGCCAGGAGAGCTGCATAAAAAATGCTTTTTTTCATTGTTAAAATTTTTGTAAATAAAAGGGGTAATTATAATTCTTATTCATTAAAGGCAATAAATGTGCCACTTTATAAACGATATTTTTTTTAATTATTGTTTGATATGCTTATTTTTTCATTACGGATATTAAGATCCTGCTGAGGGAACGGAATTTCGATGCCTTCTTTGTCAAATTCTTCCTTAATGGTTTCTTTAACATCAGAGAGCATCTGCCAGAAATCCTGGTTAGTGGCCCATACAAATACCTGAAAGTTTACAGAACTGTCTGCCAGTGCTTTTATGCGTATTATCGGAGCGGGATCATCCAGTACTTTTTCATTGCTTTCTACAATACGCGTTAAAACCCCCTTTACATGCTTTAAATTAGATTTGTAGCTTACACCTATTATAAGTTCTTCTTTACGTATCGGTTCTTTAGAATAATTTTTAATATTACCATTTGCAAGCTGCCCATTGGGTATAAAAACCACTTGGTTACTTGGGGTTACCAGTTTGGTGTAGAGTATCTGTATTTCAGATACGGTTCCGCCTTCGCCCTGTACTTCCACAAAGTCACCCACACGAAAAGGCTTAAACAAAACAATAAGCACACCTCCTGCAAAGTTAGAAAGAGACCCTTGTAGTGACAGGCCTATAGCAAGGCCGGCAGCGGCTATAATAGCAGCAAATGATGTGGTTTCTACCCCGAGGCTGCCAATTACAATAATAAAGAGCAGTACCCTTAACGCCCATGTTCCTAAATCTAAGAGAAATTTAATCAGTGTAGGATCCATATCTTCACGGCGCACCATCATGCGCTTCATGAATTTCCTGAAAAATTTGATGATAAAAATTCCTATGATTAAAACAAGCACGGCTTTAATAAGGCGTGGTATATAACCAATAATCATTGCAGTAAATGCAGCTGCATAATCGTGTAAATTGTCCATCTTTTAAATTGAAAATTATTATAAAATTAAGTCTTTTAACGTGTCTTTAGTGTTTTGGGCAGGCAAATTACAAGCCTTATTGTGACAAACATAAAACATTAAACTATGTTTAACAAAACGCTCTTTTAAAAATGGTATGTCAGAATCTTTATCACTCCCGGCTATAATAACATGGGGCAGGTAGTGGCTGTTTATTTCTTTTACCGCTTCCGGCGCGGTGGTGCCGCAAATGGCAAGCTCACGATTTGCAGGAGATAGTTCCAGCCAAAGATTCATCCAGTTTGAAAATGCCGAAGGGTAGTCAAGTCCCGGTAGTATATCATGCAGCATTTGTAGTGCAACTTTTTCATAATACGCGTTATCAAATAAAATACTTAGTTTATATAATATATTGCCCATAACGGAATTAGAGGCGGGGATAACGTTGTCTTCAATTTCGTAGTGTTGGGCAACCAGTTTTTCTCCATCTTTATCGGTGTAGGTGAAAAAATGTTTTTGTTCATCATAAAAATGATCCAGGCAATAGTCGGCAAGGCGTTTTGTTTTAATAAGCCATTGCTCACTTAAAGTAGCTTCATATAATGTAAAATAACCATCAGCCAATAGTGCATAATCATCTAAAAATCCTTTAATTTTTACATTACCATTTTTATAAGTACGCCAAAGCGAGCCATCATTATTTTGCAGGTTCTTTTCAATAAACTGTACATTAGCCAGTGCTTTTTCAAGATACTCATCTTCACCCAAAGCTTTGTAAGCATCGGCATAGCCTTTAAGCATTAGCGCATTCCACGAGGTAAGTATTTTATCGTCTAAGCGTGGTGGCTGCCTGTTTTGTCTGTTTTGATAAAGTAATTTTTCCCATATAAGCTTCTTTTTTTCCAGTTCTTCTACAGGTAAGCCTTCTTTTTGTGCAATATCAGTAAGGGGTAGGTTTTGTATTAGTACAAACCTGCCGTTTTCCCAAAAACCAAAATCATTTATATTAAAAACTGTGCTAAATAAGTCAAAATCGTTGCCCAGTAAATCTTTCAGCTCATGTTTTTCCCAGCTATAAAAAGCACCTTCTTCAAGTTCTCCAACGGCATTAATGCTATCAGCGTCAAGTGCGCTGTAAAAGCCACCATCATTATTAGAGAGTTGATCTGTTATAAAAAAATCAATTTTTTCAATAACAGTTTTATATAGCTGGTTTTTAGTGCGGCGGTACGCGGAGGCATACAGGCTCATAAGCTGGCCGTTGTCATACAACATTTTTTCAAAATGTGGTATGTGCCATTCGCGATCTACAGAATAGCGTGAAAACCCGCCGCCAACGGTATCAAAAAGTCCACCCCACGCCATGCGCGTTAGTGTAGCATCTACATAATTCAGTGTATTTTGGTTTTTAAACTGGTAGCCAAATCGTTGCAGAAATTGCAGGTTTACCGGCATCATAAACTTTGGTACACGCGCCATGCCCCCGTATTCCATATCAAAACTCCCGGCCCATTTAGATACTATATCTGCAATAGCAGCAGGGTCTGGTATGCTGTTTTGTGAATTTGGGCTTACTAAACCAATGTTAGAAACACCTTCCATGAGCTGGCTGGCATACTCTTCCATTTTGCTGCGGTCGGTTTCAAAAATATGTTGTAGCTGCGTAATGGCTTTTATCCAGTCACCTTTCCTAAAATAGGTGCCACCCCAAACCGGTCTGCCATCAGGTAAAAGTATAGCATTCATGGGCCATCCACCCTGGCCAGACATTAACTGAACGGCTTTCATGTAGGTAGCATCAACATCAGGGCGTTCTTCACGGTCTACCTTAATGCTTATATAATATCTATTCATTATTTCGGCAACGTCATTATCTTCAAAGCTTTCATGCTCCATTACATGGCACCAGTGGCAGGCACTATAGCCAATGCTTACTATAATAAGTTTATCGGCATTTTTAGCATGTTCCAGTATTTTGGGTGACCATGCTTTCCAATGTATTGGATTGCCGGCATGCTGTAACAGGTAAGGACTGGTTTCTAAAGATAGCTCGTTCATTGCTGTAAATTGAAGCATAAAATTAGTAAAACATACCCCTCTAGGCAAGATAAACCCATAGTATTGTAGAATGGTTTAAAAATTATATGCTGAAAGTTATAGGCAAAATGCTATTCAGGTTTATTAAAACGTTTTCGTAGTTTCTCCATTTGATTTCATTTATGGCCTTTTTGTATACGTATTTTTGAGAGGTACTACAAAAGTTAGTAAACTTGAATATACTTATATGAAAAAACTGATACTGTTACTACTTACCTTTTTATCTTCTACTTATTTTTCTAATGGCCAAAATAAAAGCATAGCAAAATCTACAGGTAGTGGCGCATTTTATTCGGGCCACTACAAAAATACACTAAAGGAAAGCGGCTATAGAAAAAAAGCTATTGACCAAAAATTAGCAAAGGCCTACTACGACCTTTTTGAAGGGCCTGATAAAATTTATTTTGAAGTAGGCGATTCTATGGCATATGTTTCAGATATTAAAAATCACGATGCCCGTACCGAAGGACTTTCTTATGGGATGATGGTAGCGGTACAGCTGGATAAAAAAAACGTTTTTGACCGCATCTGGCGCTGGTCTAAAAAATACCTGCAACACCGGGAAGGGCCACGGAAAGGCTATTTTGCATGGAGTATTAACCCGCAAACCATGAAAAAAAATTCTGAAGGCTCTGCGTCAGACGGGGAGTTGTATTATGTTACGGGCCTGCTGTTTGCGGCTAACCGATGGGGGAATGATACCGGAATTGATTATTACAAAGAAGCCCGCTTTATATTGGATGAAATGTGGAAGAAAAATGGCGAAGGCAATATTTATAACCTGATTAATACAGATCATAAAATAATAACTTTTGTGCCTGAAGGCGATGGGTATAAATGGACAGATCCTTCATATCAGGTTCCGGCTTTTTATGAAGTATGGGCTCTGTATGCCAAAGACGGGCACGAAGAGTTTTACAGCGAGTGTGCCGATGCTGCCCGGGAGTTTTTACATCTGGCCTGCAAAGCGCCCACCGCCTTAAATTATGATTATACCGAATTTAACGGAGATGCACACCCTACACCATGGATGCCTGCAGCTTTTAGGTACGACTCTTGGCGGGTGCCTATGAATATTGCTATGGATTATACATGGTTTGGAAAAGACAAAGCCTGGCAGGAAGATTATGCAAAGCGTTTTCAGGGCTTTCTCCGGTCTAAAGGTATTGATACCTTTGACGACCAGTTTGCCATTGACGGCTCAAAGCCCGACTATATATTGCCTGCGGGTGGTATAACAAAACTGCGCCATTCACTGGGGTTGGTAGGTACTGCAGCTACAGCTTCTATGGTTAACAAAGACCCTGAAAGTAAAGATTTTATAAATGCCCTGTGGAAAGCAAGGCTCGAACCTTATGAAGATGGGTATTTTGACCCGTACTATGATGGGTTGATGTATCTCTTCAGCCTAATGCACTTAAGCGGCAATTATCAGCTTATTGAGCCGCAGGCCAGATAGTGCTTTGGTATGACTATACCTGGCAAGAAGGAAAAATCTTACTGATAGTTTTAGCTGTTAGCTACAATTTTAACTGCGCTACGGTATAAATAAGCGCCATGTATATTGCGTTTTGCAAAACGTGCAGGAGAGTCTGCATTTACCATTTTAATGTAAATGTTTTTGGGTACACCAAAATATTCATACTGGTTGCCGTCTGCAAAATTCATGTACAGTACATTATTGTCAAAATAAAAATCTACTAATGGCTGGGTAGTGGTAGTCTGTATATATTCCGCTTTGGTTTTTTCAAGTGTTTCGGGTGCTACGCTTACTAAAAAATGATATGCTTCAATAATAGCAGTACTTCTTTCTTCGGCAGCAATACGTTCTGCATCATCGGCAATAGTGTCCGGATGATGGTCTTTCATGTTATTCCTGTAAATGGTTTTCAGTTCTTTAAGGGTAGCCGTTTTAGTAACGTTGAGTAGCTTTCGGTACTCTATAATCTTCTTCATATTCATAACCCAAACATTTAATGTGTTTATTTTTTTACTTAAAAACCAAAAAACCCGCTATTAGCGGGTTTTTAGTGGTACCTCCAGGAATCGAACCAGGGACACATGGATTTTCAGTCCATTGCTCTACCAACTGAGCTAAGGTACCGTTGTTATTGCGGGTGCAAATATAGAACCATTTTTATATTATGCAAAACAAAATATAAAAAAAATCAATTACTATCTTTGCGCTTCAAAATTAAGTAAGATGCTCTTAGCTGTAGATATAGGCAATACCAGTGTCAAGATGGCTGTTTTTGAGGCTGATGCCCTTTTGGAGCGTTTTGTTTCAGATAAAAAAACAGTACTGCCGGCTTTTTTACAAATTTTTCAAAAATACCCCGGGGTAGCCCATACTATACTTACTTCTGTAGGAAAAGAGGATGATAACCTGTTGGTGTTTTTGAAAAGTAAAACACAAGTAACACAAGTTAATCACAGAACAAAGTTTCCGTTTATTAATAATTACGCCACGCCCCATACCCTGGGTACAGACCGTATGGTGCTTGCAGCCGGGGCAGTTTTAAGCCATCCGGCACAAAACAGGCTGGTTATAGATGCCGGCACCTGTATTACCTATGACTTTGTGGATGCGGATAATGCCTATGCCGGCGGTGCAATATCCCCGGGTATACGTTTACGGTATGAGTCAATGCATAATTTTACGGCAAAACTTCCGTTGTTATATGCTGAGGTGCCACAGGGCTATATTGGCAACACCACCGCAGGGTCTATGCACTCGGGCGTTATAAACGGTGTAGTATTTGAAATTGAAGGGTTTGTGAAGGAGTATGCGCAACAATATCAGCAGGTAACGGTAATATTAACAGGAGGAGATGCAGAGTTTTTGGCAAAGAGATTAAAAAGCACCATATTTGCCAATTCAAATTTCCTGCTGCAAAGCCTGAATCTTTTATATTTATATACAAATCAAAAATGATTAAAAAAATTATTGCGGGCGTATGCCTTCTTTTCTCGAGCATAGTTTTTTCACAGCAAAACAGCGCTTCACCATATTCATATTATGGCATTGGTACAGTTAAAACGGGTACTGTTGACACAAGGTCAATGGGGGGGCTGGGTATTTTTCCGGACAGTATACACTTAAACCTGCAAAACCCTGCTTCTTATAGTGCCTTACGCCTAACAACATTTACCGTAGCAGGCAGCAATGCCAGGACAACTTTAAAATCAGACGAAGGTTCAGAAAAAACCAGTACAGCTACAATAGATTATATTGCACTGGCGCTTCCCTTTGAAAAAATAGCATTTTCGGTAGGGCTAATGCCTTATTCTTCGGTAGGCTACCGTATAGAAAACACTACACAGCCAGACCCGGGTGACGGACTTACCCGCGCCCACAGGTTTGAAGGTAACGGTGGTATAAACCGTGTATATGCCGGGGTAGGTTATGCTATATCATCTAAGCTACGCTTAGGGGTAGATGTACAGTATAATTTTGGTAATATAGAAACCAAAGCCATTACTACGGTTCCCGATGGGCAACTACAATATTATACCCGCGAAATAAACTCATCAGATTACAGCGGTTTTTCTTTTAACATCGGCGCTATGTATGCTGCAAAGTTCAGGGACAAATACAACTGGTTTACCAGTGCTACTTTTTCACCTCAATATAACTTAAACAGCGATTCCAGCAGGCAGATTGCTACAATTACTTTAGGGAGCTCAGGTGCTGAAGGTGTTGTTGATGAAGTAGATATTAATGCTATTAATGCCGATACAAAAATGCCAATGAAATTTTCGTTAGGTACCGGTATAGGGCAGGCACAAAAATGGTTTGCAGGGTTAGAGTATACCTATACAGGCGAAAATGAGCTTAGCAGCCGTTTTGATAATGTAACTAACGCCGGTTATGAGGTGTCGCATAAAGTATCATTAGGCGGGTTTTATATCCCTAATTATTTTTCTTATACCAGTTATTTAAGCAGGGTTACTTACAGGGCCGGTATACGTTATGAAAAAACAGGTTTGGTTTTAAATAATGAGCCTATTAATGATTACGGCCTTACCCTTGGACTTGGCCTGCCGCTTGGCGGTATTGGCGGCTCTAACCTTAACATAGGGGCTGAGTTTGGAAAAAGGGGTACTACTAACGCAGGTCTTGTGGTTGAAAATTACATGAACTTTTTTGTAAGCCTGTCCTTAAATGACAAGTGGTTTATAAAGAGAAAGTATGATTAATTTATTATATTTGGGAGTATGAAAACAAAACACACCCTTTTATGGTTTCTGGCAATGGTTTTTCCTGTGCTCTCATCAGCACAGGCATTTAAGTGCGAAGAGGCGTTCAATTCTTTTCAGGAAAAAACCGTATCGGCAAACTATAAAGAGGCAGCAGTGTTTTTACAGGACTTAAGAAAATCATGCCCCAAATATGATGTAAAGCTATATATTCTTGGGCAGGAAGTGCTTCATTATACAATAGAAGCGTCACGCACACCGGAGGAAAAGCAAAAAAATATTGATAACCTTATCAGCCTTTATACAGAACAGGAACGTAATTTTCCATATACAGGTGGTAGTGTAAATAAGGCATTGCTGTTGTATGAAAATAAACTTGCTGATGGTGATGAGGTATATAAAATGCTGGATGCAGCAGCTACACTGCACCCTGAGTCATTTACAGATTATAAAGCCATAGAAACATATTTTAACCTGTACCTTAAGCAATATGAGGGGGGTGAAAAAGGTATAAATCAACTTGATTTTATTGAAAAATACAGTATGATGGCCGGTCAGCTCGCCGGGGCTAAAAAAACACTTCAGGTAAAAGAGCGTGAACTGAAAGAAAAAGAAGAAGCAGGTGTTGAGCCTTTAGAGTATGCAGAGAAAAAGTTTTTAGCCAATGCACCGCTTGCGCTTAATGCGTTTGATGCCGTAAAAGATAATATGCATATACAGGCCTCTGAATATTTTACCTGTGATAACCTTGAAGCTTATTACGGGCAAGGTTACGATAAAAAAAAGGATGATGCCGCATGGCTACAGGGCCTTGTTGCATCTATGTATGATAACAAATGTTATCAGTCGGCAGTGCTTGAAAAGGCGGCTGTAAGGCTGCAAGAGTTGCAACCTGATGTAAATACGCTGTTTATCTTAGGTAACCTTTCGCTAAGAAATAACAAGCAGGCCTATGGTATTGCTTATTTTGATAAGGCCGCAAGCCTGGAAGATAATCCAAAAGAGAAAGCAGAACTTTATGGCCGTATTGCCGGCATATACAGAAATATTGACAGGGCGCAGGCCAAGCAATACATACAAAAAGCTATTGATCTTGATAGGGCTTCGGGTAAAAACTACCTGTTTTTGGCAGAGTTATATAGTACCCCGTCTAAAGATTGCCCGCTTGATGATTTTGAAAAAAAAGCTTTGTTGTGGCTGGCGGTTGACGCTGCCAGAAAAGCTGAGGTGGCAGAGCCACGCTACAAGCCTACGGTAGCCTCTTTAATGAATACGTATAACAAAAAACTCCCTACCAGGGCAGACCTTAAAGCCTCTAAGTATAAAAGTGGCGATACCGTAACTTTTGGTTGCTGGATTAATGAAACCGTTACCATTCCTAAATTATAATACTACAATGAGGTTACGTTTTGCTGGTTTATGGTGTGTTGTTTTGTTAACGGTGTTTTTTTTGCTTTCGTGCGAGAGCAACCTTAAAGATGTTCAGCGTATGAACGCCACATCATTTAACCCTGCCGGTATAACCGAAGATATTAACCTGAAATATACCGATTCGGGAAAAATAAAAGCAATACTCATAAGTCCGCTTATGAATGATTTTACCAATTTGCAATACGGGTTTAATGAGTTTCCTAAAGGGGTAAATGTAACTTTTTATGATAATAAGGGAGGTAAAAGCCATGTAGTGGCCGATTATGCCATAACGTATGAGGAAACCAGTATTATAGATCTGCAGGGCAATGTAAAACTTTCTACAGATGATGGCAAAGTGCTGCAAACAGAGCAGCTTTACTATGACCAGAAAAACGAGTGGTTCTATACCGAGAAATATTTTAAATTTACAGATGGTGAAGGGGAATATGAAGGCCCCGGTATAGACTTTAGTAAAGACTTCAGTGTGTTTAATATGCAGCAAAACTCTGGCCGTATAAACAATTTGCAATAAAAAATAATTAAAACAATGACGTATTTTAAATACACAATATATTTATACTTAATAGCCGCTGCGTTTTTAACCTTTGATGGTTTTATGAAATTGCAGGATAATGAAAATCCTTTTTTGAGTTTTTTTCTTGCCGCAATTGCAATCTTTATGTTTTTCTTTCGCAGAAGGTTCCAGAAAAAATTTGAACAGCGGCATAAGGATAGTTAACACCTATGGAGGCAGTAACAATTATAGTATGCCTGCTTTTTTCAGCCTTTTTTTCGGGCATGGAGATAGCTTATGTTTCCTGCAATAAGGTATACCTTGGTGTAGAAAAACAACAGCTAAGCCTGCGCTCAAGGGTATTGGCCCGACTTATTGATAAGCCCATACAGTTTTTAACTGCCATGATGGTAGGCAACAGCGTAGCGCTGGTAATTTATGCCTACAATATATCCAATGCCATAACAAGGTGGTTTGTACCGGAAGGGTCTGGTATTGCGGCATTTTACCATCTACTCATACAGGTGGCCATATCGGTTATGGTATTACTGTTTACAGCAGAGTTCATCCCGAAAGTTTTTTTTCAGATATACGCCAATAACCTTATTAAGTTTTTTGCATTACCGGCCTACGTTTTTTATTGGCTTTTTTACCAGGTAAGCAAATACCTGATTGTAGTTTCAGATTTTATACTGGTAAAACTATTACGCACCAATGGGGATAAGCACCAGGCTTTTTTTAGCAAAGGCGACCTGGGAAATTACATTACAGAGCAGCTTAGCAATAAGCACCATGAAGAAGAAGTTGATTCTGAAATACAGATATTCAGGAACGCTCTCGAATTTAGCGGACGTAAAGCCAGGGATATTATGACACCTCGTACAGAAATCGCAGCTATAGATATAAACGAAGGAATTGCCTCCTTAAAAGATCTTTTTGTGGAAACCGGGTACAGTAAACTGGTAATATACAATGAGGGTATTGATGATGCTATTGGATATGTACACTCGTTTGAACTTTTTAAAAAACCTAAATCTATAAAACAGGTGCTTATACCTGTTGAGTTTGTGCCTGAAACCATATTAATAAAAGACGTACTGGACCTGCTTACCCGCAAACGCAAGAGTATGTCTGTGGTGCTGGATGAATATGGAGGCACATCAGGTATTATAACGGTAGAAGATATTATAGAAGAGTTGTTTGGCGAAATTGAAGATGAGCATGACGAAGAAGAAGAGCTTATTGAAAAAGAATTAGAAAATGGGGCATACCTGTTTTCTGCGCGCCTTGATGTTGCTTATCTAAATGAAGAATATAGCCTTGACCTGCCCGAAAGCGACTCCTATGCTACATTAGGTGGCCTTGTAGTACATCAGGCTGGTGAAATACCACAGGACGGCCAGCGGCTTGAAACAGATGGTTTTGTGTTTGTAATTCAGCAGGCATCAGGTAAAAAGATAGAGTTGATAAAGGTATACCCCGTTACCAACAAATAATAAAAATAAAACTTACGTAAAAAACACTGCACTATTTTTATTATTAAATAGATAATTGTATTTTCGCCCACTGAATAAAATTAATAACATAAAAAATGGCGGTTTTATCAAAAATCAGGGAGCGTTCGCTGTTGCTAATACTTGTAATAGGCTTTTGCCTTTTAGCTTTTATTGTAGGTGATATTATAAGGAACGGCGGTTTTGGCGTAACCAAAAATGTAGGAAGCGTAAACGGGGAAGATATTCCTTCGCAGGAGTTTTTACAAAAAGTTCAAAACATGGAGCGCAACCAACCCGGTAGCGGCTCAATGGCTTTTAATTCTGTATGGAACCAGGAAGTTGAAAGCATACTATATAAAGAAAAAACTGACAAGGCAGGTTTACGTGCCGGGCGTGAGCATGTGCTTGATGTATATGCACAGCAGTTTGCCGGCAATCCTCAGTTTTTAAATGCTTTTGGTAAGTTTGATAAAGCTAAATTTAATACTTACCTGCAGGAAATGAAGTCAACTAACCCTGAAATGTACAGGGCTATTGAAAGCAACAGACCTGCGGTAGAGGATTATGCCAAAAGACAGTTTTATGTTGCATTGCTGCAGGGAGGTGTGTATACTACAAAAGCAGAAGCGAAAGCAAAATATGAAATGGAGAACGATAAAGTTTCGTTTGATTATGTATATGTGCCTTATACTACTGTAAATGATGAAGAGGTAAAGGTAAGCGATGATGAGATTGTAGCTTATATGAAAAAGAATGAAAAGAAATATAAAGCTGATGCTACACGCAACCTTGAATATGTGCTTATAGAAAATAAACCTTCTACTGCTGATGAAAATGAAATAAGGGGAAACATCAATTCACTTCTTTCTCCTTCGGTAGAGTATAATGAATCTACAGGTAAAAACGATACAATTCCAAGTTTTGCCAATGTAAGCGATGATAAAATTGGCGAATACGTAAGGGAGCATTCAGATATGCCTTATGATACTACATATGTAACCAAAGAGCAGCTTCCTGTTGATTATGCCAATGAAATATTTAATCTTCAGAAAGGGCAGGTTTACGGGCCTTACACATTTAACGGTTACCAGATGTTAACCAAAATGGTAGGCAGGAAACCAAATGAGAGCACTAAAGTAGTTCACGTACTTGTGGCTTACAAAGGCGCTTTAAGGGCTGCACCTTCTATAACAAGAACGAAAGAAGAAGCAAAAGCGCTTGCTGATACTTATCTGAACCAGACAAACAGTAACCCTGAGGCTATTAAAGAACTTGCCAAAACAAATTCAGACGATCCGGGTTCTGCACAAAATGCCGGGATTTATGATGTTACCCCTGATGGCGGATGGGCAGAAGAGTTTAAAGACTTTGCGGTTAAAAGCCCTGCCGGTAAAACAGGTGTGGTTGAAACCGATTTTGGGTACCACGTAATGAGGATACTTGAAAAGAACGATGCTGTACAAATAGCTACTATAGCACAAAAAATACAGCCTTCAGAAAAAACAGTAGATGATTTGTTTACAAAAGCTACCAAACTTGAAGTTGATGCAGCTGAAGGCAAAAAATCTTTTGAAGAGCTTGCTAAAGAAAACGGACTGACTGTAGTTCCTGTAAACGGGGTTACAATTAACGACCAAAATATACAAGGCCTTGGTGCCCAAAGAGGTATTATTCGCTGGGCTTATGATGACGAAACTGAAGAAGGCGCTGTAAAAAGGTTTGATGTAACCAACGGGCACGTTATTGTAAAAGTAAAATCGATTAATAAAGAAGGCTTGCAACCTGTTGACGCTGTTAAGCTTACCATACTGCCTATTTTACAAAATGAAAAAAAAGCAGCTATTATAAAAGAAAAAATGAAAGGCGAATCGTTAGAGGAGGTTGCTAAAAGCACCGGATCTTCGGTTAGTTCTGCAAGTAGTATTACTATGGCTAACCCTATAATTCAGGGTGTGGGCTCAGAGCCTAAAGTTGTAGGAACTGCTTTCGGACTTGAAGATGGTAAAACTTCAGGCCTTGTTGACGATACAACGGGTGTATTTAAAGTGAGGAAAAAATCTGTAGAGAAAGCTCCTGAACTTCCTAACTATACCTCATACGTTTCAAGGATGAATTCACAAAACAGAGGCAGTGTACAGCCAAGGCTTACCAAAGCTATGAAAGAAGAAGCTGATATAGAAGATAACAGATATATGTTCTACTAATAATTATTAGTAAAGCGAGATAAAAAAAGGTTCCGGTATTTCCGGAACCTTTTTTTTATAGTACCATTTTATGATAGGGTAGTATGGTTTTAAAGCCTTTTTCAGTAAAATAAGCTTCAGGGTTTTCTTCAGAAACTGCCAGTATAAAATCGCCTCCCCAGGCGCCAAGGCTTTTAACAACTCCGTTAAAATCGGGAAAAAGCTTTTCCTGAACGGTTGCTATACCCAGTATGCCCGCCATAAGTGCTTCCTGCTTTTCTAATGCCGAAGCAAATGAGATTAGGTCGCGAGCCTGTATAAGCTGGTTTATCAACCGGTCTATATGGTGTACTAAGATTTCTTTATCATAATCCCGTTTACGATAGGCAGCAATAGCTTCACGGCTGTTTTGTTTTTGGTTAAGATATACAAAGTAAAGCTTATCTGTAAAATCAGGATTAAAGTGTACCGGAGTTACCTTGGGTATTTCTGCTTTAAGGTTATAAATAAGCGGCGTGTTATATTGCGCACAGGCAATATCATAACCGCTGCCGCCAAAAGTTGCTGACAATAAGGCATAAGCATCAATACCAAACCATTTTGCCACCAGTGCAATAAGGGTAGATGAGGTGCCAAGCCCCCATTTGCGCGGAAAGGTAAGTTTGGTTACCACATTGTATCCTGTTTGCAATATCTCCTTATTGGCGTTGTGTGCTGCGCTCAGTACTTTTACCAGCATGGCGGTTTCTGTTTCCGGTTTTTCTTCTGTGCGGGTGTTTACTATCTGTTTTAAAGGTATAGATACATCGAGCCATAATTTACCGTCAGCATCATAACTTTTCCAGTATATAGCCTGGCTCATGTTGTTTTCTGCCTCCAGGTGTTGTCCAAATTTAGTGGGCAATGCAAAAGCATCAGAACCGTCTAAAACGGTATACTCACCCATTATAAATAGTTTGCCGTTAGCGTATAAAGTCTTTTTCAATAGTAGAAGGGTCATTTTGGCGCAGCCGGGTGATAAATTCAACCGCTGCAGCATGGCTTACGGTTACTTTTTCAAAATGCTTAAAAGCCAGTTGCTTTTCGTTATCAGTAGCGCTAAGCTGGTTTAATATGTTCATCAGGTGCATTTTCATGTGCCCTTTTTGTATGCCTGTAGTGGTGAGCGAACGCAAGGCTGCAAAATTTTGTGCCAGCCCGGCCACTGCCACTACCTGCATGAGCTCTTCAGCCGAAGGGCTGCCCAGCAGTTGCAGGCAAAATTTTACCAGCGGGTGCAGGGTAGTAAGGCCGCCTACAGTGCCGAGGGCTAAAGGTACATCAAGCCAAAAGGTAAAAATGCCGTTCTCTATCTTAGCGTGGCTCAGGCTGGTATATTTGCCATCTTTGGCAGCATAGGCATGCACGCCTGCTTCTATAGCCCTAAAGTCGTTACCGGTAGCCACTACAAGGGCATCAACACCATTCATAATACCTTTATTATGTGTTACGGCACGGTATGGCTCAGCTTCTGCAATGCGTACTGCGGTGATGAATTTTTGTGCAAATTCTTCCCCGTTTATAGTGCCTTCGGTTAAATCATCAACCGGGCAAGATACTTCTGCACGTACAACACAATTGGGTACATAGTTGGAGAGTATACTCATAACCACCTCAGGCTGATTATTTTTATCAAACCCCGAAAAGTTTTCTGCCTCATGTTTCAACGTGTTAGAAAACTGCTCAAGGCAGGAGTTAATAAAATTAGCCCCCATACTGTCTACTGTTTCAAAAGTAGCATGCAGCTGGTAATAATTTTCGATAGCTTCGGTTTTGTCGTGCAGTTCTATACCGGTAATACCGCCGCCACGTTTTTGCATGTTATGGGTAATACTTTCGGTATCAGCTATAAGCTGTGGTTTTATCTGTGAAAAAAAATCTTCAAGCTGTTCTTTTGGACCACTGTATAAAAAATGCACCTGGCCAATTTTTTCGGTACTTAATACCGTAGCTTTAAACCCGCCGCGCTCTGCCCAGAATTTAGCCGATTTTGATGCCGCTGCTACTACAGAACTTTCTTCTATAGCCATGGGCAAGGTGTAATTTTTACCGTTTATTATAAAGTTTGGCGCAATGCCCAAGGGAAGGTAAAAATTACTTATGGTATTTTCTATAAATTCATCATGCAGTTTTTGCAACACCCCATCGGCATTCCAATATGATTTCAAAACAGCAATGGCCTCTTCCGGGTCAGAAAAAAATTCACTGGCCAGCCAGTTTATTTTTTCTTCCTTTGAGCGTTTTGAAAAGCCTGCAATATTTTTACTCATTATCAGTGTCTTAAAAAAATTATGTGTTGCAAAGATACATTTTCGCTCCCTTAAACATCAAATATATACCCTGTAAAAAGAAGCCGTATTCTTATTTAACAAAAAAAAGGCCGGGTAAGTCATAAAATTTTACTAAAATTGAAAGTTTTTTTACCCAAACTAAATGAAATATAATTTTACAGCGTTTTTATTCTTTTTATTAACGGCACTGCCACTGGCAGCACAGCAAAAATTAACCCTTGAAGCAATTTGGGGCAGCGCCTTCCGCACACAGGATATGGATGAACTCCATGCCCTGAAAAATGCTAACCAGTATACTGTGCTTAATGCCGATTATCGCAATGGCATTGCTACTATAGACCTTTATGATTTTAAAACACTTGAAAAGGTAAAAACACTCATTAATTCCAGAGATTTTCCTGAACTGAACGGCATTGATGATTATACATTTAGCCCGGATGAAAAAAAATTGCTCATTGCAACAAATTCTGAACAGATTTACAGGCATTCTTTTACTGCCGATTTTTATATTTACGATATAACATCAAAATCGCTTACAAAGCTTAGTGATAATAAAGTACAGGAGCCAACTTTTAGTGCTGATAACTCTAAAGTTGCCTATGGTTTTGATAATAACCTGTATGTTTATGATATTGCTGCCAAATCTACCAAACAAATAACTACCGATGGCAAGCGCAATGCTGTGATAAATGGCATTACCGATTGGGTATATGAAGAAGAATTTGCTTTTGTACGCGCTTATGACTGGAATGCAACGGGAGATAAAATAGCGTATATTCGCTTTGATGAAACCGAAGTGCCGGAATTTACGATGGAGTATTATAACCAAGGGCTTTACCCTGTGCCGTATACCTTTAAATACCCAAAGGCCGGGGAGAAAAACTCAGAGGTTTCATTACATATTTATGATGTAAAAGCCGGAACTGATAAAACGGTTAACTTAGGAGATACCTATTACATTCCGCGGATACAGTGGACTAATGAAGCACAAACCCTTAGCGTACAAACCCTGAACCGCCACCAAAACAACTTAAACCTGTTTTTTATTGATGCTACTACCGGCAAGGCATCGGTTATTATGAATGAAACTGATAAAGCGTATATTGAAATTACCGACAACCTGACTTTTTTAGATGATAACAGCTACATCTGGACGAGTGAGAAAGATGGCTATAACCATATTTACCATTATAATAAAAACGGTAAGCTTATACGGCAGGTAACACAAGGCTCATGGGAGATTACAGCTTATTACGGTTATGATAAAAAGTCTAAAAATATATTTTACCAATCGGTAGAAAACGGCAGTATCAACCGCGATGTATACCGTATAGGTATTGACGGCAAAAATAAAGTAAGGCTTAGTCTCAAAGAAGGTACAACTTCGGCCACCTTTAGCCCGGAATATGATTATTTTATACAGTCATATGCCAGTGTAAACCAATCCCCAACTTATACGCTAAATAGCAGTAAAGATGGTAAACAGGTTAAGGAAATCATTAACAATAATGCTTTAGCACAAAAGCTAAGAGATTATAACCTGCCTCAAAAAGAGTTCATGGTGATTACAACAGATAAAGGCCATCAACTGAATGCATGGATGATTAAACCCAAAGATTTTGACCCTTTAAAAAAATATCCGGTACTAATGTACCAGTACAGCGGGCCAGGCTCTCAGGAAGTATCTAACGACTGGTTTAGTATTAACGACTATTACTATTTTATGCTGGCACAGCAAGGCTATATTGTAGCCTGTGTAGATGGCCGCGGTACTGGCTATAAAGGTGCCGAATTTAAAAAAGTTACTTACAAAGAGTTGGGTAAATATGAAGTGGAAGACCAGATTGATGCAGTAAAAGTAATTGGTAGGTATAGCTATGTAGACCCTGAAAGGATTGGTATATGGGGGTGGAGCTTTGGTGGTTTTATGGCCTCAAACTGTATATTAAAAGGTAATGATGTATTTAGTATGGCTATTGCCGTAGCCCCGGTAACCAACTGGAGGTTTTATGATACGGTGTACACCGAGCGCTATATGCAAACACCACAGGAAAACCCTGCGGGTTATGACCAGAATTCACCCATTAACTTTGCAGGTAATTTAAAGGGGAAATTCCTTTTAGTGCATGGCTCTGCAGATGATAATGTACACGTGCAGAATTCTATGCTGATGATAGAAGCACTAGTTCAGAATAATAAACAATTTGACTGGGCTATATACCCCGATAAAAACCACGGCATTTATGGGGGCTATACACGATTACAGCTTTATACCAAAATGCTGAACTTTATTAAAGAAAATTTATAACCGAACCTTAATAACTATATGTCTACACTTGTAAAACAACCTCACCAAAAAGAGCTTTTCGGCCACCCGGCGGGATTGTTTATCTTGTTTTTTACCGAAATGTGGGAGCGCTTTTCGTATTACGGAATGCGCGGAATTTTAACCTTATATATTGCTACGTCTGCTACAGCTATAGACCCCGGGCTGGGATGGACTAATAAAGATGCGCTTTGGCTTTACGGTTGGTATACCATGCTGGTATATGTGGCCTCTATACCCGGAGGGTGGATTGCAGATAAGTTTTTAGGCCAGAAAAAAACGGTAATGCTCGGAGGCTTATTGTTGTGTATCGGGCACGGTGTGCTGGCAATACCGGAAAGTTGGGCATTTTTTACGGGCCTTATTCTTATTATTTTAGGGGTAGGCGGCTTAAAGCCAAACATTTCTACCATGGTAGGCGGTTTGTATAAAGAAGGCGATATACGCCGTGACAGCGGTTTTACCATTTTTTATATAGGTATTAACGTAGGGGCTTTCCTGGCCAGTATATCAGTTGGCTTTGTAGCTTATATTTACGGTTGGCATTATGGGTTTGGCCTTGCCGGTATTGGTATGCTTTTAGGGCAGATTGTATATATTTGGGGGCAACGCTTTCTTAAAGGTGTAGGCGAATTTTCGGGAGGTGCTGAAGTTTCTGAAGCCGAACGTGAGGTAGCAAAACGCCCTTTAACTAAAATTGAGAAAGACAGGATAATTGTACTTTTAATATCATTCCTTATTGTAATAGTATTTTGGGGAGCCTTTGAGCAGGCCGGGGGGTTAATGAACCTGTATACTGATGCCAAAGTTGACCGTACTGTTGGCCTAAGCTGGTTAGAGGAAATACCGGCAGCGGTATTTCAGTCGCTTAATGCCGGATATATTATTATTTTTGGCACTATGGTGGGCAGCTTTTGGTTTTGGAGAAAGAAAAAAGGTAAAGAAGCCTCATCATTATATAAAATGGCTATTGGTACCATGATTATGGGGTTAGGCTATGTATTTATGATGTTTGCCAGTAAAGAGGCCAGCGCCGAGGTATTTGGCAAAGCAGCTATGGGGTGGGTATTTTTAGCCTACCTTTTTCACACTATTGGAGAGTTATGTACTTCGCCGGTTGCATTATCATTCATTACAAAACTGGCGCCGCTTAAATATGCTTCTATTATGATGGGGGTTTATTTTGCTGCAACCGGTTTCGGTAATAAACTTGCAGGTACTATTGGCGAATCATCTCAGTTAGAACCTTTTTCGGGTGCAATGGTAGCTTCTAAAGAGCAGGTTTTACCTTTAATAAGCAAAGATTATATTAAAGAAAAAGGTGCGGATAAAAAAATACATAAAATTTATGATTATCCTATAAACCTTGATAAAAATTTCAGCATCAAAGCCGATGTATATCTTAGTGGTGATAAAGTAATGTTTGAAAAAATAGGAAGCAATGAAAACCTGAACGGTCTTTTTACGCTTTCTGATGGTGAAGATTCAAATACGCCTGAGCTTAAAGAAACGTTAGAAGCAAATAATGTAACAAAAAACCATCCTTACCATGCCCGTCTTGTATTTGAAAAAGACAGTGATGCAGTACAGAAAACGGAAAACAAAGGGGATGGTAAAAATTACGGTGTTTCTTTTGTTTTAGAAGAACAGCAAAGTGAGCAGGAATACAAAACCTTTATGTGGCTAACCATATTTACGGTGGCCTTTGGTATTTTATTATTGCTCTTCCTTAAAAAGCTTAAAAAGCTTACGCACGGGGCAGAAGATAACGAACGTGATTTAACAGAGCAGGATAATAAAGGCCCTGAACTGGAACAATTTGAAGAATCTAAATAAATAATAAGAGACTATATAAATGGCAACTACAGCACAAAACGACTTTTTTAAATCTAATGTATTAGGGCACCCTGCCGGGCTTTTTGTTCTTTTCTTTACTGAAATGTGGGAACGTTTTTCATATTATGGAATGCGTGCGCTCTTAATATTATTTTTCACTACCTCTTTAACAGATGCCCGCCCAGGGTGGGGATGGCCCCAGGACCATGCGTATGCGCTTTTTGGCTCATATACTGCATTAGTATATCTGTCAACCATGATAGGCGGCTATTTTGCAGATAAGCTGATAGGGTATAGATGGGCTGTGATTGTAGGTGCCTTTTTGATGACGATGGGTCACGCCAGTATGGCTGTAGAAACGCCTTTCTTTATTTATCTTGGCCTTACATTGCTTGTGTTTGGTACTGGTTTTTTTAAGCCAAACATGACCTCAATTATTTCTGAAATGTATAAAGACCGTCCTGAGAAAAAGGATGGAGCCTATACCATATTTTATATGGGGGTTAATGCCGGGGCTTTCTTTGGTATTTTATTATGTGGCTACCTTGGCGAGAAGGTTGGCTGGAGTATTGGTTTTGGACTTGCAGGAATATTTATGCTTTTCGGCCTTTTACAGTTTTACTTTTCCCAAAATATTTTTGGCACTATAGGGTTAAGCCCTAAAATGGCTGAGAAGCTTGCCCTGGCCAATTCTGATGCCATGGAAATAAATACGAATATAGCTTCTGAAGAAGATGTAAATAAAAAAGAAGTAGCCGATAAACGTGTGCCTTTTGCGCCCTGGCAACTTGTAATAATTGCCGTATGTAGCCTATTGGGGCTTGTATGGGTTATAAATGACCCAGCTTCTAAAATATCATATGGCAAAGTAAACTTTTTTAAGTGGGGAGATACAGATTATTCTAATGCAGCAATACTAACTGCACTGGTGCTCTTCTTTATATTATTAATATACAGGATAGTTCAGTATTCTTATGTTACAAGGCAAAAAATGCTTGCAGTTACATTTTTTGCTACATTAACATTCTGTTTTTTTGCCGTATTTGAGCAGGCTCCCGGTACACTTACCATGTTTGCAAACAATTATACTGACAGGGTTTTAACGGGCAATGCAAGCCTGATATTTTTAGTTGTCAATTCACTTATTGCAGTAGTGCCTTTGGCCATTATTACATGGGTACTATATATGCTGTTCAGGCAGACGTTTAAAAATTATGCACTTGCAAATATTTTTCTGGGCCTGAGTTTTGTGATCATTTGGTGTATAACCATATGGATGCTTGTTAAAGATTTTTATTCAGCAGGTTACCTTGAATTATCAGACAGTACCCTGATGGCTTTGAAAATTGATAAGGTGCTAAATCCGCTTACAGAGATTCCTGCAACCTGGTTTAATGTATTAAATTCACTCTTCATTATTACTCTTGCCCCCTTGTTTTCAAAATGGTGGGAAAGTAAATATAATCCGTCAGCTAATGCCAAATTCGGTATTGGTATGATACTTTTAGGATTGGGTATGGGCTTTGTTGCCTATGGCGGTAAAGATATTGTCCCCGGCGCTACCACAGCTTCGGTTAGTTTATTCTGGTTAGTTTTTGTATATTTATTTCACACAATGGGAGAATTATGTATTTCCCCTGTAGGGTTATCTTATGTAAGTAAGCTGGTTCCCGGCAGGATGATTGCCTTTATGTTTGGAGTATGGTACCTTGCCATTGCGATAGCTAATAAAGTAGCAGGTATAATAGGAGAGAGTAGTACCGATATTGCTAAAGAAGAGGGGATTGGTAATTTCTTTTTTATAATTACTATTGTTGCCATTGCTGTAGGTGTTATATCAATAGTGCTTAATAAGCCTATCAAAAAACTAATGCATGGTGTACGTTAATATTCGGCATTGTTTTTGGTTATAGCGTATAAAATATCTGGTTATGAAAAAAATACTATTACTATTGTTAGTTGCCTTTGCAGCTCCCAATCTACAAGCACAGGAAAGTGAATTGGACTGGCATACGGATATTAGCGAGGCGGTAAGCCTTTCTTCTAAAACACAAAAGCCTATGATGCTGTTTTTTACGGGCAGCGACTGGTGTGGATGGTGTAAAAAACTTGAAAGGGAAGTATTTTTCACTCCGGAATTTACAAAATGGGCTAAGGATAATGTGATACTTGTTGAGCTTGACTTTCCAAGAAGCAAGCCCCAGAGTGTTGAATTAAAGCAGCAAAATGCACAGCTTAATGCCTTTTTTAAAGTAAGGGGCTACCCAACAATATGGTTTGTAAATGGAAATGAAAATGGTGAGGGTAAAATAGCTTTTGAAGCTCTTGGCAGCACAGGATATGTAGCCGGAGGGCCGGAAAAATGGCTTGCCGGAGCCAACAGTATTATAAATAAAGATAAAAGTACAGGCTCTAAATAAGCTGCTTATTTTATAACATAATATCCCTTTTCGGCTGTGGCATGAAAAGGGATGTTTTTTTTACGGCAGGTGGCTTTCCACCGTTTTATATCCCAGGGTTTATTGGTTCCATCAGCTACTACCGTATCAGGTTGCAAAGTCTCCAGCGTACGCTCAAGGTTGATTTTTGGCGAGCTGGTTAGCAATAATATATCAGGCTTCATGGCATTGCTGTAAAGGCAGAGGCTATCTATTACAAGTATTTTTTTATTGTGGTGCCATAATATATTTTCTAATGGCTTATATGTAATACTTTTATTAACCTGCCCTTTCAGGTAGCTGCTTACAGCATAATTTTCTCCCAAAAGGCTATCTGCCCCCGCTATTATTATTTTTCCTGCATTGTTGGTTATTATCAGTGGTGCTTCCGGGTTGTTTAATATCACCATTTCTTCCACTTTTTTGCCTTTTTCTGCTATCGTCATGTGTAATACCTGAAACAGTAAAACGGTGAACAGCAGCACAGCAGTCCTGTAAAAATCCTGTTTATACAGCCAGCGCACTACTGCTATAAGTACCAGGTAGAGGCAGATCATGAGTAAAAGTGGAAATGATATGTTTTTTATGATGAATGTTTCAAATGAAGTAATCCAGTTAATATAACCATTCATAACGTCAATCAGCAAACCCAATGCTTTTCCTAAAATTATGGATAGAGGGGCATATATAAAATTAAAAACCAAAACCACAATTCCCAATACGAGTATAAAGCTTACTAAAGGTATCACTACAATATTTGCCAATAAAAATAAAGCCGGAAACTGGTTAAAATAATACAGGCTTAATGGCAAAACGCCAATTTGTGCCGCAATTGATACGGCTATAATATCAGTGATATACTGTAATACCTTGTTTTTCGGTTTTTTAAATTTCTTATACAGAGGCTGTAGCCACACTATAGCAAATACTGCGGCATAACTAAGCTGAAAACCGGCATCAAATATAAAAGAAGGCTTAACAAGTAGAATAACCAGCATTGAAATAGCAATAGAATTGTAAATGTGCCCGTTGCGATTTAGTAGCTGGCCCGTTAAAATAAAGCTGAACATGATAACCGATCGGGTTATTGAGGCCGAAAGTCCTGTTAGTAAAGCAAAGCTCCATAACATGGCCATCATAATAATAAAGCGCAATACTGCACCATTTTTATAAAGCCGCCTGAGGGGCTTTAACAGCATGGTAAAGATATAGAAGAGTACACCAAAATGCAGCCCTGATATGGCAAGTATATGCATTACACCGGCATCTGCATATTGTGCAGATGTTTGCTTTTCCAAGTCTTGCCGCTGGCCAAAAAGCAAGGCATTTAGTATATGCTGGGTGGCGGCGCTGTAATGGTGTATTTTGAAGCTGTTTATTAATTTTTCCCTCAAATTGCCTATGTAATAGTGGTAGCCTTTTTCGGTGCCTGAAAGCGTATAATTTTTTTTGAGTGTGAGCTGGTGGTATATGCCTTGTTTTTGCATATAAGAAGCATAGTCAAACTGATTGGGATTTAAAGCAGGCTTAAAAGGCTGGGGTAGTTGCGTTGTAATTATTCTTTGCCCGTTTTGTAATATACAATCAGGATTGCTTTTAGGTACAGCAAGTAAAATTTTCCCTGTGGCCGGGTGTTTATCCACAGCCCTTATTTGTAGGATATATTTTTGGGAATAGTCATTAGGCTTCAACCTCTCGGCAATAACCCCGCTCATTACAGGATTTGGTATAGTATCAAGATAATGGGTGTAATGCAGCTTTTGATTTGGGGCGTAATGAATGGCCTGAACCACCATGCCCAATATGAAAGCATTTATCCATACCAGCAGCGTAAACCAGGGATTTGGCAACAGTTTGTTTTTAGAATATAACCATGTACCCAACAATGCAGCCATAAAAAAGGCTGATGAAATATAAATAATTTGCGATAACGGTTTAAGATAGTAACAGGTGGCTATGCCGGGAATAAAGAAAAGAATGATGCTGATTACAGGATATTTTACTGCCTTCATTATGCATCAGTAACGTGGGGGTGGTTAATCTTCTATAATGCGGTTAGCTTGTGCAAAGGTGTTGGTATAATACGTTTCACTCATAGATGAAATAATAACACCGCCGTGTAATGCTGCGTGAATAAATTTTATTTCACCGTCTTCGGTTACTTCGGTTACAAGGCCCACATGGTTAATCCTGTTATGGCGCCTGTTGTTTTTAAAGAAAAGCAAATCGCCTTTTCGTACTTCAGAAAGATTTATTTTCCTGCCTTCACCGGCTTGGTCATGAGAACTGCGCGGTAAGGTTATGTCAAAAATCTGAAATGTGGTATATACCATGCCACTGCAATCCATACCATCAGTAGTGGTACCTCCGGTTCTATAACGCACGCCTTCAAAATCAAGGGCATTATTCACTATTTGCAGCGCAAGGTAGTTTTCGTCAGGTATAGGCTCGTAATCAGCTTCGTCAGAAAGGATGTCCTGCCATTTGGTGCGGTTGGGCGCTGTAGTAGCTTTTTCAGCCTGTTCTGTTTTTTTAGCGCTGCTCTTTTTTGGCTTTTCCTTTGCAGGCTTATTGGCGGCTGTTGCCAGCGCTACATCATTACTATTGGCCTGTCTTGGTTCGGGTAATGCATTAAGGCCAATAAGTCGGGTATCATTATAGCTGTAAGCACCTTTTTTTTCGGCTTCACTTTTAGAGGTAGTTATTTGTGCACCGGCACTCCATGAGGCAGCCACAAACAGAAAAAGGTATATACTCAGCTTTTTTATCAAAATCTATATTTTGGGTAGACATCGTTAATTACAAATATAGAAATTAATTTAATAAATATTTATGATTTATGTTAAATCGTCAACTATTAACTTTGCCGTAGTACTGCTTGCCCCTGCGCCACCCAGTTTTTCTTCCAGCAGATCATAGTCTTTCAGTATATTTTTACGCTGTTCGGGGTCTAAAATTTTTGCCAGTTCTTTTTTAAGGTTTTTAGTATTTAGCTCTCCCTGTATCAGTTCTTTTACTACTTCACGGTCCATAATCAGGTTTACCAGTGAAATAAATTTAAGCGTAATAATACGTTTTGCAATCTGGTAAGATATCCAGCCGCCTTTGTAACAAACTACTTCGGGCACTTTAAATAATGCAGTTTCTAAGGTTGCCGTGCCCGATGTTACCAGGGCGGCATGCGCTATGCTTAAAAGGCTGTAGGTTTTATTAGATACAAAATGCACACTGTCATTACTAAGAAATGGCTTGTAAAAACTATACTCCTGGCTTGGGGCACCGGCAATAACAAACTGGTAACCGGGAAAACTATCTACAACCGAAAGCATTACCGAAAGCATTTTGGTTATTTCCTGTTTACGGCTGCCCGGTAGTAATGCAATAACCGGCTTTTCGTCTAAATTATATTCTTTTTTAAAGGCAGCAGCGTCTATAGGTTCCCGGTTATGGATGGCATCAATAAGCGGGTGCCCTACAAACTCCACCGGAAAATTATGTTTCACTTCATAGAAATCTTTTTCAAACGGCAGTATAATATACATTTTATCCACATCGCGCTTTATAGCATTAATACGGTTTTCTTTCCATGCCCATATTTGTGGGGATATGTAATAATATGTTTTATATCCTTTTTGTTTTGCCCAGCGGGCTATACGCATATTAAATCCGGGGTAGTCTATAAAAATAATAGCATCAGGGTTAAATGCGGCTATATCTTCTTTGCAGAATTTTATGTTGTTAAATATTGTTTTAAGGTTTGCTACTACTTCGGCAAAACCCATAAATGCCAGGTCGCGGTAATGTTTTACAAGGGTTCCTCCTGTGGCCTGCATCAGGTCGCCACCCCAAAAGCGGATGTTGGCCTCAGGATCGTTTTTAAAAAGTTCCTTCATCAGGTTAGACCCATGCAGGTCGCCACTGGCTTCTCCGGCAATTATATAGTATTTCATAAACGTGCTTTACAAAGCAAATGTACTATTTTTATTTCCCAATAAGAAAGCCCGGCGCATAATTGCCGGGCCTCCCGTTTGTGTAGTAGTTATCTAATTTTATTATAAGACGCAGCCGGTAATTAAAGGTTGCGTTTATACCAGTTTTTTTATCTAAAACATACTTTTTCTTTACATATCCCAGTTGTTTAATTGGTGTATGGCATGGTGTGCGGTAAGGTCAAACTGTACAGGTACAACCGACACATATCCGTGATCCAGCGCCCACTCATCAGTATCTTCACCTTTATCAAGATTTACAAATTTGCCACTCAGCCAGTAATAATCGCGCCCCATGGGGTTGGTGCGTTTGTCAAAGCTTTCTGTCCACATAGCTTTGGCCTGGCGGCATATTTTAATGCCTTTTATCTGGCTTTTGGGCAGCTTAGGGAAGTTTACATTAAGTATAACACCTTCGGGCAGCCCATTATTAATTACATTTTCTGTAATTTTTTTAATATACCTTTTGGCAGGCTCAAAATCGGCTTCCCAGTTATAATCCAGTAACGAAAAGCCTATGGCGGGTATACCTTCGATGCCTGCTTCTACCGCTGCCGATAGGGTGCCCGAATAAATAACATTTATAGATGAATTAGAACCGTGGTTAACTCCGCTTACACATAAGTCGGGCTTTCGGTGCAGTATTTCGTTTACGGCAAATTTTACGCAGTCTACAGGCGTGCCACTACAGCTATATGCGGTTTTTACGGCTTCATCTATCTGCACTTTGTTTATAAACAGTGTGTTATTTATGGTTATGGCATGCCCTGTAGCGCTCTGCGGGCTGTCTGGCGCTACCACAACTACATCGCCCAGCTCTTTCATTACGCTTATAAGCGCCATAATACCCGGTGCGGTAATGCCATCATCATTTGTTACCAGAATAAGTGGTTTTTTTGCTGCCATGTGGTAAATTAAAATAAGTGTTGTATTTTTACGTTGCTAAATTACAATTTTTGTTATGGCTGAGTGAAAAGGGCCTGCTGAAATTTTTGGCACGCTTTTTAATGTAGTAATGATATACTTGAATACTAATGAATGCCTTTTTAAGCTTTATGAAAAGAAACTATAAAATACTGGCGATTGTTGTGCTGTTGGCCGGCGCGCTGTTTAGTTTTACACTATTTCCGGGAAACAAGAGTGAAGATCCAGATAAAGACCAGGTGCTTTTAGAACTTATAACCTTTGTGGTTGAAAAAGCGCACTATGACCCTGCGGCCATAGATGACGATTTCTCGCGCGGGGTATATAAAAGCTACCTTGAATCGTTAGATCCTTCTAAGCGGTTTTTTACACAGGCGGATATGGATGAATTTGCCCCTTTTGAAACGCTTTTGGATGATATGATTAATGCACGGGACCTGAGCTTTTTTAACCTTACATACCAAAGGTTGTTACAGCGTATTAAAGAAAGCGAAGGTTTTTACCGCGATATACTGGCACAGCCGTTTGACCTGCATAAAAATGAGGAATTTAATGTAGATTATGAGAAACAGCCCTATGCAGCAGATGATGCCGCACTGAGGGACCGTTGGAGGAAACAGCTTAAGCTTTCGGTGCTTTCTACGGTGGCCGATAAGCAAAAATTACAGGATGCCCCAAAAGACAAATTAAAGGAAAGCAAGCCTAAAAATGATGTTGAGGCTTTTGAAGATGAAGAGGTTACACCCCCGGTATCTGACATTAAAAATAAAGAAAATAAAACAGTAGCACAGCTTGAAAAAGAGGCACGTGAAAGCACATTAAAATCGCTTGACCAGTACTTTGAATTTATAGATGAGCTTAAACGTGAAGAATGGTTTAGCTTTTACCTGAATGCCATAGCAGAACGTTTTGATCCGCACACGTATTATTTTGCACCCGATGATAAGGAAAAATTTGATACCAGTATGCGTGGCTCTATAGAAGGTATTGGAGCAAGGCTGCAAAAGAAAAACGACTATGTTGAAATAACCGAGCTTATACCCGGCGGCCCGGCATGGAGGGGTAAAGACCTTGAGCAGGGCGACCTGATTATGAAAGTTGCCCAGGGTAGCGGAGAACCTATTGATATTGCAGGTATGAGGCTTGATGATGTAGTTAAAAAAATTAAAGGCCCTAAAGGTACTGAGGTACGCCTTACTGTTAAAAAAGTGGATGGCAGTGTAGATGTTATCCCTATTATACGTGAGGTGGTTGAGGTTGAGGAAACGTATGCTAAATCAAGTGTGGTTAAAAAAGGAGATAAGCTTTATGGCATTATTAACCTGCCTAAATTTTATATTGATTTTGAAAACCAGGATAACCGCGATGCAGCCAAAGATGTAGCCCTTGAGGTAGACAGGCTTAAAGAACAAGGTGTAGAAGGTATTATAATAGACCTTAGGGATAACGGCGGCGGATCATTAAAAACAGTAGTGGATATGACCGGTCTGTTTATTAATAAAGGCCCTGTGGTGCAGGTTCGAAGCCGCGATGCAGGCAGTGGCAACAGTGTTGAAGTGCTTTCTGATACCGATTCTAAAGTGCAATGGGATGGCCCGCTGGTAGTATTGGTAAATAACTTCTCGGCTTCGGCTTCAGAAATTTTTGCAGCAGCCATACAGGATTATAACCGCGGTATTATAATGGGCAGTAAACATACCTATGGTAAAGGCACTGTACAAAATGTAATAGACCTTAACCGTTTTGTAAGAAATAGCTCTTATGGCGATTTAGGCGCACTTAAAACCACGACACAGAAATTTTACAGGATAAACGGTGGTTCTACCCAGCGCGAAGGCGTATTAAGCGATATTGTTATGCCGGACAAGTATTCTTATATAGACATGGGTGAACGTGATATAGATAATGCCCTGCCATGGGATAAAATTGCCCCTGCCGATTATAACGGCATTAAAAATAACTATAATAAAGTTATTGCAAACAGTAAAAAACGTATTGAAGAAAACCCTCAGTTTAAGCTGATGGATGAAAATGCAAAATGGGTAAGCGAAAAAAAGGATGATAATACCTATAACCTGGATATTGATAAGTTTAAAGCAGAAATGCAAAAGGCTGAAGCAGTAACCAAAAAGTTTAAAGCGCTTACCAATTATACCAATAAACTTGTTTTTGAGGCGCTGCCTTATGAAAAAGAACAGTTTAAAAAAGATCCCGGCCTTGAAGAAAAGAAACAAAGGTGGTTTGAAAGCCTGAGTAAAGATATTTATGTTGAAGAAGCTATTAATGTATTAGATGATATGGAGAATGGCAAAACAGCTTCTAAAACCGCAGCTAATGTAAATAAAAAGAGTCAGGTTAAAACCCGATAAAATGTATTGATGGGCAACAAAAACGGTCAGTCACTTACAAGCTTGGCGCTCCGGAAGTTCAAAAAGAACTTTTGGGGCGTTTTAAGTTTTGTGGTTATTGCACTTATGGCCTTTATAGCTGTTTTTGCATATGTTTTTTCTCCCGATAAAACCCGTAATGCCAATTGGGGAGACCTTGCCATACACAGCAAGCCCCCGGGCTTTGCAGTAACAATGCTGCATTTTGAAAAAGATGAAAGGGCTTTTTCTGATTATTTTTTTGGCAGTGAAGTGCCCAGCCGCAAAATTGCGATACTCGATTATAAAATACAGGGTGACAGCCTTACATATTGGGAGTATGCCGCTGACCCTTCTCTGGCCGTTTCAAAAACAATAGCTTTAAAGAGTTTTGGCCCACATATTACCCCGGAAGTATTTAATAAGGACTTTATTTCAAAACAAAAATTTATATTAGGCACCGATAGCCAAGGCAGAGATTTGTTGAGCAGGCTTATTATTGGCTCACGGGTATCTATAGCAATAGGTTTTGTTGCCGTATTTATTTCATTACTTGTGGGTATATTTTTTGGCGCTATTGCTGGCTATTATGGTGGCAGAGTTGATGCGTTTGTAATGTGGCTGGTAAATATTATATGGAGTATACCCACGCTGCTGCTGGTTATAGCCATTACGCTTGCCCTGGGCAAGGGTTTTTGGCAGGTGTTTGTTGCGGTGGGGCTTACTATGTGGGTAGAGGTAGCGCGTGTGGTACGCGGGCAGGTAATGTCAATAAAACAAATGCAGTTTGTAACAGCAGCCCGTGCCCTTGGGTATAACAACAGGCGTATTATTATAAACCATATATTGCCCAACAGCATGGCACCGGTTATTGTAATTTCGGCAGCTAACTTTGCTTCTGCCATATTGATAGAAAGCGGCCTTAGCTTTTTAGGATTGGGAGCGCAGCCGCCGGTACCCAGCTGGGGCGGCATGATTAAAGACCACTACAATTATATTATATTAGGCAAACCCTGGCTGGCTTTGGCGCCGGGTATAGCGATGCTCTTGCTGGTGCTTGCTTTTATGATGGTTGGCAATGCCCTTAGGGATGCCCTGGATGTAAAAGCAGAATGAGGATATAAGGATAATTTAGTTAATTATTACTATCAGGCTTTAGATGCTGCGATCTAAAAAGCGTATGTACAATAAATCGTGAGCTTTTCACTTTTAAAGCTACCACTCATTAACTTTATTGGCATCTAGCTTTACAAAAATAAAAAGCAATATAGTAAAGGCCCATAAGCTGGATCCTCCGTATGAAAAGAAGGGTAGCGGTACGCCTATGGTTGGGAAAAGCTTTATGAGCATGGCTATATTTACAAAAAAGTGCGTAAACAGTATGGCAACTACACAATAGCCATATACCCGGCTAAATTTGCTCTTTTGCCGCTCGGCAAGATACACCAGGCGAAGCAACAGGGTTACAAACAGGCCAATAACTACCATACCGCCTGTAAAGCCCCACTCTTCGCCCACTGTGGTAAAAATATAATCGGTATGCTGTTCGGGTACAAATCCGCCTTTTGTTTGTGTGCCTTCTAAATAGCCTGTGCCAAACCACCCGCCCGAACCTATGGCGATGAGAGACTGGTTAAGGTTATATCCTTCGTCTTTCAAGTCTACATCCTGGCCAAACAACACATTGATACGTTCTTTCTGGTGTTCTTCCAGTACGTTTTCATACACATAGCTTACTGATAGCGTAAATACCGAAGCGGCTATAAAAACCATGGTTGAAAGAATCATATTTCGTTTAGATTTTCGGCTAAGGAAATACTGAAGTATGATGAGTAATAAAATACACACTATAAGAAAATAGGGTTGCACAAATAATGCCAGCAGAAACAGTACAATTGCTGCCACACCTGTGTTTAGATACCATCCGGGCAGCCCTTCGCGGTATAATACAAGAAAAAAGGAAAGAAATATCATGGCGCTACCGGCATCAGGCTGCATTAAAATAAGCAGTACCGGCAAGCCAATAATGCCAAAAGCTAAAAATTGATGCTTAAAATTAGCAAGGTTAATCTGTACATCGCTTAAGTACTTAGCTAATACCAGCCCGGTGGCTATTTTTACAAACTCCGATGGCTGAAAACCAAAACTACCAAACGAGTACCAGTTGGTTTGCCCTTTTTTGGCAGAGCCAAAAACAAACAGCCCTGCCAGCAACACTATGCCAATACCATAAAAAATTATGGAGTATGCCTCAAATATCTTGGCATCGAGAGAAAGCACTACAATAATAATGGGTATACAACCTATTATAAACATTATCTGCTTACCATAAATTTCATTAAGGTCAAATATAGAGTTACTTTGGTCAGAAAGTGAGGCAGAATAAATAGTTACCCACCCCATACATACTAAAATAGTATAAAGCAATATGGTAAGCCAGTCAATACTGTTGGTTACTTTCTGGTTTTTCATGCCTTTTGGTTAGGGTATATATACCGGTTCATTAATCCTGAAAGGCTCACCGCTTATAACCTTTTCATATTCGCGTTTAAGGCCCTGTGTAAGCATTTTATTTTCCAGGGCAGTGCGTGATATAGTTCCGTTTATATATTTTTCTATCATAAGTGTGGCAATAGGCCCGGCCCAGCGTGCGCCCCAGTAACCGTTTTCTACAAATACAGCTATGGCAATTTTTGGATCGTTACGGGGAGCAAAGGCTACAAAAATAGAATGGTCTGTAAGCTGTGTATTTACACCGTTTATTTTTTTAAAGTTTTCAGCAGTACCGGTTTTACCACAAATTTCAATATCCTTTACCTGAAGACTTTGTGCCGTACCTTTATTAAAAACATCATACAGGCCATCAATTACCGGCTGAAAATATTTTTCATCTATAGTTGTTACATGCTTTGTGGTAAACTTAGAGTCTATTTTTGCACCCTTTATATTTTTAATGATGTGGGGTGTATAATAATATCCATGGTTGGCTACAGTAGCCATCATATTGGCAAGCTGTATAGGCGTCATTAATATTTCGCCCTGCCCAATAGAATTAGAGATAATGGTAGAACTGCGCCAGCCGCCATTAGGGTACCAGCGCTGGTAATATTCGGTAGTGGGTATAAGCCCTTTTCTGCCCGGGGGTAAATCATACCCCAAAAAATTACCCAGTCCGAAACTTTTTAAATGGCCGCTCCAGGCATCTACGCCAAAAGCAGGTTTAGGATATTTATCTATTGTCAGCCTGAAGGTATTGCCAAAGTAGGTATTACATGATTTGTAAATACCGCTGTTTAGATTATTTGCTCCGGAATCATGGCATTTCATAAATGCCCCGCGCCCGTAAGAAAAACCATGGTGGCACACAAAGGTTGTATTTTCATCAATCACACCTTCCTGCAGGCCAATAAGCCCGGTAAGTATTTTAAACGGCGATCCCGGCGGATACTCTGCCAGCAAACCCCTGTCAAATAAAGGTAACCCTAATGAATCATTTTGCAGCGCCTGGTAATTTTCAGATCTTTTACGGCCCACCAGCAAAGAGGGATCATAAGAAGGGGCTGTAATAAGCGCCAGTATTTCACCGGTTTTCGGCTCTATTGCAACAATACCGCCACGCTTCTCAAACATTAACGCTTCACCATATTTTTGAAGGTCAATATCAAGGGTTAAGGTTATGTCTTTTCCTTCTTCAGATATAGTATCATATACTCCTTCTTTAAAGGGGCCTATAATGCGCCCGAAACGGTCCCTCTGTAAATATTTAACCCCTTTAACCCCCCGCAGAATTTTTTCATACGTTTCTTCCACACCCTGGCGGCCGATAAGGTCTCCGCTTTTATAATAATGGTCTTTTTGTATGGTAGCTTCACCTGCCTGGGTTATATAGCCAAAAACATTGGCGGCTACATCAACCTGGTAATCGCGCAATGAGCGTTTTACAATATTAAAGCCTTTAAAACGGCGTATTTTTTCCTGAAATGCAGCAAATTCTTTTTTAGTAAGCGAGGGCAAAAAAACAGACGGTGCCCTCCAGCTGTATACTTTGGCTTTTTTGATACGCTTATTAAAATATACGGTATCTATGTTGAGCAGATTACATAGCTCCAGCGTATCAATATTTTTCATGTCATTAGGGGTAACCATAATGTCATAAGAAGGCTGGTTGGCAACCAGTAATTTGCTGTTACGGTCATAAATATAACCGCGTTCCGGGTATTCATATACAATTTTCAGGGCGTTGTTTTCAGATTTTTTGATGTAAGAGTCATCAACAATCTGAAGGTAAAACAACTGTCCGGAAATTAATAAGGTGGCGGCAACAATCAGCAGTGGCAATAAAATCTTTCTCATCTTTGGGCCGGCTTAATAAGATATATAGCAATTATAATAATAACTAAAGTAAATAACGTGGTATAGAGTGTACGGAGCAGTGTATCAACAATAAGGCTGAACCTGAAAAACTCTAACAGGTATAAAATTAAGTGATGTGTAACAATACTCAAAAGAATAAATGAAAATCTTTCACTGCTTAGCTTATCATTTATACGCACTGTTTGGTACTCGTAGCTTATACCAAATGAAAACCTGAAAAAAGAAGGCCTTACATAGGCAAGTGTAACGCAGGCAGCTGCATGGCTTCCCCCGGAATTTAAGAACATATCCATAGTAAGGCCCAGTAAAAAAGAACTGAGCAAAAGTATGTACCGGTTACCGGCAACAGGATACAGTAATATAAACAGGATATAAGGGTACGGATTTAAAAAACCAAAGAGGTTGATGCGGTTAAAAATAACCACCTGAAGGATGAGCAGTACAAAAAACCGCAGTATATTTATGATGAGTGTACTATTCATTAACAGTTTGTTGCTCTAACTGGATTATTTCTTCCTGGTCTTTATTTTCTATAATATATACATGGCCAAGGCTTGTCATATCATTAAACAAGCGTACATCAATAGTAAAGTAATTGTTGGTTTGGTCAGTATATATGGTTTCAATTGTTCCGATGGGTATGTTTTCAGGAAAAATCCTTGATTCTGCCCCTGTAACAATAGTATCGCCTTTATGAACCGATGCCAGCCTGGGTACATCTATAAGCTGGGCAAAGCCTGTGCTTTTTCCATTCCATATCAGGGTGCCAAAGTGGTTGTTTTTTTTCATCTTTGCATCAAGCCTGAAATTTGTATTGAGTACGCTTATAACCGTAGCATAGTTTTTACTGGTTTGTTCTACAATACCTACTACTCCAAGGCTGCTTACTACACCCATATCGCGGTTTACGCCATCATTACGCCCTTTGTTTATGGTGAAATAATTTTCTTTAAGGCTGTAAGAATTGTTTATTGCCTTTGCCGGTATTACATTAAACGTACCTGATGCTAAAGGTAACTGTGTTACTTTAACCGAATCGGTGGTATTAAACAACAGCTTTTTTAGCTGGGTATTTTCGTCAGCCAGTTTCTGGTTCTCTTCCTTAAGGCTCAGGTAAGTTTCTACATTGTCAATCTGTTGGTATACAAAACCACTTACTGCATTAGCCGATGAAATAGTGCGGCTGCGGTGATAACTATGCGATTGTATGGTAAAGGTTAACGATATGCCCAAAAGCAGCAAAAACAGTAAGAAAATACTGTTTTTATATATAAAGCTGAATATTTGCTGCATGTGTTACCTATTTAATAAGTATACTCCTGAATTTTGGTATTTGTTTAAGTGTCATCCCGGTACCTCTTACTACCGCCCTTAGTGGGTCTTCTGCAATATATACAGGGAGGTCAGTTTTTTGGGATATCCTTTTATCAAGCCCCCTTAGCATAGAGCCGCCCCCGGCAAGATAAATACCGGTATTATAAATATCGGCAGCCAGCTCCGGCGGGGTTTGAGACAGGGTTTCCATAACTGCATCTTCTATACGCTGTATAGATTTATCCAGCGCCTTGGCAATTTCGCGGTAAGATATATCTACCTGTTTCGGTTTTCCTGTAAGCAGGTCACGCCCCTGTACTGACATGTCTTCGGGTGGTGTATCAAGGTCTTCAAGTGCGGCACCAATGGTTAATTTAATTTTTTCGGCAGTACTTTCACCTACAAAAAGGTTGTGCTGTGTACGCATATAATATACAATATCATTGGTAAACACGTCTCCGGCAATTTTAACAGACTTATCGCACACTATGCCACCCAGGGCAATAACGGCAATTTCTGTTGTACCGCCGCCTATATCTACAATCATATTCCCTTTGGGCTGCATAATATCTAACCCGATACCTATGGCTGCAGCCATAGGCTCGTGTATTAGGTATACTTCTTTTCCATTTACCCTTTCGGCCGATTCTTTTACGGCACGCATCTCTACCTCTGTTATGCCCGATGGTATACATATAACCATACGCAGGGCAGGGGTAAAGAGTTTCTTTTTAAGTGCAGGGATGCTTTTTATGAACATGGTAAGCATTTTTTCAGAAGCATCAAAATCTGCAATAACACCATCTTTTAACGGGCGTATGGTTTTAATGTTTTCATGTGTTTTACCCTGCATCATGCTTGCCTCTTTTCCTACAGCTATTATTTTACCGCTTACACGGTCTCTCGCTACTATAGAGGGGCTGTCTATAACTACTTTTCCATTATGTATAATGAGGGTATTGGCGGTGCCAAGGTCAATGGCGATATCCTCAGTCATGAAATCAAAAAATCCCATACGGTATCAGGGTTTTAGGGTATTGTGAATTTAATTTATTTAAACCTCAAAAATAGTAAATTTAATGTTTAAAATGACGTATTCCTGTAAATACCATTGCAACATTATTTTGGTTACAATAATTAATACTCAGTTCATCTTTTATAGAGCCTCCGGGTTGTATTACGGCGGTTATTCCGGCCTCTTTGGCTATTTCCACACAATCCGGGAACGGGAAAAAAGCATCGCTGGCCATTACAGCACCTTCAAGGCTAAAACCAAATGAATTTGCTTTTTCAATAGCCTGCTTAAGTGCATCTACCCGGGATGTTTGCCCTGTGCCACTTGCAATAAGTTGCCCGTTTTTGGCAAAAACTATAGTATTAGATTTTGTGTGCTTGCATATTTTAGAAGCAAAAAGCAAATCTTCAACCTCTTGCTCTGTAGGAGATGTTACAGTAACCGTTTTTAAAATATCTTTAGAGTCAGTAACATTGTCTTTATCCTGTACCAGGATGCCGTTAAGGCAGGTGCGTACCTGTTTTTGGGGCAATGCTACCTCATTTTGTATTAAAATAATCCTGTTTTTCTTTTCCTGTAATATGGTTACTGCGTCATCGTTATAAGCCGGAGCTATAACCACTTCGCAAAATAATTTGTTTATTTCTTCGGCAGCGGCTTTGTCTATTTTTGTGTTGGTTATCAGCACTCCCCCAAAAGCAGAGGTAGGATCGCCCGCAAGGGCATCAAGATAAGCCTGTTTAACAGTGTCTCTTGTAGCAAGGCCGCAGGCATTATTATGCTTTAAAATAGCAAACGTAGGCTTGTCGTTTTTAAATTCGGCAATCAGGTTTACGGCTGCGTCTACATCAAGCAGGTTGTTGTAAGACAGTTCTTTTCCGTGCAGTTTTGTAAACATGGTGTCTAACCCGCCAAAAAAATAGCCTTTTTGGTGCGGGTTTTCTCCATAACGAAGCACCTGGCCGTTTGCCTCACTGGCTTTATAGTACGTTTCTTCTGTGTTGAAATAGTTAAAAATTGCGGTATCGTAGTTTGAAGATACATGAAAAGCCCTTGTAGCAAGAAGCCTTCTTTCTTCTATAGTGGTGCTGCCGTTGTTGTTGGTATAAAAATCAAGAAAAGTTGCATAGTCTTCAACAGAGGCTACTATAACCGTGTCTTTAAAGTTTTTAGCTGCTGCGCGTATTAACGATATTCCACCTATGTCAATTTTTTCAATAATATCTGCTTCACCAGCGCCCGATGCTACCGTTTTTTCAAAAGGATAGAGGTCTACAATCACCAAATCAATTTGAGGGATGTCAAATTCCTGCATTTGTGCAACATCCTGCTCATTGTCCTGACGGTTTAGTATACCGCCAAATACTTTTGGGTGAAGGGTTTTAACACGTCCGCCTAAAATAGAGGGGTAAGAAGTAACATCTTCTACCGCTACTACAGGTATGCCCAGGTTTTTTATAAAGGTTTCGGTTCCTCCTGTACTGTAAATAGTTACGCTGTTTTTGTATAGCTCTTTTACAATAGGCTCAAGGCCTTCTTTATCAAATACTGAAATTAAGGCGGAAGTTATCTTTTTACTACTCATTTGTTGTGTGTTTATAAAACTGCAAAAGTAGCTATTGTGAGGTTAACATTCAAAGCCAACGTGGCTATATTTTTGTGTAAATTAAAAAATTTTGCACTAAAGGTTTCAGGGTTTTAAAAAAATGCTGAATTTTACGCAAGCCAATTATATTTATCATTATGCTGCTTTACCTCAGATTACTTAAAGAAAGCCTTTTTTTTGCCCTTGGAGCCTTAGCTAACAATAAGCTGAGGACATTTCTTTCTTTGCTTGGCGTAACTATAGGTATTTTTTCTATCATTGCCGTACTGGCTGCTGTAGATTCCTTAGACAGAAAAATTAAGGAAAGCATGAGTAGTGTAGATAAAAATACCATGTACCTTAAAAGGTTTTCTTTTGCACCTACCGATATACCCCGCTGGAAGATGGATAATTTTCCGGATGTGACATATGATGAGTATGAATACCTGAAAGAAAATGTACACACGGCACAGTATATGGCATTTCAGATATTTACCAAAAGTGAAGTTATACGTTTTGAAGACCAGTCAGCCTCTAATGTTAATATAATACCTGTATCATACGAATTTGAAGATATACAGGCTCTCAAAATTGAAAAAGGCCGCTTTTTTAATGAAGCAGAATCTATATCGGGTACAGCAGTTATTGTGCTGGGGTATGAAATTGCGCAAACCCTTTTTGGCGATTTAGACCCGCTGGAACGTAAAGTAAGGTTATATGGGCAGCGTTTCACGGTTATAGGCGTGCTGGAAAAACAGGGTAGTGGCACGTTTGGAGAAAGTAATGATACCGCAGCAATTATACCGGTAAATGTTTTACGCAGGCTCTATGGTGACCATAACAGCTTTATGACCCCGATAATAATTATTAAACCGCAACCTGGAATTAAAGGCGAAGAAACCAAAGCAGAGGTTACGCAGCGCCTGCGCATGTACAGGGGCATTAAAGCTGGTGAGCCAGATAATTTTATGATAGATATACTTAGTACTTTTACTGACCTTATAGATAATGTTGTGGGCACCCTTAATATTGGGGGATGGGTTATAAGTCTTTTCTCTTTATTGGTGGGTGGTTTTGGTATTGCCAATATTATGTTTGTTTCGGTTAAAGAACGTACTAACCTTATAGGCATACAAAAAGCGCTTGGGGCTAAAAGGCGTTTTATACTGTTTCAGTTTCTCTTTGAGGCTATAATACTTTCGGCTATTGGCGGTTTAGTAGGCCTTTTACTGGTTTGGGGTGTTGCTACTATAGCTACCAGCCTGTTAGATTTTAAATTTGTACTGAGTTTTGGTAATATAGCGTTGGGTACCGGACTTGCGGTGCTAATAGGTTTAATCTCAGGAATACTCCCTGCAATATCTGCGGCTAAACTGGATCCTGTTGAGGCTATACGAAGTGGTATGTAAGGTATAAGTACAACGAAGTCACTTACAGACAGACGCCTTGGGTTCCTGGAGGTAACCAATCTGTTGAATCCGGATATTCTAATTCCTATTTAGTAACAAAATAATTTTTACAAAAATAGTGAGCACAAAAAAAGCAGTTTGTTTTTTATACTTTTAGTAGTGTCTCTATATATTTATACAGATATTATACTGACAAATAAATATAATAAAGTGCATTATGCAGAATCTTTTACTGCTGTAGTAACGGAGCTTAAGCATTACTAAGGCTTAACCATTTTTTATCAAAAAATTCCAACCAAACAGGAAAGTAGCTTTTATGCTACAACTAATGATTTGTATTTACTTGAAGTGGGTGACACCATATATAAAATACCTAATAGTATTTATTGTATTGTAATAAATAAAAATATTAAGATACAATGTTACGACGAGGATATAGTACCTAATTAAAGCTTTATGTTACATCAGGTATATATTATTTGAGCTATCTTAACATCCCACCTTAACTCACAAAACCAATAATAACTAATGCCGCCAAACCTATTATAACCGTACATAGTAAACCAAAACAAAAAAAGCCACCCAATTATTGTTGGATGGCTATGAAACATCAATTTTTCTTTTTCTTATTTCAGGCTAAACAGCGGATTTGGGTTTGCATTAAAACGCTCGGCGCATTCTGCAAAAAGTTTACGGGCTTCGGCAGCATCACCCCAGCCTTTTACCTCTACCTTTTTGTTTTCAAGATCTTTATACACTTTAAAAAAGTGCTCAATTTCTTTAATTAGGTGCGGGTTAATGTCTTTAATGTCTGTACAGTCATTAACCATAGGGTCAGATACCGGCACACATATTACCTTTTCATCCTGTCCTTTATCGTCAGCCATATTAAAAACAGCTATCGCCTTTACTTCAATAACACAACCGGGTACCGTAGGTTCTGTAGATAATACAAGTACATCCAGCGGGTCTCCGTCAAGTGCAAGTGTTTCCGGAATAAATCCATAATCAGCAGGGTACATCATGGAAGAATAGAGCATCCTGTCAAAACGGATTTTTTTCAGTTCAAAGTCATACTCATATTTGTTCCTGCTCCCTTTGGGTATTTCTACAAGAACATCAAATGTAGGTAATACTGCACTCATTTTTTACGTGTTTCTGTTTGTTAAGCTCGGCAAATGTAGCGCAAAAAAATACTCAAAGCAAAGTTTTATTTTGCCAAAAACCATGTTAAAGCTACATGTTTGCTTAAAATTAAAACACGAAAACGGTTGCGTTATTTTGTTGTGTTAAAAAAGAAGCATAGTTTTAATTAAACGACGCCTCAGATTTATAACAGTTGGCACCGCACCCATTTGCATTGCAATAAGCATATTTGTGGCCATCAAATTTAAGGTAGCTAAGGTTACAGCCCCAGGTGCACCCTATACAAGCAACCGATGATACAGTGCCAGCCTCTACAATGAAATTCCTGCCGCTGCGCGCAAGCATTACCCCGATAGATACCCCATTATTATCAGATCCTATAAGCATATAGCCAAGGTCTGCAGGGTCATTGTCTGCTGTTTTTTCGGCTATACTTAGTGTTTGCAGTGTAGTAGTAACCCCGCCTGTCCTGAGCATTTGCTCAAGGTCACTTTTTATTAACAGAGTGTCTGCCACAAAAGTATAACCGCCGCCGGTCTTATCAGTAGCTATAATACCATCCCAGTAACTACCCCTTTCTGCCTGGGGGGTGCTGTCTTTAGTAGTAGATTCTTCTAATACAAGATTTTCAGTGTCATTAGAGCAGCTAAATGCAAGGCATAGCAAAAAAAGGCCGATAAAGGTTTTGATTGTATTTTTCATAATAATTTAGTTGAATGATAAGCTAAAATAATATAAAAAAATATGTTAATATAAAAAAATATGTTAATCTTAATAGATGGTGTCAATTGTTTAATGCCTCTGTTTCGGTTTTTATACATTCTTTACAGGCAGAGCACCCTAAAGAATTTTCTCCATTTTTATTGATAACAACCGGAAGGCAGCCTTTAGCACAGGTGCCGTGGCAAATAATATTCAATGCTTCCGGCGCTATAAAACATGTATTGCCCTGTATTATTAATAATGCGGCCATACTTGTACTGCCTGATGCTGTACGGGCAATAAGCACAGGGCAAGGCTCATGGATTTCCCCTTCTGATGTTATTTCGGCTATTTCTAAAAAAGATAAAACATCTTTGGTTTTATGGTGCTGTTGTAAGATGTTTTGCCATACCTGTTTAAGGGAATCTTCGTGTATAATGCTGTAAGAGTTATTTTCATAAATGCCTACAGCAATTTTCTCAGTAATACGGTGTGTATTATCTGTCAGCTGTATACTGTTTTGTTTGCAGGAAAACAAAATAAGGGCAAGCAGGAAAAGTATAACCGCATTTTTCATAACAACATCTTGTACAGTATATTGTTACGAAAATACATTTTTTAATTTTATGTTAACAGCTTTGTTAAAAATAAAATCCAAACACCCCTTTAATTGTGAATTTATTAGCGTCAGGTATGTCCAGGTAACTGCCTCTCCAGGCAAAGTCAAGCCGGAATACTTTAAAAATATTCCCGATACCGGCATGATACTCCCAATATACATCCTCTGGGGCGCGATAAATAATTTCTGAAGCATTAAGGCGAATGTTATCCTGGGATACTGTGCCGTATACCCCTTTAATGCCTATAATTTCCCTAAGGTTTAAATCTCTCAGGCCGGGTATCCGCGAAAACAGCCTGCCGTTAAAATTATGCTCAAAATGCAACGATACATATTCGTCTGCTACAAACTCATAGTAATCCAGCAGGTTGTAGGTGTTTTCTATAATAAAATATGATTGGTTACCGGGTATTACACCCATAAGGCTCAGCGGTACAGAGCCAAAAGTTTTACCGGCTTCCAGCGTGGTAAATAACCGCCCGAAACCCCCAACCAGTACAGGCTGCCTGTAATAAAACTGTAATTTTCTGTAATTAAAGTCATAGTTAGTAAGTCCGTCTATGCCGTGCGAAAATTTAAGGTAGAGACGGGCATAGTTGTCATCTACATCAGAACGTTCTACACCATAGCCGATAGTTTTACGGCCCGGGGTATAATCTACAAGAAAACCATATTCAAATTGTTCTGTATAGCTTTCTGTGCCTTTAGAATGGTCATAAGGGTCTACCCAGTAATCCAGGCTAAACAGCTTAGGGTCTGCTGCTTTTAAAGTGCGGTAATTAAAGTTAGCCAGAAACCTGAGGTTTTTCACTGGCTCTATCTCTGCCGAAAAAGTGCTGAAGTTTATAGAAGTAAGTTTATTGTTACTACCGCTGGAAAATAGTGATGAAGAGGCAAAACTACGGCCAAGCACATCATTAGTAGCAGTAAGGCTAACGCCTATTTGCTCAATATCCCGCCGGTTACCACCAGAAAGTATCAGCCTTTTCTTTTTATCAACCATCCACTTGCCTGAAAGTCCATATTTAAATTTATTGTCTTTAAAGCCATAGGCGGTATATCCTTCCAGTCTCCAGGGGTCATTCTGACCAAAATAGGTGCGCCCACCGGTACGTATGCGGGCACCTTCTACATTATTATAACCAAAACTTGAAAATATAGGGCCGTAATCAAAATTACCTATCTGGTAATAGCCACTGCCCAATGTAGCAACCAGGTCATATGCTTGTTTAAAGCGGGGCACGGTTTTTAGAGTGTCCAGCATTTGGTATATGCCCCGTTCATCCTGGTTGAGTGACTCAAAGCGGTTTTCTTCCCAGTACTCGTCTGACCGGTTATGGACTTCCTCGTCATAATAATTTACCTCTGGGGTATAAAAATCATCCGGCTTTTTAATATTAAATTCATAATCCCTGAACAAGGTTGTACGTTTACCATATACGCCTTTAGAATCTTCTTTTTTATTAAGGGCAAAGTCGCTCATCATGTGGTCGCGCTTTAAAAGAAAAACTGAGTCGTTAAGCACATCAAATTCCTGCTCAATATAAATATCACGTACCCAGTTAATATTGGCGGCCTTACTGGCGCTCATGGCTATTTGTTTTATGGCAAAAGTGGTATCGTTTACCCAAAAGTTACCTTTAAAGGTAAGTTCGCCTTTTCTGCGGGGATAAAACACTATATTATAACAATATTTGTTATCTACATAAGCTGTGTCAGCCAATACATAATTGTATACATTAATACCTGTGCGCGACAGGGGGCTCACAAAATCTTTGTCAAAAAACTTTAGGTAATTATCATAAATGTCATAATCGGCATACAGGTCTTTTACGAAGGCAATAATTTGCTGATTATTACTGAAGCCCGAATTACGGTTTCCATCAATAATTTCTTTGGTTTTGTTTAATGTATTATCGCCATATACTTTACTCACAGCCTCATTAATAAACATAGGGAGGTAGGTTTTTCCGGTAACATTGCTGGTATCTATATGCTCAAAAATAAATTCCATGCCTTTAAACAGCTTTCGCTTCATAAAAGCGCTGTCTATACTATTCATGTCAAACTCAACCTTTTCATACTTATCATACTGGTACTGGTCAAACATATGGAGGCCGTTTTTACGGCGGCGTTCCCATATTTTACGTAAAATGTCAAGCGCAGGATTATCCTTTTTGGAGGTTTTACCGGTATATAATACTACTTCTTTGAGCATTGTAGCCTCTGACAATACTACTTCAAGGTTATAGGTTACCGGTTTGGTAAGGGTAATTATTTTGGGCGAAAAACCTACAAACGTAACTTCCAGTTCCGTATATGTTTTTTTAGATTCCAGGTAAAATTTACCATTTTCGTCTGATATGGTACCTTCATTTGTGTCTTTAAAATATACATTGGCATAAGGTACAGGGAGTTGGGTGTCATCCAGCACTATGCCGCTCACTTTTGTTTGGGCAAAAGAAGAGATGGCCGTTAACAATACGGTTATTATGAGTTGGGATAGCTTTATTTTCATACAGGCTTATAAAACAAAAAACTTCATCATTTAGTATGATGAAGTTTCAAATATAAAGTAATATTTTGTTATTTATTTGTACATAACCTTTTTTACTGCTTTTACTACGTCGCCAGAATTGGGTATCCATTCCTTAAGCAGGGCAGGAGAGTAAGGTGCGGGGGTATCGGCAGTGGTAATACGTTGTATTGGTGCATCAAGGTAATCAAAAGCACGCTCCTGAACAATGTAGGTAATTTCAGAGGCAACAGAGCCAAACGGCCATGCTTCTTCTAATATTACCAGCCTGTTGGTTTTTTTAACAGATTCAAGTATAGTTTTGTGGTCCATTGGGCGCACTGTCCTAAGATCAATTATTTCGCAGCTGATACCTTCTTTTTCCAATTCATCGGCAGCAGCAAAAGCTTCTTTGATTATTTTACCGAAAGATACTATAGTTACATCCTTTCCTTCGCGCTTTACATCGGCAACGCCAATGGGTAATGTATATTCTCCTTCAGGTACTTCGCCTTTATCACCATACATCTGCTCAGATTCCATAAAGATAACAGGATCGTTATCACGAATGGCTGACTTTAGTAGTCCTTTAGCATCATATGGATTAGAGGGTACCACTACCTTAAGGCCGGGAGTGTTAGCATACCAGTTTTCAAAAGCCTGGCTGTGGGTAGCGGCAAGCTGCCCGGCAGAAGCTGTTGGTCCACGGAACACTATAGGGCAGTTAAACTGTCCGGCGCTCATCTGTCTTATTTTTGCAGCGTTGTTTATTATTTGGTCTATACCCACAAGGGCAAAGTTAAAGGTCATAAATTCAACTATAGGCCTGTTGCCGTTCATGGCGCTGCCTACAGCTATGCCTGCAAAGCCAAGTTCAGAAATTGGAGTATCTATAACTCTTTTTGCACCAAACTCGTCAAGCATGCCTTTAGAAGCTTTATAAGCCCCATTGTATTCGGCTACTTCCTCACCCATTAGGTATATGGCCTCGTCGCGACGCATCTCTTCGCTCATCGCTTCGCAAATGGCTTCCCTGAATTGTATTGTTCTCATGGATATATTTTTCGCGTATTTTTTATTGCATGGCAAAAATAAATATTTTATATTATTTTATCCTACTTTTATTATGTAATAATGAGTAGTAAATTTTAATTATTAATCAATAACTACGTACCCACAAGGTAAAATGGGGATGTTAATGAATTATTATTGTAACTGTTTCAGGTTTCATTGGTGAAAAACAAAAGAGCGATGCCGCTATAAATTATATATAGCAGTAAAAGATGTTGAGATTAAAAAATATTTTTAAAACCTATGTTTTGCTTTTTATTCTTTTAATATGTTGTGTATTTTTGATAATCTGTTAAAATTAAAATATAATTTGAAAGTTATTTTATTGATTTGAAATTTAATATGCATGCATAGTTATTTTTTCAATTAAAATAATTAACTTCGTAGAAGTGAATCTCAAACGATATAATTCTGATAAAAAATGAAAATATTAGTCTGCATCAGCCACGTGCCTGATACTACTGCAAAAATTAATTTTACAAACGGAGACAGTGAGTTTGATACAAACGGCGTTCAGTTTGTTATTAACCCTAATGATGAATTTGGCCTTACCCGCGCTATCTGGTTTAAAGAGCAGGCGGGTGCCGCAGTTACTGTGGTAAATGTAGGCGGCGCTGATGCCGAAGCTACCCTGCGTAAAGCCCTTGCTATTGGTGCTGATGAAGCTATACGTGTAAACGCACAGCCTACCGATGGGCTTTTTGTAGCTAAACAGCTTGCCGAGGTGGTAAAAAATGGCGGTTATGATTTGGTAATTGCCGGTAAAGAGTCGTTAGATTATAATGGAGGTATGGTGCCGGGTATGTTGGCAGGGCTTTTGGGGTATGATTTTGTGAACGGTTGTATAAAACTTGATGTAAATGGAGCAGAGGCTACGGCAGTGCGCGAGATTGACGGTGGTAAAGAAACACTGAGTGCTAAATTACCCCTGGTTATTGGCGGGCAAAAAGGCCTTGTAGAAGAAAAAGACCTTAAAATACCTAACATGCGCGGTATTATGATGGCACGCCAAAAGAAACTTGAGGTGTTGGAGCCTGTAAGCGTAGAGGCGGCTACCAAAGCAGTAAAATTTGAAAAACCGGCTCCTAAGTCGGCTGTAAAAATGATAAGCCCGGATAACCTTGATGAGTTGGTCAGCCTGTTGCATACCGAAGCGAAGGTGATCTAATTTGCTGATTTGAAAATGAGGCAATTTGAAAAGGCCTCACTACTGTAGTTTTCAAATTCTAAATGTTCAATTTTCAAATTAAAAATCATGTCTATACTAATATATGCCGAATCGGCCGAAGGAAAATTTAAAAAGACTGCGTTTGAGCTGGCTTCTTACGCTAAAAAAATAGCCGGTGAAACCGGTACCACTGTAACTGCTGTAGCGGTAAATGTAACAGATGCCTTTGCACTTGGGGGCTATGGGGTAGATAAAGTATTAAAAGTTACTAACGATAAGCTAAAGACCTTTAATGCTAAAGCATATGCTGATGTAATAAAGCAAGCGGCTGAAAAAGAAAGTGCAAAATTTGTGTTGTTTTCCAGCAATACCGATAGTTTATATATTGCACCACTGGTAGCGGTTGGGCTTAACGCTGGGTATGCCAGTAATGTAGTAGCATTGCCCGAAAGCCTTGCGCCTTTTAAAGTAAAGCGCAATGCCTTCTCTAACAAGGCGTTTAACATTACCGAAATTACAACAGATATAAAAGTGCTGGCTATTGCCAAAAACTCATTTGGGCTTGTAGAATCACAGGCATCTGCAACCGAAGAAGATTTTGCACCATCACTTAATGATGCAGATTTTAGCGTAAAGGTAGAATCGAGCGAAAAAATAACCGGAAAAGTAACCATAGCCGATGCTGAGGTTGTAGTATCCGGCGGGCGCGGACTTAAAGGCCCTGAAAACTGGGGTATGATAGAAGATCTTGCCAGCGTGCTTGGCGCTGCAACAGCTTGTTCTAAACCTGTAAGTGATATGGGTTGGAGGCCACATAGCGAACACGTGGGGCAAACCGGTAAGCCTGTTGCTGCAAACCTTTATGTAGCGGTGGGTATTTCAGGAGCTATACAACACATTGCAGGTATTAACTCCAGCAAGGTAAAAGTGGTTATTAATAATGACCCCGAAGCGCCCTTTTTTAAAGTGGCAGACTACGGTGTGGTAGGCGATGCCTTTGAAATAGTACCAAAGCTTACAGAAAAAATAAAGGAATTTAAGGCGCATAACTCATAATTTTATTATAAATTGTGCCCGTAACAGGGCTATCTGGTACTGATAGTTTATCTTTGCCAGATAGCCTTTTTTTGTATACCTTGCGACCACTATGAGCTTAGTAAAACTGAATATTAAGGGTATATCGTATAGCCAGACGCAAAACGGAGCATACGCCCTTATTTTAAATGAAGTAGACGGTGAACGGAAATTGCCCATTGTTATAGGTGCCTTTGAGGCGCAGTCTATAGCTATTGCGCTTGAAAAAGAAATTAAGCCGCCAAGGCCGCTTACACATGACCTTTTCAAGAATTTTGCCGACCGTTTTGATATTGCCGTTAAACAGGTAATTATCCATAAACTGGTAGATGGGGTGTTTTTCTCCAGTATTATTTGCGAGCGCGACCGCATTGAAGAAATTATAGATGCCCGTACCAGCGATGCTATTGCTTTGGCATTACGTTTTAATGCGCCTATATTTACCTATAAAAACATTTTGGATAAAGCGGGTATTTACCTCAAAATAAACCCCGAAAGTGAAGGCGAGGGCGAAGAAGGCGAAGTGCTTAGCACACCGCAGGAGTTTTCGGCAGAAAGTACCGTAAGCGGTGAAGGATATTCGCAATACACCTTGCAGGAGCTTAATGATCAGCTGGAAAGCGCTGTGCAAAATGAGGACTATGAAAAAGCTGCCAAGATACGTGATGAAATTTCAAAAAGGGAAAGTTGATAGTATAGGTACAGTAGTTAAAGTAGTATTGTTACTGCTTTTATTATCATTTTTAACAAGTTGCTCAAAAAAGCTTGCTCCTACTGCTGCTTACAGCATGCTGGAAAAACGTGAACTCACCAAAAGCCTTGGTTATGGAAGCGAAACGGCTGATAATACTATACTACCTGAAAAAGCAGCTGAATTTAAGCTGGCAATAACAGATTCTGTAATGGCAGCTACTAAACAGCCATATACCCGCACTAATTTTAAGGAACTGTATTTAAAAACAAAACCCAATACTAAATATAAAATAACAATAAGCAGCCTTTGTGATTGCTTAGGGAGTAGGAAATATTTATTTAAACCGGTGTTACTTCTTTACGATAAAAACTCAAACCTGTTACAATGTAATATTGAAGGGGAGGATTTTGGTTATACACACGGTCCATTATCAATGGATAGGGCTTGGGTATTTAATACTTTGAATACTGAAGGAGACTTGAGGTTAATTGTGTTTTCAGATAACAATAATTTAAACCAGAGTGTGTATAAATATATTGTAGCGTTTGCTGCAGTAGAAGTTAAATCTACTACTAATGGAGATTTTTATGTTTTATTAGAAGAAATAAGATAGTTTCCTTAAGGAGGAATATAATTAGAGACACTCTTATAGTATTTGTGTCTTGTCAATAACTTCCTGATAAAAAATGTCACCTTTATTAAATTAAAAACTTATAATTTTTAATTTTTGCATATTGATATTTTATAATATAAGGGTTAAAAAATGAAGCAGTATTTAGATTTAGTAAAGCATGTAATGGAACACGGCAACCAAAAGGGCGACCGTACCGGTACCGGTACCAAAAGCGTTTTTGGTTACCAGATGCGGTTTGATTTAAGTGAGGGTTTCCCTATGGTGACTACTAAAAAATTACATCTTAAATCGATTATTTATGAGCTGCTTTGGTTTTTAAAAGGCGATACCAATATTAATTACCTTATCGAAAACGGTGTGCGCATCTGGAATGAGTGGGCCGATGAAAATGGTAACCTGGGTCCGGTATACGGTGCACAGTGGCGCAATTGGGACAGCAGGGAAATTGACCAGATTGCTGAATTGATTGATACCCTGAAAACCAACCCCAACAGCCGCCGGATGTTGGTTAGCGCATGGAACCCCCGTGTGCTGCCGGAAAGCGGAAAATCATTTGCTGAAAATGTAGCTGCCGGTAATGTAGCTTTGCCGCCATGCCACGCGTTTTTTCAGTTTTATGTGGCTGACAATAAGTTGAGCTGCCAGTTGTACCAGCGCAGCGCCGATATATTTTTGGGTGTGCCGTTTAATATTGCTTCTTATGCTTTATTAACCCTTATGATTGCCCACGTTTGCGGTTTTGAGCCGGGCAATTTTGTACACACTTTTGGCGATGCGCATATTTACAACAACCATATAGAGCAGTTGGAGCTTCAACTTACGCGTGAGCCACGCCCGTTGCCAAAAATGATACTTAACCCTGAAGTGAAAAATATTTTTGATTTTAATTTTGATGATTTTACATTGACAGATTATGATCCGCACCCGCATATAAAAGGTGTGGTTGCTGTGTAAAAAATTACTATCTTTAGATACATAAATTAAAAATATGGAAAAAAATCAGCAGGAACTTTATGAATATGCGCGTAAAAGGGTAAAACAAAAAAGGCGTGTATACCTGCATTTTATTTTCTTTTTTGTAGGCAGTATATTTTTGTTCATAATTAATAAATGGCTCGATGTAGAGCCTGATTATGACTGGTATCTGTGGGCTATTACCGCATGGGCTTTTTTATTTATATTACATTTTATAAAGGTTTTTGTTACCGAAAGTTTTATAAATAAAAAGTGGGAACAGGAACAGATAGAAAAACTGGTAGCCCGCCAGGAGCGCCGTATAGACCAGTTGCAGCAAAAAATAGATAAAGAAAACCCGCAGAATATCCAGGAATGACCATTACTCTTATAGCCGCAGCCGCAGAAAACAATGCTTTGGGAAAAGACAACCAGATGGTATGGCGCCTGCCGGACGATTTTAAGCGGTTTAAAGCCCTTACCACCGGGCACCATATTGTTATGGGGCGCAAAACCCTTGAAAGTATGGATGGCCCACTACCCAACCGAACCAATATTATAATTACCCGCCAGAAAGAGTATACCTATGAAGGCTGCATTATTGTATACAGCCTTGAAGAAGCCCTTGCCGCCTGCCCGCAAAATGAAGAGGTCTTTATTATTGGCGGTGGCGAAATTTACAAACAAAGTATTGATAACGCCGACAAAATTGAGCTTACCCGCGTACACACTACGGTTAAGGCTGATGCATTTTTCCCGGAGATTGACGAAAAGAAATGGAAATTGACTGAAAAAGTTTTTCACCCCAAAGATGAAAAACATCAATACGATTTTGTTTTTGAGACTTGGGTGAGGAAAATTCGGTAAATGATTTTGTAAATGGGATATTTTTTCTTTGACCTGTTTTTTCTGTTCATAGTCGTCCCTGTAATAATTATACTATTCATACTGTGGCTAATCAACCCGAAAAAAATATTTATCAAAACCATCTTTGGGATACTTATTGGTCTGTTTAGCCTGATAGTGCTTTCAGGAATTTTTAATTTTCTAAGAAGCAAAAAAGTTTTATCTAAAGACGACTATTACGGCAACTATGTTATTGATAAAGAAATTATATCAGGAAAACAAGCGGACTGGCAGTACGACCACTTCAGATTTGAAATAAAAGACAATGACTCCGTATATTTTTATGAAACCGATAAAAATAAGATACTCCAAACCTATAGGGGTAGTATCTCAACGGTTAAGCCATATAATTCTGAAAGGTTAGTACTACATATGACTCAGCCCACGCATCATATACTATCTACTAACCCTACCATATACCGAAGCGCCTGGGGCTTTACATTGGTGTTTGAATCGCCAAAATTTGGGAATATGTTTTTCGTGAAAGGAAATTGGAAGGAAGAATAAAAACTTAATTTTTTTCGTTATTTTGTACCACTAACCTTCTTAATATGAAACAAAAGGGTTTAACAATAAGCATTGTTCTTACTTTAGCTGTAATCATACCTTGAGCATCTCATACATAAAAACAAGAATATTGGTACACTGGCTACATATTAAGGATTATAGATGTGTAATTGATTAGCCAGGCCATTGTCTTTTTAATTCCCTGTTATATTACCATCCCGTTAACAAAACTATTTTTATCTTTGCATCGTAAATAGCTGTAATGTCGCAAAATGTAACTCCTTATAAAGATTCTGGCCTGGGTAAAAAAGAACAGGTAGCCCAGATGTTTGATACCATTAGTGGTAATTATGACGGACTTAACCGTGTAATATCGTTTGGTATAGATGTTAAATGGCGCAAAAAAGTGCTCAAACTCGTGGCTGCCAACAACCCGAAAACTATACTGGATATTGCCACAGGTACAGGAGACCTTGCCATACTTATGGCGCAAACAGGCGCTAAAGAAATTATTGGCGCCGATATTAGCGAAGGCATGATGGAGGTGGGGCGCAAAAAAGTAGCCGAAAAAAAACTAGATAAACGCATTACCCTGCAATATGGCGATAGCGAAAACCTGCCGTTTCAGGATGATTATTTTGATGCCATAACTGTGGCATTCGGAATTCGTAATTTTGAAACGCTCGAAAAAGGCCTTGCCGAAATATTGCGGGTATTAAAACCGGGTGGTATTTTTGTAATACTGGAAACCTCGGTGCCTACAAAATTTCCGTACAAACAAGGCTATACATTCTACTCAAAATACCTGTTGCCACTTATAGGCAGGGCTTTTAGTAAAGACCGTTCTGCTTATGCTTATTTAAGCGAATCGGCCTCGGTTTTTCCTTTTGGTGAAAAACTGAACAATATTTTACGTAAAACCGGGTTTATAGAGGTGAAAGATATGCCGCAGACTTTTGGCGTTGCTACTATATATTCGGCATCAAAAAAATAACATGAAGAAGGCTTTATTATATACGCTTTTGCTATGCGGTCTTGGCGCGCAGGCACAAATTGGTACCCGTGTTTTTGGTAAGGACCCTATTATCAATCTTGAAAATTTTGATAAGCAACGGGTGCACTGGGGCTATTTTTTAGGGTTTAACTCCTATGATTTTAAGTTTGATTACAAAGTAGACCCCGGCAAAGATATTATTGTAAAAAGCACTACTGGCTTTAATGTAGGGCTGGTAGGCAACCTGCGCCTGTTTGAATATCTGGACCTGCGTTTTGAACCGGGACTGTATTATACCCAGCGAGACCTTGCATTCCCTAATATACAGGATGCGTATGACAGGCTTCGCGAAGTAAAATCAACTTACATACATTTTCCACTGTTACTTAAATTCTCTTCTAAAAGGGTGGGTAATGTAAGGCCATATCTTACAGGCGGCGTATCGCGCACGTGGAATCTGGATAGTAACGAGTTTGTAAAAGACGATAATATAACAGGCGACCGTTTCCGGATGAAAACCTGGACTAATAATTATGAACTTGGTTTTGGTATAGACCTATATTTTGAATACTTTAAATTTTCACCTTCTATACGCGGGGTATTTAGTTTTGATGATGAAATTATCAGGGATAATGATCCGTCAAGCCCTTATACAGGTAACATAGGTTCTATGAAAACCAGGGCCATTTTAGTGAATTTTACGTTCCACTAAAATTTCGCCTGAACTCACTTAAAATTATGGCTCCGGCTGTGGCCACATTTAGGCTTTCGGTCTGTTGCATATTGCCAAAGCGTGGTATGGCAATGCGGTGACTGCATAATGCTTCAACATCAGCCGAAATCCCATTGGCTTCGTTACCTAAAACTACAATACCATTTTCAGGTAAATTTTCGGTATATACATTGCTGCCATCCATAAAAGTGCCGTAAACCGGCAGGCCAGATTTTTGTAAATAAGCCTCAAGTTCGGTATAAACCACATTTACGCGCGATAGTGAACCCATGGTAGCCTGAACAACTTTTGGGTTAAAGGCATCCACACAGGCTTCAGAACATACAAGATGTTCAATGCCAAACCAGTCGCACAGGCGTATAATGGTGCCCAGGTTACCGGGATCGCGTACATCATCAAGCGCCAGTATAAGTCCGTTATCGGGCAGGGGCTTTTCGTCCGGTATATAAAAAAGTGCCAGACAGGCTTGCGGTGTGGCAAGCGCACTGATTTTTTTCAGTTCAGCTTCACTGATTATAGTAGCCTTGTCTTTATCTACAGTGTTAAAAACAGTATCTGTAGTATATAAATGGTGTAGCTGCAGGTTGGAATTAAGTAATTCCTGTACTACCTTTATGCCTTCGGCAAAAAACATTTTATGCTGTTTTCGGTGTTTTTTTTGCTTTAGGCCCGTTATTGTTTTGATTTGGTTTTTGCTAACCATAAATAATGTATTTTTGAATTCTATTTTGGCAGTACAACTTGAGAAATAAAGCAACAAAAATAATACTTCTGATTATATCAGGCCTTATTTTAATTTCCTGTTCGCTTACCAAAAGGGTTCCTGACGGTAAATACCTTCTTGAAGACAACAAGATTGAGGTAAACGGAGAAAAGAAAAATGACGAAGAGATAAGGGATCAGTTATACCAGCAACCCAACTCTACCACGCTGATAGGCGTGCACACCCGCCTGCACCTGTATAACCTTGCCAAGCCTAATGCCGACTCCTCATACAGGGCATGGCTGGAGCGTAAACCGGCACGCCATGAGTTTTTAACCAAGCTGCTTTCAGAAAAACAGGTAGGCAGGCTGGGCAACTCTTTTATAGTATCGGGGTTAAGTAACTTCTTTAAAAAAGTAGGGGAGCCCCCGGTAATTGTAGACGAGGCACGGGTTAAAAAATCAAGGAACCGGCTTTTTGCATATTATTACAAAAAAGGATATTTCCGGGCTAAGGTAGGCTATAAAATAGATACGGTTGGCAATAAAAAGGCCGTAGTTAATTATGATGTAATAACAGGTGATGCTTATAAAATAGATTCTATAAAACCTTTAATTGAAAGCCCGCTGCTGGATAGCCTGTATGTAAAAGCCGCCCCGGCTTCACTTATAAAAAAGGGTAAAAATTACCAGGAAACCGATTTTATACAGGAACGTGAGCGCCTTACTACCTATTTTAGAAACAGGGGTGCCTATACCTTTCAGCAAAACTACATTAACTACACTATTGATACTATAAACACAGGGCACAAAGCTAATGTAGAGCTTATTGTGGATAATGAAAACGTCCGCCAGGGCGATTCTACATACATAAGGCCGTTTAAGCTATACCGTATTAGCAGGGTAAATATTTATACTGTAAATGCTGCCAGCGAAAACCAGTCTATAGACAGTACTACTTACGGCGGCTTTAAAATATACAGTACCGGTAAACTAAATTACAGGCCAAAAGCCATAACCGATGCAATTTTTATTACCCCGGGCAGTATGTTTAGCGATGAGCGCCGTGTACTTACCAGCCGGTACCTTAGTAACCTCAGGGTGTTTTATTATCCCAGTATACAATATGTGGAAGACAGTACCGATGTTAGCGGCACCTCATTAATTTCAAATATTTACTTAAAACCAAGAGAGCGTTTCCGGGTGAATGCAGCGGCCGATTTTACCCATTCAAACATACAGGAATTTGGTATACAGGGCAGCCTTGGGCTTAGCGTGCGCAATATTTTTCGCGGGGCAGAGGTATTGCAGCTTTCTACAAGGGGCAATATAGGTTCATCGCGCGACAATAGCATTAAAGACCGCTCATTTTTTAATATCCTGGAGTATGGCGCTGATATAAAATTAACGTTCCCAAGGATATTTTTTCCGCTGAACACAGAAAAAATTATTCCAAAAAACATGATACCCACTACCGCACTGAGCTTTGGTATTAGCAGGCAACAAAATATAGGCCTTGATAAAGAAAGCTTTACAGGTATATTTAATTACAGCTGGACACCAAGGCCCAACAGGCATACTGCTAAACTCGATTTGTTTAATATACAATATATACGCAACGTAAATCCCGGCAATTACTTTAACGTGTACAGTTCATCTTACAACCGCCTGGATGATTTTGCAAAAGAGTACCGGAACCAGGTGCCGGATGCTTATTTTAATTCTAATAACAACCTGGACCCGCAGGAAGGTACACTTTTGTTTATTGATGATGTAAAAAACGGAACAATTACCGTTGCACCGGGCGATGAGCAATCAATACGCAGTATTGATGAGCGTAGAAAGCGCCTTGTGGAAAATAACCTTATTGTAGCAACAAATTTTACCTATACCACAACTACAAGAGAAAATATTAATGATAAAGACTTTTTTATTTTTAAAACCAAAATAGAAGGGGCAGGTAATACGCTGTCGCTTGTATCGGGATTATTTAATGAAAATAAAAATGCCTCTATAGAAAACCGTACATTGTTTGATGTGCAGTATTCGCAATATTTAAAAGGGGAGCTTGATTTTATTAAGCATTTTGACCTTAGACGTAATAAAGTACTGGCTATGCGTGCTTTTTTCGGCCTGGCGGTGCCTTACGGCAATTCAACATCAATACCTTTTACGCGCAGTTACTTTGCGGGAGGATCTAATGATAACAGGGCGTGGCAATCATACAGCCTTGGGCCGGGGCGCAGCGGCAGCCGTAACGATTTTAATGAGGCCAACCTTAAGCTGGCCTATAGTGCAGAACTTCGGTTTAATATATTTGGGCAGCTTAACGGGGCTATATTTGGCGATGTAGGCAATATATGGAATGTTTTTGATGAGGTTGATGACCCCGATTATACCTTTAACGGGCTTAGCTCTTTAGAAGACCTTGCATTTGGTACCGGCTTAGGTTTTAGGTATGACTTTAATTTTTTTGTAGTACGGTTTGATTTGGGCTTTAAAACCTATAACCCGGCTAATGATGAAGGTAGCCGTTGGTTTAGGGAATACAATTTTGCTAACAGCGTTCTAAATGTTGGAATTAATTATCCGTTCTAAATTTAAAATATTATTTTTGTGAATTAATTTTTAAAAAATAACTACATGGCCCACAATATTAAACCCGGTGTAGCCACCGGAGACCAGGTTCAGGAAATATTTAAATATGCCAAAGAAAAGGGCTTTGCCCTTCCGGCAGTAAACGTAACAGGTTCCAGCACTATTAATGGTGTGTTAGAAACTGCAGCAAAATTAAAAGCTCCTGTAATAATTCAGTTTTCTAATGGTGGCGCGGCGTTTAATGCTGGTAAAGGCCTGAGTAATGAGGGGCAAAAAGCCTCTATACTGGGGGCTATAGCCGGAGCAAAACATATACATACCCTTGCAGAAGCTTACGGTGCTACCGTAATACTACATACAGACCATTGTGCTAAAAACCTGCTACCCTGGATAGACGGGTTGCTTGATGCCAGCGAAAAACATTTTAAAGAAACAGGTAAGCCACTTTTCAGCTCTCACATGCTTGACCTTTCTGAAGAGCCTATTGAAGAGAATATTGAAATTTGCAAAGAATACCTGAAAAGGATGAGCAAAATGGGTATGACCCTGGAAATTGAGCTAGGTATTACAGGTGGTGAAGAAGATGGTGTAGATAACTCTGATGTAGACAGCTCTAAACTTTATACGCAGCCGGAAGAAGTTGCTTATGCGTATGAAGAGTTAAATAAAATATCTGACAAAATAACTATTGCTGCGGCCTTTGGTAATGTGCATGGTGTTTATAAGCCAGGTAACGTAAAACTTACGCCAAAAATACTTAAAAACTCTCAGGAGTATGTACAGCAAAAATTTGGTACAGAAGCTAACCCCGTTGATTTTGTTTTTCACGGAGGGTCGGGTTCTACCCTTGAAGAAATCCGTGAGGCTATAGGCTACGGTGTAATTAAAATGAATATTGATACTGACTTGCAGTTTGCTTTTACCGAAGGCATACGTGATTATATGAACAGTAAGATAGATTACCTTAAAACCCAAATTGGTAGCCCAGACGGGCCTGAATCGCCAAACAAAAAACATTATGACCCAAGAAAATGGGTTAGAGAAGGCGAACTTACTTTTAACAAAAGGCTTGAAAAAGCTTTTGAAGACCTGAATAACGTAAATACACTATAGTTTTTGGTTACTGGTTTGTGGTTGTTTTGCTTTATAAACAACCACAAACTAACAACCGTTTACCAAAATTAAATATATGGCTTGGTTTAAAAGAACGGAAAAAGGGATACAGACTCCAACAGAAGATAAAAAAGATGTTCCTAAAGGGTTATGGTATAAATCTCCTACCGGAAAGATTGTAGATGCTGATGAGCTAGCCAGGAATTTTTATGTTAGCCCAGAAGATGGGTACCATGTAAGGATAGGCAGTAAAGAGTATTTTTCGATGCTTTTTGATGATGATTATAAGGAGCTTAATAAAGACATAACCTCTAAAGACACGCTGAAATTTGTAGATACAAAGAAATACAGCGACAGGCTTAAAGATGCTATGGATAAAACCAGGCTTAAAGATGCGGTGCGCACTGCTGTGGGTAAATCTAAGGGTAAAGATATTGTGATTGCCTGTATGGATTTTGCTTTTATAGGCGGATCTATGGGGGCGGTTGTAGGCGAAAAGATAGCCCGCGCCATAGATCATTCTATTAAAAACCGAATACCATTTTTAATGATCTCAAAATCGGGTGGTGCCCGTATGATGGAGGCAGCATATTCACTTATGCAGCTGGCTAAAACCTCTGCTAAGCTGGCACAGCTTGCCGATGCGAAAATACCCTATATTTCACTTTGTACTGACCCTACAACAGGGGGTACCACAGCATCATACGCCATGCTGGGCGATGTAAATATTTCTGAACCCGGCGCACTGATTGGCTTTGCAGGCCCAAGGGTGGTTAAAGATACTACAGGTAAAGACCTGCCTGAAGGTTTTCAAACGGCAGAGTTTGTACTGGAACATGGTTTTCTTGACTTTATAACGCCAAGAAAAGAGTTGAAAGACAAGGTTAACCTTTATCTGGATCTCATACAGAACCAGCCTTTAAGGAAATAAAAAATAAAACCCGCTGATAAGCGGGTTTTATTTTTTAAAACAGGCCGTTAAGCTCTGCATTAATTCGGTTTATAATATCGCCCAGGTCTTCTGGGTTATCTACAAAGTTTATATTATCTACATCAATTATAAGCAGTTTTCCTTTATCATATCCCTGTATCCAGGCCTCATAACGTTCGTTAAGCCTGCTCAGGTAATCTATAGATATAGAGTTTTCATAATCCCTGCCACGCTTGTGTATTTGTTTTACCAGGTTAGGTATAGAGCTGCGCAGGTATATAAGCAGGTCTGGCGCGCCTACAAAGCCTTCCATTAACTCAAACAGGGTTTTGTAGTTGTTATAATCGCGGTTGGCCATTAGCCCCATGGCATGCAGGTTTGGGGCAAAAATATGGGCATCTTCGTAAATGGTACGGTCCTGTATAATTTTTTTACCACTTTCCCTGAATTGGAGCACCTGGCTAAACCTGCTATTTAAAAAGTAAATCTGAAGGTTAAACGCCCAGCGTTCCATCTGGTGGTAAAAATCATCAAGGTACGGGTTGTCTACTACATCTTCATAATGAGGTTCCCATTTAAAATGTTTGGCCAACAGCCCCGTTAATGTTGTTTTTCCAGCTCCTATGTTGCCTGCTACAGCTATATGCATTATGTGTATTTAAGGTAATGTTATTTGGTAACTTGTTATTTGGGTGCCTGTAAAAATAGTTAAAATTTGGGCAGTATAATAAAAACTCTGTATGCTTTTTTCGGTTAGCTGTATTTGCTGATTGGGCATGCCATTAAAGTTATGTATATATATGTTGTTGTTTTTACTGTATATAAATTGCTTTGCCGTTGTTAGCTGGGCATAGTCAAATACGGGTACAGTGCCCAATACATCAACCCTGCCAAAAACATTTACCCTGCGGCACAGATTGTTATTATCTGTCCAGTAAAAATAGTTGTAATCAGAGGCATAATAGGTAATCCCGTCATTAGACGGGGGAGTTATGGTTTTAAAAGTGCTTTGTGCAATATCATAAAGGCCGACCTGTTGTGAGATAATGTCGTATACCCATAAACGGTTCTGGCTGGCAAGGCCCACCGCCTCGGCTACCAGTTCGGGCTGGTTGTCTTTACTAATGCTGAAATTTATACGGTTGGTTTCGTTTAGCTGGTTATCCAGTAATACTGCCGTGTTTTGCTTTTTGTAAAACAATACAATTTGTAAGGGGCTCTGTATGTCAACCTTATAAATATCGCCCAAGGCTACATTTTTATATTTGAGTGTGCGGCCGTCTTTGGTTTTATGAAATTCATTTTCGGCTATTGTATATTGCCAGCCAAAAGCATCGGTACCCACGTAGCTGTCTATAGATGCCTCAGTATTGGTAAGCTGCTTTACCGGTAAAATTTCCTGCCCGCCGGTGGTTATTGCTGTCAGCAGCACTAATATCAATACTATATTTTTCATCAATTCTATTTTATGTAAAAATAAAAATTACCTGCTAACAATTACCCAGCCTCCATTATAAAGTATAAAAGGGTTTATTTGAGATATTAGCCATGTTGTAGGTTTAGTTGGGAAGTATAAAGAAGGTTTGTCTGGTTTTTAATAAATTGCAGTTATGAAGTAACAAAAAGATATATTTGAAGTCTTATTAAAAAACTTAATTATGAACAACATACAATTACGCACTGTCCTGTTTTTTGCTTTACTGGTTTTTTCGGCAGGATATGCACAAAATTTTCAGGGTATGGCCGTATATGAATCTAAAACTGCATTGCCAAAATTTGATGTGCCTAAGGGAATGAACATTACACCCGAAATGCAAAAGCAAATACAAGAAGGTATGAGTAAAGCGCTGGAAAAAACTTTTGTGCTTAACTTTAACAGGACAGAATCGGTTTATGAAGAAGAGCAAAAACTTGACGCACCCGGGCAGAACAGCCCTTTCAGGATGATGGCAAATTTTGGCGGGACTTCAGGTGTTCTGTACAAAAATATAAAAGACCAGAAACTGCTTATCCAAAGAGAGTTTTTTGGTAAAGACTTTTTAATAAACGATTCCTTGCCCAGGTTAAAATGGGTAATGGGGGGCGAAAGTAAAAAAATAGGGAATTATACCTGCTATAAAGCCACAGTGATAGTGCCTACAAATAAGGCAGACTTTAGGGATATGCGTCCAAAAGAAGAAAAAGAAGCAGAGAAGGAAAAAGATACACTTACCAGCGCACCTGCCACAAATTTTATGGACATGATAGAAATGCCTAAAGAAAAAACCATTACGGCATGGTATACCCCGGACATACCGGTAAGCCAGGGGCCCGAAAACTATTGGGGCCTGCCGGGGCTTATACTGGAAGTAAGCGATGGTACCACAATAATGTTATGCTCTAAAGTGGTGTTAAACCCTAAAGACAAAGCCGAAATAAAAGCTCCGCATAAAGGTAAAGAGGTTACCCAGGCCGAATATGATGATATTGTGGTTAAAAAGGTGGAAGAAATGAGGCAGATGTATCAAATGGGTGGTGGTAGGATGCCGTTTCGCTCTAATTAATTTAAATAAGCAGCATTTTCTATAACCTTCTATTATTGCTCTATGACTAAATTTTTTTTCGGGCTGGCATTGCTTTGCTCTTTACTCTCCCAGGCACAAAATATACGGGTAACAGGAAGTATAAAAGATAAATCAGGCCCTTTGGAAATGGCCAATATTATGGCAGTAAATAAAGCAACCAATGCTATGGATGCCTATGCTATTACTGATGATAAAGGCAGGTATCAAATGGTGTTGAGTGCCAATACAGAATATATTATAAAAGCCAGCTACATAGGCTATACTTCTTTTGAAGAAACTATTACTACCGGTAAGGAGGACATGGTGAAACAGATTGTGCTTGAAGAGGGTGTTGAAATGGACGAGCTGGAAATAGTGCACGAAATGCCTGTGAAAATTAGTGGCGATACTATTATTTATAATGCCGATTCTTTTAAAAACGGTACCGAACGCAAACTTGGCGATGTATTAAAAAAACTGCCTGGCGTTGAGGTAGATGATGATGGCGGGGTTACCGTTGAGGGTAAAACCGTGACCAAGCTTATGGTAGAAGGCAAAGACTTTTTTGACGGCGACACCAAACTTGGGGTAAAGAACATACCAGCAGATGCCCTTGATAAAATTGAGGTTTTGCGTAATTATAATGAAGTCAGCCAGCTGAAAGGCCTTGAAAATAATGAGGAAAATGTAGCGATGAACATTAAACTGAAGGACGGTAAAAAGAACTTTTGGTTTGGTGATGTTACAGCAGGTGCCGGGGCCGGAGATGGTGAGCGCTATATAGTAAACCCCAAAGTGTTTTATTACAGCCCCAAATACAGCCTTAATGCCATAGGTAATATTAATAACAACGGAGAGCTGCCCTTAACCATACAGGACTATTTTAAAATGACAGGAGGCTTCAGGAATATGATGAGTAAGGGCGGCACCAACTTTAATGTAAGCAGTAATGATGTGGGCATGCTTACACTGCGTAATAACAGGGCCAAGAATATTGAAACCAGATTCGGCGCAGCAAATTTTAGCTATAATCCTAATAAAGCATGGACTATCAGTGGTTTTGGTATATTCAATTCCAACCGTAACGAAATGGAAACCGTTACCCGTAATCAGGTATTAGACCCCGAAACGGGCGACCCTGCAACCATACAGGACACCCAGGATAAAACTACACAGCGCAGTGACTTTGCCCTGGCAAAAATCAGCTCCAGCTATATACCCAACGCCAACCTGCATTTTGATTATGATCTGTTGCTTAAAACTTCGAAGCAATCTGAAGAAGCAGCACTTATTTCAACTGTTTTCCCGGAAACCAGCCAAAGTCAGGATATATTTACCAACAAAGAGCAAAACCCTTTCAGCATTAACCAAAATTTAAACCTGTATTATACACTTAACGATAAAAATGTTTTTGCGTTTGAAATGCAGCACCTGTACCAGCAGGAAGATCCGTTTTATAACGCTGTATTACAAAACAATCCTTTTCCTGATATTCCGGGTGCCAACCAGTTAAACCTCGGTCTGGTTACATCTGATACTTATAATCTTAACCAAAACCGTTTAGTAACCACCAACAAACTGGATGCAAAAATAGATTATTACTATATGCTGACCCCAAAGAGCAATATAAACGTTACAGTGGGCAATACGTATTCTTACCAGAATTTTAATTCTGATATTTTCCAGATACTGGATAACGGCACTACAGATGGCCTTGATGAGAACAGTAAGAATGATGTAGATTATAGTTTTAATGATGTTTTTGCCGGGGTGCATTATAAATTTATTGCTGGTAAACTTACCCTAAACCCAGGTGCAATGCTGCATGCTTATAATTCGTATAACGGCCAGTTGGATACCAAAGTGCATAATGATTTTTACCGGTTGCTGCCTGATGTGTTTGCGGTATATCAGTTTAAAAATTCTGAAAGGCTGCAATATACCTATAACATGACCACCGAATTTACTGATGTGTCTAATTTTGCACGGGGACTGGTGCTAAACAACTATAGCAGCTTGTTTCGCGGTAACCGTAACCTGGAAAATGCACTATACCAAAACCATAACCTGAATTATTTTAGGTATAACATGTTTAATTTTACACAAATGTTTGCCCGGGTAACCTACAGCTATCGGCAGGATGCTGTTAAAAACCTTTCGGCTTTTAGTGGTATTAACCAGGTAAGCACGGTGGAGAATTCAAATTTTGCCGACCAGGTGTTTACTGCAGCAGCAGGGTATACCCGTAGTTTTGCACGTTTTTATAAAGCATCGGCAGGGGCTACCTTTTCGTGGAGTAAGTTTAATAACTTTAGGTTCAATCAATCCTTTACAGACGATATTAGTATAGACAATGCCCTGCGGCAGGTAAATGAACAGATAATGCAAAATTATACGGCTAACTTTAGCACTAACTATAAAACATGGCCTAATCTTGAGGTAGGTTACTCTTTATTGCTGAATGATTATGCCAACAATAAATTTTATACCCATAGCCCCTATGCGCGTGTAGATTACCTATTGCTTAAAAATATTACACTTACAGCAAACTATACTTATAACCATTATTATAACGATGTGCGTACTACAAATAACCAATATGATTTTTTAAATGCCAGTATTATGTACCTTACTACATTGCAAAAATGGGAATTTAAGGTAAGTGGCACCAATTTGTTAAATACCACATCTTTAAATGATGATAGTTTTAACCAATTTAGTACGCGTACCTCACGATACAGGGTGCAGCCACGTTATATATTGTTAAACATAAGTTACAATTTATGATTTATGTGTTAAATTTTTGATATTATTTGGTTAATTTATTGTAAAAAACCACCTTTGGCAGATAACCATATTAAATTCACTTTTATGAGAAAAATGTTTTTATCCGCATTTGTGGCAGCCACTTTATTAGTTTCATGTAGTTCAGATGATTCTGACGATACTAATAGTAATGGCGGTTTTTCTAACGGTCCCGTTTCAGGCACAATTTACAACGAAGATTTTACTGCGGCTGGTGGCGTTGCCAGGCCTATAACACTAAGCAGTACAGAATCGCTTTACATTTACCTGGGTACTTCTGCTCTTAACTGTGAAAGCAGTACAGCTAATACTCCTATATGGATTACAGTTCCGGCTGCGGAGGGTACTTATAAGCCTCAAACGGATGGTCACGTACAATTCAGGTCTACCGATGGTGATAGTTTTGAAGGTGCTATTGATGCAGAGATAGAAATTACTTCAATTACCGAAACTTCGGTAAAAGGTAAGGTTAAAGCTACAGGTTTTGATGATGATGAAAACAACATTAATGGTACTTTTGAAGTGCCTTACTGTAGTTTAGACTAAAGCAATTTTATCTGACTAAAAATAAGGATACAACAAAACAGCCCCGCACAATGCGGGGCTGTTTTAGTATAAAAACTTTTATATTATATCCTGATTAAAGTGAAAAAGCTTCTTTTACTTTCTCAACATAATCCAGTTTTTCCCAGGTAAATAATTCAACCTCTACGGTTTTTTCTTCGCCATTTGGTGAGGTAAATGTTTTTGTTACCACCTCTGGCGTACGCCCCATGTGTCCGTATGCTGCGGTTTCGCTATAAATGGGGTTGCGTAGTTTAAGGCGCTGCTCAATAAAATAAGGGCGCATATCAAAAATACCTTCTACTTTTTTGGCTATTTCACCATCGGTAAGGTTTACTTTGGCGGTACCATAGGTGTTAATATAAATACCCATAGGTTTGGCTACCCCAATAGCATAAGATACCTGTACCAGTATTTCATCGGCCACACCGGCAGCCACCAGGTTTTTAGCAATATGGCGTGTTGCATAGGCTGCACTACGGTCTACCTTGCTTGGATCTTTACCGCTAAAGGCACCACCACCGTGGGCGCCTTTGCCACCATAGGTGTCTACAATTATTTTACGCCCCGTAAGGCCGGCATCGCCATGAGGGCCGCCAATTACAAACTTTCCGGTAGGGTTAATGTGGTAGGTAATATCATCATTAAATAAATGCGCATACTGCGGATTATCTTTAACAATGCGGGGAACTAATATCTCCTTAATATCTTTTTCTATTTTGGCAAGCATAGCCGGTTCAGCATCAAAATCATCATGCTGGGTGCTAATTACAATGGCATCAATGCGTACCGGTTTATTGTTGTTGTCATACTCCAGCGTAACCTGGCTTTTTGCATCGGGACGCAGGTAGTTAATCTCTTTATTTTCGCGCCTTAGTACGGCAAGTTCTTTGAGTAGTTTATGCGAAAGGCTCAGTGCCAGCGGCATATACTCTTCAGTTTCGTTAGTGGCATAGCCAAACATCATACCCTGGTCGCCTGCGCCTTGTTCTTCTTTAGTCTGGCGGTCTACCCCCTGGTTAATATCCTGGCTTTGCTCGTGTATGGCGCTAAGCACCCCACACGAATTGGCCTCAAACATATATTCGCTTTTGGTATACCCTATTCTTTTGATAACATCGCGCGCAATTTGCTGTACATCAAGGTACGTTTTGCTTTTTACTTCGCCTGCCAGTATTACCTGCCCGGTAGTAACCAGTGTTTCACAGGCTACCTTACTGTCTGGGTCAAACGCCAGGAAATTATCAATTAATGCATCAGAGATTTGGTCAGCAATTTTGTCAGGATGTCCTTCACTTACAGACTCCGACGTAAATAAATATGCCATAATATCAGTCTACTGTTTTAGTAGGAAATATTGAAAGGGATGCAACTAAAGAAGGGGTGAGATTCCTGCTTTAGCATTTTTTAGCGAGGTTGCAATCAGTCAAATCTTTCCTCTGTTTATTTAGCACAAATGTATAAAACCTTGTTGTAATAAAAAAAGAAAGATTAAAAAACAGTTATTTGCGAAATGTATTTATACTGGTTGACGGATAAAAAGCTAATCAGCATACATTTTTAGCATTGTAATGGTGAAAGGCTCAATCAGATTTTTCAATTGTAAAACCCATTTCCCCAAAATCTGTTTTTAGCCTGTTGCCTTGTTTAAGTCCGCGCAAATTGTAATCGCTTCCCAATTGGCAAAACCAAACAATACTATCGTATTTTTTAATATAAAATACTCTTTTATTTGCAATGCTGTCTTCTACATAATCAAATACCTTAGGTTTAATGCCAAAATAAATTCCGTACCGGGTTTCATAGAGTAGAGCAACTCGCCCGTCAATTTTTACATATTGTAAAGCATCTCCATAATTTACCTTAGAAACCACTAACGACTCCAGTTTTTTGGTTTCGGGATAAACCACCGTTAAATCATAAAAAAGATTCGAAAACACCAAAATAGCTATTATTGCAGCTATAAAAAATCCGGCAAATACTAATCTTATATCCTGTTTAACCTGCTTAGGCATAATGCACTTAAAATTTAACCTGACCCCAAATATACTTTCTTTGGGTAATGTTTTATTAAGTGCTGAATGTTAAAATTTAAAATAATGTTTGGCAAATTGAAAATTAGTTTAGAAGTTTGCTAAACGAAAAACAAAGTAACAATGAAATTTATAATGTGCAATATGTGTTGTATGATGTGGAAACATTCCGCGGAACACGCTGTTGCATAATTTTAAATTTATAAAATATACGCAAAAGCCTTCCGCAGATACGGAAGGCTTTTTTAGTTTATAACAGTTTGCTGATGAAAAACAATATGAAAAATAGTATGATGTGTTGCGCCATGTGTATGTGCACCAAAACGCTGTTGCCAAAAGGGGACGATGAACCATCGTACTGTTGAAATATACAAGCCCTTTTGGTGTAGCAGCCTTAAGGGCTTTTTTTAGCTTTAAATCTTAGTTTAATTAGTTTCAAAATAAAATTTTAAAAAATCAATTATCATGAGCGACCAGAAATTTTCTACCAATGCCCTGCACGCAGGCCACGATGTAACCAAAAACGGCGGTACCCGTGCGGTGCCTATTTACCAGACAACTTCATACGTTTTTAATAACGCAGAGCATGCTGCCAACCTGTTTGGCCTTGCCGAACCCGGTTTTATCTATACCCGTTTAAACAACCCAACCAATGATGTACTTGAACAACGCCTTGCGGCACTTGAGGGTGGTATAGCGGCTGTGGTTACTGCATCGGGCGCGGCGGCGCTGGCTACAACTTTTTTAACTTTATTAAGGGCGGGCGACCATATTGTGGCCTCTAACAGCCTGTACGGTGGTACGTATAACCTTTTAAGCGTTACCCTGCCGAGGCTGGGTATTACTACTACGTTTGTTGACCCCTCTGACCCTAAGAATTTTGCCGAAGCCGCACAGGAAAATACCCGCGCCTTTTTTGCGGAATCGTTGGGTAATCCCAAGCTTGATGTGCTTGACCTAAAAGCTATTGCCGATGAAGCCAAAGCTTTTAAAGTGCCTTTTATTGTTGATAATACGGTGGCTACGCCTTACCTGCTAAACCCTATTGAATATGGCGCTAACATTGTAATACATTCGCTTACAAAATATATTACTGGTAACGGTACGTCGCTTGGCGGTGTTATTATAGATGCCGGTACGTTTGACTGGAGCAGTGGTAAATTCCCCGAATTTACAGAACCTTCTGCTGGGTATCATGGCATGGTATACCATGAGGCATTAGGCCCCGCTGCCTTTATTGCCAAAGTGCGTATAGAAGGCCTGCGCGATTTTGGTGCTGCGCTTAGCCCCTTTAACGCATTCCAGACAATTCAGGGATTGGAAACCCTTGACATCCGTGTAGAAAAACACAGTAAAAATGCCCTTGCGCTTGCAGAGTGGCTGGAAAGCCGCGATGAAGTGGCATGGGTAAATTATCCGGGGCTGAAATCCAGTAAATATTATGATATTGCCCAGAAGTACCTGCCAAAAGGCCAGAGCGGTATTGTAACTTTCGGATTAAAAGGTGGGTTTGAAGCGGCCAAAAAAGTAGCTGATGAAACCAAACTATTTTCACTTTTAGCCAATATTGGCGATACCAAATCGCTCATCATACACCCGGCAAGTACTACCCACCAACAGCTTAATGATGCACAGCAGGAAGCTACGGGTGTAACAAAAGATTTGGTACGCCTTTCGGTAGGGCTTGAAGATATTGAAGACCTGAAAGCTGATTTACAGGCGGTTTTTGAAACCATTGATGCTCCTGTAAAAGCTTAAATTACTAACTCAGGCCCAGGCCTTTTTATACTGCCCCGGCGTAACTAACCCGGCCGGGGTAGTTTTTATAACTTATGGAACTACAATTTTTAACTATACCCAACTGGCGGCTGCAAAACGGCACAAGCCGTAATAATGTAGGGTTGAGTTACCAGACTTTTGGGCCGGCTTTAGGCACGGCACCGGTAGTGGTGGTAAATCACGCACTTACAGGTAACAGCCATGTAACAGGAAAAAAAGGCTGGTGGGCCAACCTGATAGGGAAAGGGCAGATTATAGATACCACCGTTTTTACAGTTATAGCCTTTAACATTCCCGGTAATGGATATGACGGCGCACCGGAAAATCTTATAGATGATTATAAAGAATATACTACGGGTGATGTGGCCGGTGTATTTTGGCAGGGTTTGGACTTGCTTGGTGTGGAAAAATTATTTTCCGTTATAGGCGGAAGCTTGGGTGGGGGCGTGGCCTGGGAAATGGCTGCTTTGCGTCCCGGTGCTATTGAAAATCTGATTCCCGTTGCTACGGACTGGAAAGCTACAGATTGGGTAATTGCCAATGTATTGGTGCAAGAGCGGATTTTGAATAACAGTACCGACCCGATTGCCAATGCACGGCTGCATGCCATGCTGCTGTATCGCACGCCGCAGTCATTACAACAGCGGTTTAAGCGTCAAAGGGCAGAAGGGAATGCTTTTAAAATTGAAACATGGCTTAACCGCCATGGACATAAGCTACAGGAACGCTTTACGTTACAGGCGTATAGGCTCATGAACCATTTGTTGGGTAGTATTGATATTACACGTAATGGTGGTTTTGAAACGGTTCTTTCGGGATTTAAAGGCAGTGTACATTTAATTGCAGTAGATACCGATATGCTTTTTACCGCTGATGAAACCCTTGATACCTATAAAAAATTGCAGGATGCAGCAGTTGATGTAGTGTATAACGAAATAAAATCAATACACGGGCATGATGCTTTTTTAATGGAGTACGAACAATTGGCAGATATATTGGCACCTGTTTTTAAAACGCGGGCAGAAAAAGCTGAATTATCTAAGGCTGTAAAAAAATAAAATATTTCTTGTATATTATAAAAAAGTTTACGAAGTTTGGTAGACAATAAAAAGACAGAAAAAATGAAATTTATTATGTGTCAGTCGCATCTCTCAATCTGGAAGTTTTCCACAGGGGCTGCTTTTGCACAATTTTAAATTCAGTTTAAAATATAAGTTTAAAGCCCCTGCAATAAAAGCAGGGGCTTTTTTGTTATAATAAAAGTAATGAGCGCTATGGGCAATTTATTTATTTGTAAAAAACATATTCAGCATAACTGGTCGTCATCGGTTAAAATGCTGTGTATACCTATACCAAAACGGGCAACATAACTTAAGTTATATTTCAGGTGAAAGGGTCCTTTTGGTAGTAAGAAACTAAAAGGGCCTTTTTTTATAGTTCAGAATTCAGTCATCAGTCAAAAAAAGTACATTATGAAAACACAAGCCATCAACGTATTGGGCTACACCGGTAACAACAGCCAGTTTGTAGTAAAAACATTAAATACCGATTTGCGCATCAGCCAAAACGCAAAGTTCCCGGAGCTAAACGGCCCGAACCCTTATGAGTATATATTGGCAGGCTTTGCCGGCTGTATTAACGCTTTGGGGCAGATAGTAGCTGTAGAGCTGGGTATAGCGTTAAAGTCATTACAAATAGAAATTACGGGAAATTTTACGCATCGCATGTCCGAAAGCCGCCGCCCGGGCTTTGAACGGATAGATATTACGCTGAAACCTTCGGCAGCTGCGCCCCTTGATGCGTTACAACGCTGGATGAAAGAAGTGCAGTTTCGCAGCCCTGCCTATAATAGTATGGTGAATAATACTCCAGTAAACCTTAGCCTGTATAAAGAGTTTACTACGGTAAATTAGTGAAACTGAAAATATAAGAGACACTTTTCAAGTTTGGATAATACTCATAATGTTTGTTTTAAGTTGTTTTTTGTTTGTTTGTTTTTAAGTGCCGCCCCCGTTATCAGCAACGGAGGCGGTTTCTTCATCTAAAATTTTAATTATGGCCATAGAAATAAATATAGTGCTTTTTGGTATAGGCAATGCCGGCAGCGCTTTGATAAATAAAGTAATAAAAAGCAGGGAGGATATTACAGTGCCTGTGCCCGATATACGTTTTCCGGTGATAACCAACAGCCGTGTTGCCTTTTTTGAAAAGGATGCCGACGGCTATGCATGGGAAGCCAATTTTATACGGTTTGCCGTGCCGTTTAAAATGGATGATGTGGTGGAGTATGTTATAGAGCACGATTTGCAAAACCTTATTGCGGTAGATGCTACACCAAGCGCAGAGCTTACGGCAGAATACCCAGATTTGGTTCGTACAGGTTTTAGTATCGTATCTTTAAACGAAAGCCTGCAGTACCTGCCGGAGAATTTTGAAAAGGGCATTAAGTTTTTAACCGAAAGCCGGGGGCTGGGTTATAAATTTATAAAAGGTGTACCGGGTGATGCCGCCGCCGCGGGTAATGCGTTATACAATGCAGTTCTGGAAGTAGTTGGGAAAGTGAAAGAGGGGGTTGTTTGAGGGAGTATTCTTTGTAATTTAGTTATACTGCTAAATAATTTGATTATGGAAATTAAAGGAGTAATAAATACAATCGATGAGTTTTATAATTTAATTTCTAAAATTCAGTCTAAGAGATTTGAATTCACTAATGGCTATTTTTGTCAACTTTATCAAGAATTATATAGAGGCCAGGATAATTTTAATTATAAATTAGAACCATCTATAATTAGGAATATAAAAGATAGGAATGTTTTAGAACTTGAGGAGTCCTATTTTAATCAATTTAAATCTAAAATAGAAGCAAATGATGGTTTAAAATATATTCAATTGTCAATCTCTGAAAACATAATTGATTATGAAAATGATTGGAGGTATCTAGAGCAAATGCGTCATTATGGCTTACCCTCCCGTTTATTAGATTGGGCTTTGATACCTGAAGTCGCATTATATTTTGCTTGTGAAAAGCACTTAGATATTGATGGACAGTTTTGGATTTTCAAAAGTCCTTTAGATTGGGATTGTGATGATCATTTCAATATTAATCCTTTTAAATTAAAAAATACACGAGTATGTAATAGTAGTTTTTACGTTGAAGCTAATTCTTCAACAGCATTTGCTGAAACAAATCGAGGTAATCAAAGTGGAAAATTCACTATACAGAATTATTTGAACTGTTTGATTCCTCTTGAAGAACAATTAAAGTTTCAAGAGTTATTGGAATTGTATAAAATTCCGGCAAATAAAAAAGAAAATTTTTTGAATTTTTTAAAAAATGAAAGAAACATACATTCTGAAACGATATACTCTAATCTAGATAATAAAATTAAAGCTATTGTTGATAGTATAAGTATTTAATAATCTTTCAAGCTCATTTGCTTTCTATAAATCTATGCACTACTTTTGCGTTGTTCTTTAACACATTGCACTATGTTATCATGAAAGGTGGAGGGATTAGACCCGCAGAAACCTTAGCAACCCTTTAGCTCTAAAGAAGGTGCTACATTCTACCGCTCGCGCGGATAGATAACACAAGCGGAATTTCTTTTCCACACCCTCCTGATGACATATTTTAATTAAGAATTTAAGGTATCAAGATTAACTTGAAACTTTAAACCTGAAACTTTGAACTTTAAATTATGTCTAAAATATACAACGTGCTTGCAAAACGCATACTGGTGCTGGACGGCGCTATGGGAACCATGCTGCAACGCTACAACTTTACCGAAGAAGATTATCGCGGCGAACGTTTTAAGGATTTTCCGCACCCGCTTAAAGGTAATAATGATTTACTGAGCCTTACCCAGCCGGAAGCCATAAAAGAAGTGCACCGCAAATATTTTGCGGCAGGCGCCGATATTGTAGAAACCAATACGTTTAGCGGTACTACCATTGGCATGGCCGATTATCACATGGAAGATTTGGTGTATGAGTTGAATTACGAGTCGGCCAGGCTGGCGCGTGAGGCCGCCGATGAGTTTACCGCTGCCAATCCGGATAAACCCCGTTTTGTGGCAGGCTCTATTGGCCCTACCAACCGGACGGCAAGTATGAGCCCTGATGTGAACGATCCGGGCTACCGTGCCGTGACGTTTGACGATTTGCGCATCGCCTATAAAGAGCAGGTTAAAGCTCTGATAGAGGGTGGGAGCGATATACTTTTGGTTGAAACTATTTTTGATACCCTGAATGCTAAGGCAGCACTTTTTGCCATAGAAGAGGTGAAGGAAGAATTGGGTGTAGATACCCCAATTATGGTGAGTGGTACCATTACTGATGCCAGCGGGCGTACACTGAGCGGTCAGACCGTTGAGGCTTTCCTGATTTCAATTTCACATATTCCGTTACTAAGTGTAGGCTTTAACTGTGCCCTGGGCGCCGACCAGTTAAAGCCTTACCTCAAAAGGCTTGCTCACAATACACAGTTTAGTGTTTCGGCGCACCCTAACGCAGGCTTGCCCAATGCCTTTGGTGAATATGACCAGACTCCCGAAGAAATGCAGGCGCTTATTAAAGAGTACCTCGAAGATAACCTGGTTAATATTATAGGTGGCTGCTGCGGTACCACACCGGAGCATATAAAGCTGATAGCGGAAGTGGCTGCTAAGTATGAACCGAGAAAGTTGTTTTCGGTTGTCGGTTGATGGTTGTCAGATTTTTAGCTACATAGAATGGATTATACAAAATTAGATGTTTGGCTTGAAGCCAGGAGATTGACGAACATGACATACAAAATATCTAAATACTTCCCCAAAGAAGAAGTTTATGGCCTGACAAATCAGATGAGGAGATGTGCCATATCTGTGCCGTCTAATATTGCTGAAGGCTGCGGAAGGCAAACAGCAAAAGATACCATAAATTTTCTACATATTGCAAGAGGTTCATTATATGAATTAGAAACCCAATATTTTGTTGCATTAGACCAAAAATATATAAGTCAAGAAGATTTTAATTCAGTATTCGATTTAATTCAGGCGTGTAAAAGATTATTAAATGGATTTATTAATTATTTTAAAAAGCTCTAAAAATGCCTGTAGATAATAATTTATCCGACAACCGACAACCGACAACTGGTAACATTCTTCCAGACAACCGACAGCCAAAAACTAACAACCGCTATTTACGCTTATCAGGTCTTGAACCGCTTATAGTTACCCCCGAAAGTAACTTTATAAACGTGGGTGAACGGACTAACGTAACGGGCTCGCGTAAATTTCTTCGGCTTATTAAAGAAGAAAAATACGAAGAAGCTCTTGATGTGGCACGTGCGCAGGTGGAGGGTGGTGCCCAGATCATTGATGTGAATATGGATGAGGGGATGTTAGATGGTGTGTATGCCATGACCAAATTCCTGAACCTTATAGCTTCTGAACCTGATATTGCCCGCGTACCCCTGATGATTGACAGCTCTAAATGGGAAATTATAGAGGCGGGCTTAAAAGTAGCACAGGGCAAAAGCGTGGTAAATTCCATTAGCCTTAAAGAAGGGGAGGAGCTTTTTATAGACCATGCTAAAAAAATAAAACGTTATGGGGCAGCCGCCATCATTATGGCTTTTGATGAGGTAGGGCAGGCTGACACCTATCAGCGGCGTATAGATATCTGTAAACGCAGTTATGATATACTGGTTGATAAAGTAGGCTTTCCGCCCGAAGATATTATTTTCGACCCCAATATTTTTCCGGTAGCAACAGGTATGGAAGAACACCGCAAAAATGCACTGGATTTCTTTCTGGCTACCAAATGGATTCGTGAAAACCTTCCGCATGCCCATGTAAGCGGGGGGGTGAGTAATGTGTCATTTTCTTTCAGGGGTAATGACAGGGTTAGGGAGGCAATGCACTCGGCTTTCTTGTATCACGCCATTCAGCACGGTATGGATATGGGCATTGTAAACCCCGAAATGATTGAGGTATATGATAATATAGATAAAGAACTTTTAGAGCACGTTGAAGATGTTTTGTTAGACCGCCGTGATGATGCCACCGAACGTCTTTTGACATTTGCCGAAAATGTAAAAGGGGGCGATAAAATATCTGAAAAGCAAGTGCAGGAGTGGCGCAGCCTGCCTGTGCAGGAACGGCTTACCTATGCGCTTGTGAAAGGTATAGATGAATTTATTGAGGTGGATGTGGAAGAAGCACGCCTTGCTGCTGCCAGGCCTATTGAGGTGATTGAAATTAACCTTATGGCAGGTATGAATGTAGTGGGCGACCTTTTTGGTAGTGGTAAAATGTTTTTACCACAGGTGGTAAAATCGGCCCGCGTGATGAAAAAGGCCGTAGCCTATTTGTTGCCGTATATTGAAGCCGAAAAAGATGGGCGTTCTTCGAGCGCCGGGCGTGTGTTACTTGCTACCGTAAAAGGCGATGTGCATGACATTGGTAAAAACATAGTATCGGTAGTGCTGGCCTGTAACAATTTTGAAATAATAGACCTGGGGGTAATGGTTCCCCCAGAAAAAATTATAGAAACTGCCATTAAAGAGCAGGTAGATATTATTGGGCTTAGCGGGCTTATTACACCCTCACTTGATGAAATGGTATATTTAGCCAAAGAATTACAGAGGCTTAATATAACCATACCAATAATGATAGGCGGCGCAACCACAAGCCGCGCCCACACCGCTGTTAAAATTGCACCGGAATATAAAGAAACCGTAGTACATGTTAATGATGCCAGCCGTGCGGTAACGGTGGCAGGCAATCTGTTAAATAATACTACAAAAACAGGCTATGCCAAAAATATTCGCGAAGAATATGACAAACTGCGCGAAGGCTACCTGAACCGTTCACGCGAGAAAGATTTTTTGAGTATTGCAGATGCCCGGACTAATAAATTTAAAATAGACTGGGATACTTTTCAACCTTCTATACCTAAGCAGTTGGGCGTACACACTATTTACCCTGAATTATCAGTGCTTGAAAAATATATAGACTGGACACCTTTTTTCCAGACTTGGGATCTACACGGTAAATACCCGGCTATATTAACTGATGAAGTGGTGGGCGAGCAGGCGCAATTACTTTTTAATGATGCACAGAAAATGTTGCAGCAAATTGTAGAAGAAAATTGGTTTACTGCGAAAGGCGTATATGGTATTTTTCAGGCAAACACCGTTAATGATGATGATATTGAGGTGAATGGCGGAGATGCTAAATTTTTGACGCTTCGCCAGCAATCTCAAAAAACAAAGGGAGCGCCAAACATTGCCCTCGCTGATTTTATTGCACCGAAAGAGAGCGGTAAGCATGATTACATGGGTGCATTTTGTGTTACTACAGGCTTTGGGGTAGATGAAAAAGCGGCTGCATTTGAAAAAGTGCACGACGATTATAACTCTATAATGGCCAAAGCGCTGGGCGACCGTTTGGCAGAAGCTTTTGCAGAATACCTGCATCAAAAAGTACGTAAAGAACTATGGGGTTATGCCGCAGATGAACAACTGGGCAATCAGGAATTAATAAAAGAGGAATATCAGGGTATTCGCCCTGCACCGGGTTATCCCGCCTGCCCGGACCATTTGGAGAAAAATACCATCTGGCAATTGCTGGATGTTGAAAACAAAATAGGTGTAACCCTTACCGAAAGCCTTGCCATGTGGCCTGCCGCATCGGTATCGGGGTATTATTTTGCAAACCCGCAAAGTAAATATTTCGGCCTTGGTAAAATAAAGTCGGACCAGGTAGAAGATTACGCTAAAAGAAGAAATATAAGTATTGAAGAAGCCATAAAATGGCTCAACCCTAACATAGCTGATTAATTTTGTTATTAGTTGACAGTTGTAGGTTGTCGGAGCTCTCATGCCGGTGATTATCTAACAACTGACAACTGACAACTGACAACTGACAACCGACAACCGACAACTAAAAACAGATGAAAGTAACCGAACATATAGAAAAAGCCAACGGCAAAACCCTTTTTTCATTTGAAATACTGCCTCCGTTAAAGGGCCAGAACATACAATCGATATTTGACGGTATAGATCCGCTTATGGAGTTTAACCCGCCGTTTATAGATGTTACCTATCACCGGGAAGAGTATGAATATAAAGAACTTGCCAGCGGCTTGCTGGAACGCCGCGTGGTTAAAAAACGCCCGGGTACTGTTGGTATTTGCTCCGCTATACAAAACAAATACCAGGTAGATGCCATTCCGCATATACTTTGTGGTGGCTTTACTAAAGAAGATACCGAAAACTTTTTAATAGACCTGGACTTTTTAGGCATCCAGAATGTGGTGGCGCTTAGAGGGGATGCTGTAAAAAGCGAGATTTACTTTCGGCCGGAAAAAGACGGGCACCATTATGCTACCGAACTGGTAACGCAAATAGCCAACCTGAATAACGGCGTATACCTTGATGAAGAATTGCTAAACTCTGCCTGTACCGATTTTTGTATTGGTGTGGCCGGGTATCCTGAAAAACACATGGAAGCCCCAAGCCTGGACAGCGACCTGCATTTTTTGAAACAGAAGATAAAAAACGGCGCCCAGTATATTATTACCCAGATGTTTTTTGATAACCACAAGTTTTTTGAGTTTGTAGCCAAATGCCGAAAAGAAGGTATTACGGTTCCTATTATACCGGGTTTGAAACCTATAGCTACCAAAAAGCAGCTCAATACCATACCTCACCGCTTTAAGGTAGATTTACCCGATGATTTGATTATGGAAGTGGTTAAAGCAAAAGATAATGATGCGGTAAAACAGGTGGGTATAGAATGGTGCACAGCCCAGAGTAAAGAGTTGGTTAAAGCCGGCATACCGGTGCTGCATTATTACAGCATGGGCAAAGCCGAAAACATAAAAGCCATAGCTAAAGCGGTGTTTTAAGCACTCTGCGCGCAATAAAGCAGGTTGTTTTACTGTTTTAGTATAACAAATTAATCATTTCATGAAAAAAACACTACTCTTTTTACTCGTTTTTATGGGCGTTACGGCCCTTGGGCAGGATTATTCTTTTTTATCATCGACTTCGCGCAAAACCAAAGCGCATGAATATGTGTACTATCTTAATGACCCGGCCAATATAAAAGACAGCACCTATAACAAGCCTAAGTATTACCTTGAAAATGGTAAGCAGTATGGTGAGGCGTACCGCGACTCTATTTCAAAGTCAGAAGACCGGTATAAATACTTAACTATTGGATACCGCGATACGATTACCAACCAGTTTAGTTTTGTGCTGCACAAACGCACGGATGAAGAGCTGGAAAAAGAACAGGAATACTGGAAAAATTATACCGAAGAAGATAAAAAAACAGGAATAAGCTAAAAGGTTCGGTTATAGAAGACCTTACCCTGACTGATATGGACGGGAATACTTACACGATGGAGAGCCTTAAAGGTAAAGCCATAGTAATAGATTTTTGGTTTGTTACCTGCGCCGCCTGTATTGAAGAGATGCCCGAGCTTAATACGATGAAAGAAAAATATGGAACTGATGAGGTGGCTTGGTTTGGTATAACGTTTGACACCAAAGAGCAAACAGAAAGGTTTTTAAAGCGCACGCAGTTTGATTTTACCATAATACCCAATGGAAAGCCTATAACAAATCGGTTTGGTATTAAATTTTATCCCACCACACTGGTTCTTGATGAAAATCACGAAGTAGTATATACAGGAGATTCAGGCCCTATACTCAATGCACCAAAAGAGATTGAGAAAGCCCTGAAGAAAGTGCTTAAAAGTATAAAGAAGCATAAAAACAAAGCATAACTGCTGATTTTCTTATATAAAAGCACAAATCTGCTATATTTGCCACATTAACCAATATAATGAGGCGAATACTACTGTTTTTGCTTACTATACCTTTGTACGTTTCTGCACAGCAAGATGCAGAGACAGGTTGCACGGTTGATGCCGGTTATTTTTACGGCAATATTATTCCCCACCGCAAAAGCATCAAACACCTTATTATTGGGCATCCCACAGGTATGCTCATCAGCCTGAACCGGAAAACATTTGGCAAATATGAATGGGAGCAGGCCTATAATTATCCTGATTATGGCGTTTCGTTACATTATGAGGATATGAAAAATGAAGCGTTGGGCGAAATGTACGGGTTGTACGGGCATTATAATTTTTATTTTATAAATAGGAGCGTTATGTTGCGCATAGGGCAGGGCGTGGCTTATAATACCAACCCTTACGATAAGGATACTAACTTTCGTAACTATGCGTATGGCGCACACCTTATGCCTTCTACCTACTTTATGCTAAACTACACCAGACAGCATATTTTTGCAGGGTTTGGCCTGCAGGCCGGGCTTTTGTTTGTGCACCACAGCAATGCCAGTATGAAATCTCCCAACACCAGTACCAATACTTTTGCCGTAAATGTTGGGCTTAATTATAGTTTTGATAAGAACGCCGATAATGTTTATCAGGTTTCAGTTACCGATTCGGTATACCGGCAGCCCCTGCATTATAATGTTTTTTTTAAGGGGGGTATTAACCAGAGCGATGTTATTGGCAGCAAACAATATCCGTATTATGCTGTTGGTGGTTATGTTGATAAACGCATAAGCCGTAAAAGCGGCTTTCAGCTTGGCGCTGAATTTTTTATACCTAAATACCTTAAAGAATATATACATTATAAATCGGTAGCCTTCCCTGAAGAACATGTAGACCCTGATACTGATTACCACAAAGCCGGGATTTTTGGCGGGTATGAGTTATATATCAACCGTATGTCATTTGAAGCTCAGGTGGGGTATTATGTATATGCACCATTTAAAAGTACCGGAATGCATTATGAGCGTATAGGGCTAAAATATTATTTTAGTAAGCGTATATTTGGAGGCTTAGGCCTGAAAACTCATGGCGCAAAGGCAGAAGTTTTAGAACTGGGTTTAGGGTATAGACTGTAAAACTATGGACGGATTTAAAATTATAAATTATTTTAAATGTGTAACAGCAACGTTACTGTTGCTACTTGCCGGGTGTAATAATGATGCTGCCCCCGAATGTTTTACCGCTACCGGTACTGCGGTAAACTATAACATGGAGGTACCTGAATTTACAGCCATACATGTTTCGGCAGGGATAGAGTTAGTGGTTGTGGAGGCCGATGAACAAAGCCTAACCATTGCAACAGGTGAAAATATAAAAGAATATATAACCGCCGAAGTGATTGATGGTACCCTGTGGCTTACCAATGCCAACAACTGCAACTGGGTGCATATTTACAACACTACCACCATAACAGTAGCTACCCCCAACCTTGAAAAAATATTTACAGCTACGCAGTTTGCCGTACGCTCACAGGGCGTGTTGCACTTTCCATCGCTTAGTATACAGTCTGGTCTTATTAGTGAAACGTCATCAGGAACGGTAAATTTAAATGTTGACAGCCAGTTGTTTACGGTAGAAGACAACCAAAACCTGTATTGCATTTTAAGCGGTTATGTGGAAAACCTTACCGTAAATTTTTATTCCGGCGATGCCCGTTTTGATGGTACGGCATTAAATTCAAAAAATGTTGAGGTTTTTCACCGCAGTAGTAATGATATTATTGTAAGGGCAGAAAACCAGGTAACGGGTACTATAAACTCCACCGGTAATTTAGTACTGCTAAACCATCCGCCTGTAGTTGATGTACAGCAGGTGTATACCGGGCGTGTGGTGTATGAGTAGTTTAAATCAAAGCGCTTAAAATTAAGTTATTAACAGTGTTTAATTTAATCACATTCCGGAGTATCTTCCCCTTTATCAGGTTCAGGGATGTTTTGTTGTTCTTTCTCCTTGCGGTCTTTTTCTAATTCTTCTTCCCACCAGGGTAATGGTACGCCACACATACTTAGTTCTTTTTAGTCATTTCCCGGAAAACTGATTCGAGATTTTTGTTTTTCAGGCTGATTTGCAGTGTCTTCAGGTTATTGGCTTGCGCAAAGTCAAAAACCGCAGGGCGCATATCAGTATCAGTAGTAAAAATAAGCTCCCATACATTACCTACAGTGTTACTGGCTGAGGTTAGGTTAGCAATGCCTGAAATCATCTCTTTAGTAACTGCTTTATCAAATTCTACTTCAATAAGCTGTTGCTGTGTATCATTTTTTACCAGGCTCTTCAGGTTTTTATCGGTAACAATTTTTCCGTTGTTAATAATAATTACGCGGTCGCAAATGGCCTCCACTTCCTGCATAATATGGGTAGAAAGAAACACGGTTTTATTTTTACCAATATTACGTATCAGCTCGCGTATTTCAACCAGTTGGTTAGGGTCAAGCCCTGTTGTGGGCTCGTCTAAAATCAACACTTCCGGGTCGTGCAACAAAGCAGCGGCAAGGCCCACGCGCTGGCGGTATCCTTTACTAAGCGCACCTATTTTTTTATGGGCTTCGGGTGTAAGGCCAGTAAGGTTAATAACCTCATTAATACGGCTTTTGCTTACGTGGTATACATCGGCATTAAAGGCAAGGTACTCACGCACATACAAGTCCAGGTATAGCGGGTTGTGCTCCGGCAGGTACCCAACCGATTTCTGCACTGCTTTTTGCTGTGAGGTTACATTGTTTCCATTTACAAAAGCATCGCCTTGGTCGGCATTAAGGTAGGTAGTAAGTATTTTCATTAAGGTACTTTTTCCTGCGCCGTTTGGCCCCAAAAACCCTACAATCTCCCCTTTGTTTACTGAAAAAGAAACCGCATCCAGCGCTTTCTGGTTTCCGTAATTTTTGCTTACCTGTTTAACCTCTATAGACATAACCTTTGTATCTTTTACGCAAAAGTAATAAAGAAAGTGCATTTTGCACCGTTTAACCTGTATAAACGGAAAGAAGAAACTTTTAGCATAAATTGTTGCGCGTAAAAAAATATTTGCTACTTTAGCAACAAGCAAAGCATACTATGAACACAGCTGTATTTTATAACACCTATTTTTATTTCTTCTGGAAAGAGGACAGGGGTTATATGGCTGTATGCTAAACAAGGTAAAAACAGACAACAAATATAATCCCGATGAAAATCGGGATTTTTTTTTGGAATTAAATGGAAACAAAAACAGCAACAAAAATAGCCATACAGGGCATAAAAGGGAGCTTTCACCATCAGGTGGCAACAGTGTGGTTTGGCAGGGATGCCGAACTTGAAGAGTGCCTTTCATTCCATGTGCTGGTGCAAAGTCTTGTAAATAAGGAGGCTACAACGGGTATAATGGCGCTGGAAAATTCCATAGCCGGGAGCATTATCCCGAACTATGCGCTGATAGACCATAACAACCTGCATATTATTGGTGAACATTACCTGAACATCAGTATGAACCTTATGGCACTGCCGGGGCAAACTATTGCTGATATAAAAGAGGTACATTCGCACCCTATGGCGCTGTTGCAGTGTAATGAATTTTTCAGGCAATTTACTGAAATTAAACTGGTTGAAAGTGCCGATACTGCCGAAAGCGCGCGTTTTATCCAGCAAAATAATTTAAAGGGTATAGCCGCAATAGGCAGCCCAGCAGCAGCAGAACTCTTTGATTTGGAGTTGCTTGCAGAAAATATTCATAATATACAGAATAACCAGACCCGGTTTGTAATTGTAAAAACGCAGAACAGTGCTGTGCCTGAGGCAGATATAAATAAAGCATCGGTAAAATTTACGTTGGAAGACACCCCCGGAAGCCTGGCAACGGTGCTTAATGTGATGAACAACTGCAAGTTGAACCTGAGTAAGATACAAAGCATGCCCATTGCCGAAACCCCTTTTAAATACTCGTTTTTTGTAGATGTGGTGTTTGAAAAATACAAACATTACCAAAAGGCAAAATCCATTTTAGAGCTGATGACCACTGAGTTTAAAGTACTTGGCGAATATAAAAACGGAAAAATATGATAGCACCTGCAAAAAGGCTCGAAGAAATAAAAGAATACTATTTTAGTGCAAAACTGAAGGAAGTACGCCAAATGATGGGCGATGGCAAAAATGTCATCAATCTGGGTATTGGCAGCCCGGATTTGCCTCCCTCACAGGAGGTTATACATGCTATAACCCAGTCGTTTACTGATGCCAAAGCACACGAGTACCAAAGCTATCAGGGTCTGCCGGAACTCCGCGAAGCTATGGCGCGATTTTATAAAACGCATTTCAATGTAACTATAAATCCTGTAAGTGAAATACTACCATTAATGGGCAGTAAAGAGGGAATCGTTCACATTTGTGCTGCTTTTTTAAATCCGGGTGAGAAAGCATTAGTACCCAACCCAGGGTATCCTACATATACTTCTGCTACCAGGCTGGCCGGGGCTTTACCAGTGTTTTACGACCTTGAAGAGGGTAACGGGTGGCAACCGGATCTTTCACAATTGGAGTCGATGGATTTAACAGGTGTGAAGCTGATGTGGATAAATTATCCGCACATGCCGACGGGTGCAAAAGGTAGCCGTAAAATGATGCAGGATTTGGTTGACTTTGCAAAAAAGCACCAGATACTTTTAGTGAACGATAACCCGTATAGTTTTGTGCTAAATGATGCCCCGCTTTCGGTGTTTCAGGCGGAGGGTGCAAAAGAGGTGGCGCTGGAACTTAACTCGCTGAGTAAAACCTTTAATATGGCGGGCTGGCGTGTAGGTATGGTATTGGGTAACCCACAGCTTTTAGAAAGCGTGCTCAAGGTAAAAAGCAATATGGATAGCGGTATGTTTTACGGCATACAAAAAGGGGCAATCGCTGCGCTTAACAGTAACCAAAACTGGTTTAGCGAATTAAATACAATATACGGCAAAAGGCGTGCGCTTGTTTTTAAACTGGCTGATACGCTGGGGTGTACTTATGATAAGAATACCGCCGGGTTATTTGTGTGGGCAAAGCTCCCGCAGGGTGTCAGCAGTGCCGAAGCTTTTATAGATGATATATTACAAACCCAACATATTTTTATAACACCCGGTACCATTTTTGGCAGTGCCGGAGAGGGGTATATCCGTTTTTCGCTCTGTGCTGATGAAGAAATGATACAGGAAGCTGTTTATAGAGTCGAAAGTCATAAAGTCAAAAGAGAAGATGTAGCTAAGTAACAAGCTCCTTTCTCCTAAGGAGAGAGGTTGGGGGGTGAGGGTTCTACGTAAAGGTTATGAAGAAGTAACTGACAACCAACAACTGACAACAACTATGAATATAACAATAATAGGCCTGGGGCTCATAGGGGGCTCACTGGCGTTAGATATAAAAAAAGCCTTTCCGCAGGCGGTAATAACCGGGATAGATGCCAGTACACAGCACCTTGAAGAGGCGCTCTCTTTGGGTATCATCCGGCAAAAAGGCATATTGGAAGATGTACGGGATGCCGACTGGGTTATTTTGGCGGTTCCGGTAGATGTTATTACAAAAGTGCTGCCGCAGGTGTTGGATAATGTTGGAGAAGAAACCATAGTGTTTGATGCCGGTTCTACCAAAGCGGCCATTTGCAGGTCGGTTGAAAAACACCCCCGCAGGCGTAATTTTATAGCGGCCCACCCCATAGCCGGTACCGAGTTCAGCGGACCATCCGCAGCTATAACAGGGCTTTTTAATGGTAAAACCAATATTATCTGTGAAGTTGAGAAAACCGCTTTTAAGCTACAGGAAAAAGCGCTGGAGCTTTTTAAGGCCCTGGGTATGCGCATCCGTTATATGGATCCCGTAGCGCACGATATGCATATTGCTTATGTGTCGCACCTGTCGCACATCAGCTCGTTTATGCTGGGTAAAACAGTTATCGAAAAAGAAAAGGATGAACGCGATATTTTTGACATGGCGGGCAGCGGTTTTACCAGCACAGTGCGCCTTGCCAAAAGCTCGCCCAACACCTGGGCCAGTATTTTTAGTGAAAATAAAGAAAATGTATCGGCGGCCTTACAGCAATATATAGCCAACCTGAAAAACTTTCAGCAATTGCTGGATAGTGGTGATTATGAGGGGATGCATGCCGAAATGGAAAACACCAACAGGATTAAGAATATACTTAACGGAATTAAATAAGCCCTTGTGATTGATTAACAGAAAAATTAAATAGAAACCTAAGATATTAAAATAAAAGATATGGAAAATAGTACCGCCTTACGCACCTGGTTAGATGATTTTAAGCTGGACCACCCATTGGTAATTGCCGGCCCCTGTAGCGCCGAAACCGAGCAGCAAGTATTAAAAATAGCACATGAGCTAAAAGATAGTGATGTGAGCATTTACCGGGCCGGGATATGGAAACCCCGTACGCGCCCCGGCGGGTTTGAAGGTGTAGGCGCCATTGGGCTAAAATGGCTGCAAAAAGCTAAAGCCGAGACCGGCCTGCTTATGGCAACCGAGGTAGCCAATGCCACCCATGTAAAACTGGCGCTGGAGCATGATATAGATGTGTTGTGGATAGGCGCACGCACCACCGTAAACCCTTTTGCCGTGCAGGAAATTGCCGATGCCCTGGCGGGTACCGATAAAATTGTACTGGTTAAAAACCCGGTGAATCCGGATCTTGCCCTGTGGCTGGGTGGTGTAGAGCGGTTGTATAATGCAGGTATTAAAAAGCTTGGAGTGATACACCGCGGGTTTTCAACGTACGAGAAAACTAAGTACCGCAACATACCCGAATGGCAGCTGGTTATTGAATTGCAGAATAAATTTCCCGACCTGCCGCTTATTTGCGACCCGAGCCATATAACTGGAAAACGGGATATGATACAGGAGGTAAGCCAGCAGGCGCTGGACCTGAATTATGACGGGCTTATTATTGAAACGCATACTGACCCTGATAATGCCTGGAGTGATGCCGCACAGCAGGTAACCCCAACTACACTCAAGCATATTTTTGAGGCCCTGCGTGTGCGTAAAGAAACGGGGCAGGATGACGGTTATAATAGAAAAATGGCCGCCCTGCGGGTTAATATAGATGAGTTTGACAAAAAAATAATTGATGCCCTTGGCAAACGCATGAAGGTGTCTGAACAGATTGGCCAGGTAAAAAAAGAGTTTAATGTGGCTGTACTGCAAAACAAGCGCTGGAATGAGATACTCGATAAAATGAAAGCCGAAGGCAAAGAGCAGGGACTTAATGAAGAGTTTATCATCAATATATTTAAAGCCATACACCAGGAAAGCATCACCCATCAGGAAAAGGTTATTAATAAGTAGTATATTAGCGCTAACACTTTAATTTTAGGGTATGGCTGTAAGAATCAAAATACCTGCATTGTTAACCCTGTTTATGTTGGTTTCATGCGGCACCCTGTCAATACATAAAACTTCAGATTTTAAAAAGCTAAGCAGCCGCTACCAGCTAAATAAAGTGTATTATAGCGAAGGCGAAAACAGCAAAAAGAATATAATGGAGTGGCAGATGCACTCAATATCGCTGTTGAGGTTATTTAATATATATGATCATGATGCAGATTTTATTTCCCTGTATTTTGAAGGAGAAAATAAGCTGTTGCTTGATTACATCATTATTCAGGAGGGCGTAGTAACGGTAAAACATGAAGAGTTTACCGGTAAGTGGAAGAAAAACTTTTTTGAAGTATACCTTTCAAAAAAACAATTCTTTATTCCCCTGTTGTATGGCAGGTTTGATATTGACAGGCTAAGAATAGGAGTAAATGATAAAGGAAATCTTTTTATCCGTAATTTTTATGACCGTTCAGGGTATATAACTGGCTTTGCAGCCGGGAATAGTGCAGAAAACCCATATTACTTTATAACACAGCAACAATATACCGGGCTTATGCCATATAATGATAACGGATTATGGGGGTATAAAAATAATGAGGGTAAAATTATAATAGCACCGCAGTATAATTTTGCCCGCACTTTTGAGTATGATGCAGCACGGGTGATTTTAAATGGTAAATGGGGGCTTATAGATACTTTAGGGGCAGTACTCGCAGCACCACAATATGACTCTATAAGTAAACCAAATGCAATGAGTTTGCCACCTGTTTATGTTGTTTCTAAAAACAATAAACTTGGGCTGGCAGATGCAAAAGGAAAGATAATATGTGCCGTGCAGTATGATGAAATAAGCGGCGGCTACAAAAATTATTTCAGCACTAAGCTTGGAGATAAATACGGAATAGCTTCAAGGCAAAAAACAATTGTACCCGCTTTGTATGACAGGGTGGGTATTTATGACGACAAAGGTTTTTTCACAGTATTTAAAAATAAAAAAGAATATTTGGTAGATACACTTGGGTATGAATATGATATTATTCCCCCTCCTAAAAGGCGGTTTATAGACTTTAGTCCATATTATGGCAAAGTGCCTGATATTTCAACCCGGCGGATAGCCAACTAAATAGATGTTTTACTTTTTTTACAAGGTTTATTTATAGCTAAGAATACTATCTTTGCGGTATGACAGGATTGGTATATAAATCTACAGGTAGTTGGTATGCGGTAAAAACCGCTGAAGGTACCTTGTATGAATGCCGTATAAAAGGTAAATTCCGTATTAAGGATATTAAAAGTACCAACCCAGTGGCTGTGGGCGATGTAGTAGATTTTGACCTGGAAGAAACAACAGATGCCGTTACGGGCATCATCACACATATACACGACAGGAAAAACTACATCATCCGTAAATCGGTAAACCTTTCTAAACAGGTACACATTATTGCCTCTAATATAGATAAGCTTTTCCTGCTGGTTACCATAAACAACCCGCCTACTACCACCAGTTTTATAGACCGCTTTCTGGTTACTGCCGAGGCTTATGGTGTAGAGGCTGTACTACTGTTTAATAAGGTAGATACACTTCAGGGCGATATGCTCGATGAGCAGCTATACCTGCAATATGTATATAGTAATATTGGCTATAAATGCATGCGGGTTTCGGCAGTTAACGGTAAAGGCATAGAAGAGCTGCGAGAAGAAATGAAGGGCTGCGTAAGCATGTTTTCAGGGCATTCGGGCGTAGGTAAAAGTACGCTTATCAATACGCTACAACCGGGTTTGGAGCTAAAAACAAAGCAAATATCAGAGCAGCACAGCCAGGGGCAGCATACTACTACATTTGCCGAAATGTTTGACCTTGATTTTGGCGCTAAAATTATAGATACCCCCGGCATACGCGGTTTTGGCGTGGTTGATATGGGTAAAGCCGAACTGGGCGATTACTTCCCTGAATTTTTTGCCCTTAAAGACCAGTGTAAATTTAACAATTGCCTGCATAAGGAAGAACCTCACTGCGCCGTAAAAGACGCGTTGGAAAATGACCAAATTGCCTGGAGCCGTTACCGTAGCTACCTGCAAATGCTGGAAGGCGATGATGATACCTACCGTACCGATTTATATGGCGACGGTCAAAATAATCCCGAAGAATAATGCGTGTAGTACTGCAAAGGGTAAGCGAAGCCGGTGTTACTATTGATGGCCATAAGGTGGCCGCTATAGGGCAGGGCCTGCTTATTTTGTTAGGTATTGAAGATGCCGACACCCCCGAAGATAGCAGCTGGTTAACCTCAAAGATTGTTAAGATGCGCATTTTTGGCGATGACGCAGGGGTTATGAACCTTTCGGTACAGGATGTAAACGGCGATATTATTGTGGTAAGCCAGTTTACCCTGCATGCCATGACTAAAAAAGGCAACCGCCCGGGCTACAGTAAGGCTGCCCGCCACGAAACAGCTATTCCGCTTTACCTGGATTTTATAAAAAAACTTGAAAATGAGCTTGATAAACCTGTGCAAACCGGAAGGTTTGGGGCTGACATGAAAGTGACTTTAATTAATGATGGCCCCGTTACCATATTAATTGATAGTAAAAACAAGGAATAACCCTTTTGTTTTTGATAAAAACTATTACTTTAGCGATAAATAATAGTTTTAACATGAAATTAAGAATTTTCTGCTTATTCTTTTGTATTTGTAGTGCATCAATCTTCGCTCAGGAAAACCTTGGCGTAGGTGCTATACCCGATTCCCTTTTAGAAAATGCCAATGCTGTGGTACGGCTGGACCAGACTGATGTTGAAATCACATCGCAAAGGTCTATGAGCATTAAAAAAACACGCATTGTAACCATACTTAACGAAAATGGTATGGGGCATATAGGTGCGTCAGAAAATTTCAGCAAAACTACTTCTGTTAAAGCTATCGAAGCCGTTGTATATGACTCCCGCGGAGAAAAAATAAACCGGTACAAGAAAAAAGATTTTAAAGAGGTATCAGTAAGCCAGAGCTATGAAGTTACCGATAACAAAGTACTATATCTTGACTATACGCCGGTGCGGTACCCTTTTACGGTAGTGTACACAAGTGAGCTGCAAACTGATAACACGGCATTTATATTGCCCTGGAGCCCTGTAGAGGGCGCCTATTGCGCTTCGGAGAAATCGGTATATACTATTACTTACCCGGCTAACCTTGGCTTTAGGTATAAAGAGTATAACAGTAGCGATGCTATACCCGTTAAAAAAACAGAAACAGGCAATTCAATCACACTCCAGGCCGTAAACATCTCCCCGGTAAAAAGGGAAGATTACAGCCCAGCACTATCACAGCTGGTGCCCATATATTTCTTTTCATTAAAAAAATTTCACCTCGAGGGTGTAGATGGCGAAGCTGAAGACTGGGCTGCGTTTGGTAAATGGATGTATGATAACCTGGTAAATGGTACCGATGAGCTGCCCGAAGCAACGGTGGCAAAAATTAAAGCACTGGTGGGTAATGAAACCGACCCATTAAAAAAAGCAGATATTGTATATAAATACGTTCAGGGCAAAACACGCTATGTAAGCATACAGCTGGGCATTGGTGGCTGGAAACCCATGAATGCCAAAGATGTAGACCGGCTTGGTTACGGCGATTGTAAAGGGCTTAGCAATTACACCCGCTCACTGCTTAAGGTGGTGGGGGTGGATGCCTATGATGTTATTATTTATGGCGATCATGACAAGCGCGACCTTAAAGATGATTTTGTGTGTATGCAGGGCAACCATATGATACTGGCCATACCGTATAATAACGATTATGTTTGGCTGGAGTGTACCAGCCAAACCCATCCTTTTGGTTTTCAGGGCGATTTTACTGATAACAGGATGGCACTAGTTATAAAGCCCGAAGGCGGTGAGTTGGTGCGTACACATGCATATAACCCAAAGGGCAATACACAGATAAGCCGCGGCACTTATACCATTAACCAGGATGGCAGCATTAACGGGAATGTGCAAATTGTTTCGGGCGGCCTGCAGTATGAACGCAAATACCGCAGGGAAAGCCAGTCACCTGATGATCTGGATAAAATCTATAAAAACTACTTCCGCAACATTAATAACCTAAAGCTTTTAAAAAAAGATGTTAAAAACAACAGTCCTGAACAGCAGTTTACAGAAAATATAGAACTGCAGGCCGGTGGTTATTGTGCAAAAAGCGGCAACAGGATAATGTTTGCGGTAAATGCCTTTAATCCGTATGATGATGTGCCACGCCGTTATAGAAATCGTAAAACACCTTTTGAAATTTCAATGGGGTTTTATGATGAAGACGAAATAACCATAACACTGCCCGAAGGCTTTACTATGGAGGCCAAACCCGATGATGTAACCATAAATGGCAAATTTGGAGAGTATAAAACCCAATATACATTGCTTTCAGAAAATCAGATGTTATACAGGAGAACCCTATTTATGAATGAGGGTAAATATGAAAGTAATGACTATGAAGATTTCAGGGATTTCCGCGAAAAAATAGCCAGAAACGATAATGCCAAAGTAGTTTTGGTTAAAAATTAAATAGAAACAGTATATCAGCAAACCAATTATTATGAAAAAACTTTTAGTATTATTTTTTGCGTGCTCCGGGTTTTTAGTACAGGCCCAGAAGTATGAACTTGGAGAGGTAACCAAAGAAGAACTGGCAGAAAAAGCACACCCAACAGACCCTTCGGCACCGGCAGCTATATTATTTAGCAAAGGCGAAACATTTTTACAATACTCTGTAACCGGCGATAATTTTGAACTGGTTACTGAAGTAGAAATGAAAATTAAAATTTACAATAAAGAAGGGTATGACTGGGCCAACAAAACGATGAAATATTATAATGATGGCCAGCAGAAGGAGATGCTGGATTTTTCTAAAGCAGTAACCTATAATCTTGTTGATGGTAAAATAGAAAAGACCAAGTTAAAAAGTGACGGTGAATTTACCGAAGAGGTAAATAAATACTGGAAAGCTAAAAAAATAATGATGCCCGATGTAAAGGAGGGGAGCATTATAGAGTATAAATATGTAGTACGGTCTCCCTTTATCTCAACATTCCCTGATTGGCAGTTTCAGGAATCTATACCCGTAAACCATTCAGAATATACCACTAAAATACCCGAATATTTTATTTATAATCCAAATTTCAGGGGATATTATACCCCAACAGTAACTAACGATGCAGCCACCAGGTCTTTTAGCATCACTTCTAAAGAACGTACAGGTACACGTGCTGTCAGGACCACATTTACTACAGATAAAATAGACTACAGGGAAGCCGTTACCAAATATGTACTCAATAACCTTGAAGCTTTAAAAGACGAGTCTTATGTTAATAATATAGCAAACTATTCTGCTGCCGTAGAGCATGAGCTTTCTATAATAAAATATCCAAACAGCCCCATTAAAACCATTTCTACCAATTGGGATGACGTAGCTAAAACCATTTATAAGTATGATGATTTTGGACCGGAACTTGATAAAACAGGCTATTATGATGAGGATATAGATGCACTGCTTGCCGGCATTACCTCTCCGGCAGAAAAAGCCTATACTATATTCTTCTATGTTAAAAGCAGGATGAACTGGAATGGCTTTGTAGGCTATTCCTGCGAGCAGGGAGTAAAAAAGGCCTATAAAGAAAAAGTAGGCAATGTGGCCGATATTAACCTTATGCTTACCTCTATGCTGCGTTATGCAGGGCTTGATGCCAACCCGGTTTTAGTAAGCACACGGGCAAATAAAATAGCGCTGTTTCCCAGCCGCTCTGCTTTTAATTATGTAATAGCAACGGTTAATATAGAAGGTGCAAATATACTTTTTGATGCTACCTCTAAACAGGCAATGCCCAATATACTGCCAACAAGAACCCTTAACTGGGAGGGCAGGCTTATTAAAAAAGACGGTAGCTCTGAGCCTATAGCACTTATGCCGTATACACCGTCTAGGGAAGTAATTATGGTTACTGCCGAGTTAGATAAAGAAGGTAAACTTTCGGGGAAAGCGCGTGACCAGTACTTTGATTATAATGCATACATATTCAGGGACAGGTATGAAAATGTAAAGAAGGAAAGTTATATAGAAAAAATGGAAGCAGATTATACCGGGCTGGAGTTAATAGAATATGAAGTAGAGCATGATGATCCGTCAAAACCTGTAATCGAAACCTATGCTTTTAACCACAACAACACATCAGAAATTATAGGCGATAAAATTTATATAAATCCCTTGCTGTTTTTTGCCAGGACAGAGAACCCGTTTAAATTGGAAAAACGCCAATATCCGATAGACTTTGTTTTTCCGACTGAAGATAAGTTTTTTATTACCATAACCCTGCCCGAAGGTTATGAGGTAGAATCGTTACCAGAGCCACTGGCCATGTCAATGGAGCAAAACATAGGGGGCTTTAAATACAACATTGCCCAAAGTAATAATAAATTGCAGATAATAGCTACAGTAAATATTAACTACGCTACCATTCCGCCCGATTATTACGATACCGTAAAACATTTCTATCAACAAATGGTTGATAAGCAAAAAGAAAAGATAGTTTTAAAGAAAGCGCTCTAAAACAATGATCAAAAATCTCATTACAGCGTTGATATGCATAGTTTGTCTATCTACAAAAGCGCAGGATTTTAAACTTGGCGATGTTAGTATAGAAGAACTTAGCGAAAAGCGAAACCCTATAGATACTACTGCTGCCGCGGCAATACTTTTTAAGCGTGGTAAAACCACTTTTACAGCAAACGATTACTGGAATGTTGTTTATGAAGTAGAGTGCCGTATAAAAATATACAAAAAAGAGGGGTATGAAAGGGCTAACCAGTCCATCAGCTATTGGACGGGTGGAAGAAGCATAAGAGCATTTTTTTCAGATGCAGCTACTTATAACCTGGTAGACGGCAAGATAGAAAAAACAAAGCTTAAAGGCGATGGTGAGTTTAAGGAAAAGGTAAATGATGAGTTTGAACGTATAAAAATTACCCTGCCAAATGTAAAGGAAGGTAGTGTGATAGAGTTTAAGTACACCAAAATTGTACCCTATTTTAACCCCATAAGCGATTGGTACTTTCAATATGATATACCTGCCAAATATGTAGAATATGAGTTTGCCATACCTTCTTATTTTGATTATAACACCTATTTATCAGGTTATGTTGATGTAGAAAAGGTTAAGCCAGTTATGCGCTATGGCAGGGGTGGGCGCTTTCAGGAAGGGGTGTATATATTTAAAGCTACTAATGTAAAGCCTTTTAAAGATGAATCGTATGTAAATAATATAGAAAACTACATATCGGTACTAAAGAGCGAACTTGCTTCTACAAATTTTAGCTCCGGCAAAGAAAAATATGCGACCGACTGGATAGCTGTAGCAAAAAAAATATATGAAAATGATGATTTTGGCCGGCAGTTAGAATTTGATAACTACTTTGAAGAAGACCTTAATGCGCTGCTTGTAAATAAACAGGCTAGTGATGAAGAAAAAATGCAGATGATTTTTAAATATGTGCAGCACCTCATGCACTGGGATGGCGAATCGGCATACAGGTGTGAGAAGGGCGTAAAAAAAGCATATAAAGATAAAACCGGCAACGCAGCAGAAATAAACCTGATGCTAACAGCTATGCTGCGCTATGCAGGCCTTAACGCTAACCCGGTGCTTGTAAGCACACGCAATAATGGTGTGGCACTTTACCCAACCCGTACCGCTTATAATTATGTGGTGGCAGGTATTAAAAATGCCAATGGTATTATATTGCTGGATGCCACAAGCAAATATACCACTCCCGGCCTGTTGCCATTACGTGCCCTGAACTGGCAGGGGCGTATGATAACTAAAGAGGGTAATACGATGGAGGTAGACCTTATGCCCGGAAGCAGGTCGAGGGAGGTAATAAACGTATCAGCCGTATTGGCGGCTGATGGTAGCATTAATGGTACCGTGCGAGACCAGTATATGGATCATTATGCCTACCTTTTCAGGGAGCGCCATGCCGGCGAAAATGAGCAGGCTCATACTAAAAGGCTCGAAGAAAAATATGATGGCATTGCCATACAAAGCATAACGGTGCAAAACGATAAAGAAACAGATAAAACCCTTATTGAGCAATATGATTTTAGCCACAACCGGGTTGCCGATGTAATTGGAGATAATATATACATTAGCCCGTTACTGTTTTTTGCACAAACAGAAAACCCTTTTAAGCAGGAAGAGCGTGAGTATCCTGTAGATATATCTTTTCCATATTATGATCGTTATCAAATAAGCATTATAATTCCCGAAGGGTACACGGTAGAATCGCTGCCAAAGCCACTTTCTTTAGGTATGGAGCAAAATATAGGAGCTTTCAGGTATACAGCTAATCATGTAAATAACATGGTACAGATAAGCGTAATATCAGAAATAAATTATTCCAACATAAGTAATGCATACTATAAAACACTCAAAGATTTCTTTCAGAAATCCATAGAAAAGCAAAGCGAAAAAATAGTGTTGAAGAAAGCATAACGGGTTTGCATTGCTAACAAAACGTTAATCGCTTCTTTTCCGCAAAAGTTTTCTTATTTTTGAGAGCTAATACATATTATGGCGGAAGAAAAAGTAATACTTGTAAACGAAAAAGATGAACCCATTGGCTTAATGCCTAAAATGGAAGCGCATGAAAAAGCGCTGTTGCACCGTGCCTTTTCGGTATTTGTAATAAATGCTAAAAACCAGATTATGCTGCAACAGCGTGCCGCACACAAATATCACTCGCCGCTATTGTGGACCAACACCACCTGCAGCCATCAGCGCGAAGGAGAAAATAATATACAGGCCGGTACCCGCAGGCTACAGGAAGAAATGGGCTTTAGTACCGATTTGAAAGAACTCTTTTCGTTCATTTATAAAGCGCCGTTTGATAACGGGCTTACAGAGCATGAGTTTGACCATGTTATGATAGGGTATTATGAAGGAGAACCCAACCTTAACCCGGATGAAGCCGAAAGCTGGCAATGGATGGCAATTGAAGATGTTAAGGCAGATATGCAGCTGCACCCTGAAAAATATACCGTGTGGTTCAGGATTATATTTGATAAGTTTTACCATTATATAGAAGAGCATAAAACCTTTCTTTAAACAGAAAAAATCAAGTTAAATTAACAACCTGCCGGCACCTTTGTGCAGCAGGGTTTGGAGAAAAGAATATGAGAGTTACCGTAAACAGGAAAGCACATTTTAACGCAGCACACCGCCTGTACAAAAAAGACTGGACAGACGGGCAGAATGATGCTGTTTTTGGTAAATGCAATAACCCTAACTTTCACGGCCATAATTATGAGCTTATTGTTGGCGTAACTGGTGAAATAGACCCCGATACGGGCTATGTGATAGATATGAAAGTATTAAAGGATATTATTGCCGAAGAGGTAGAAGAACCTTTTGACCATAAAAACCTAAACCTTGACGCGCCTGAGTTTGCAGACCTTAACCCAACGGCAGAAAATATAGCTGTGGTAATATATAACCGTATCCGCCGCCGCATTACCCCAAATCTTGAACTGGAAATAACCCTTTACGAAACCCCGCGCAATTTTGTAACCTATAAAGGAAATTAAGCTAAACTATGGATATACAACATTACCCCCTTGTTTTTGAACCCATCCTGCAGGACAGGATTTGGGGTGGTACAAAATTAAAAACCGACCTTGGTAAAAACATACCAACACAAACCACAGGCGAAAGCTGGGAGCTTTCTGCAGTGCCTGGCAATGTAAGTGTTGTTAAAAACGGACCACTGGCCGGTAAAACCCTTACGGAGCTTATGGAGCAATACCCGGATGATGTTTTGGGTACCAATGTGCATAAAAGGTTTGGCAAACAGTTTCCGCTGTTGTTTAAATTTCTTGATGCCAAACAGGATTTGTCTATACAGGTACACCCTAACGATGAGTTGGCTAAAAAACGCCATAACTCATTTGGTAAAACCGAAATGTGGTATGTTATGCAGGCTGATGAGGGTTCACGTATTATTGTGGGATTCAACCATAAGTCAAGCCCCGAAGAATATCTTGAAAAACTAAAAAGCAAGCAGCTTATAGATATATTAAACCAGGTGCCTGCCAAAAAAGGCGATGTGTATTTTCTGGAAACAGGTACTATACATGCAATTGGCGGGGGTATAGTAATTGCCGAAATACAGCAAACCAGCGATATTACCTACCGGGTGTATGACTGGGACAGGGTAGACGCCAACGGCAACTCTCGGGAGTTACACGTAGAAGAGGCGTTGGATGCCATGAATTACAATACTACCGATACCCAAAAAACATACACCAAAGATGAGAATAAGAGCAATACTATGGTAGACTGCCCTTATTTCACCACTAACTACCTGCCATTACATGGCACTACGGCAATACAAAAAAGTGGTACTACTTTTACTGTGTATATATGTACTGATGGCGAATATAAATTTGAAGTAGAAGGCGAAACCTATAGTTTTAAAAAAGGTGATACCGTATTAGTGCCGGCTGCTATAAAGGCATTTACACTAACAGGAAACGCTACTTTACTTGAAATATATATTTCTTAACATTTTTTAACGACAGATGTTGTAAATTTGCTCCCTAAATTTAAACAGACAGAAAAACATGGCAAGTGTAAAAGATTTAAAAAAAGATATCAATTACGTTTTAGGTGATATTATTGAAGCTGTATACCTTAATGAAATAGCGGCAGGCGGTAAACCAACCGAAAAATCTCAGGCTATTATTGATGAGGCTATTACAACTTTTGATGATCTTGTAAAAGAAGTAAACGCTAAAAATGTAGAGAACAAAAAAGAACACTTCAGGAAAATTAATAAAAAACTTGAAGAATCTGCTTCTCAGCTTGTTGAAAAGCTAAATGCTCTTTAATTAAAAAATATTCAATAAAATTGCTGTATAGTTTTTGGAAATTTCAAATTCAGGATTATATTTGCACCCGAATTGAGTTGCCGGTGTAGCTCAGCTGGCTAGAGCAGCTGATTTGTAATCAGCAGGTCGTGGGTTCGAGTCCCTCCATCGGCTCAATAATTTTAAACCGCCTTGTAAAGGGCGGTTTTTTTATTTCTATATTATTTTTGTACACAATCCAATTTATTTAGAAGAATGCTTAACCCCATAACTCCTGTCCAGTTAAAAGAACTTTTAAATGATAACCCTCTTTATGTTTTTGCACTGGAGAGTGAGGCAGCAAATGAGTTTGAAACTGAAGATACGCTTTTTGTGGGCGTAGGCAAATTAAATGCCATGTATCACCTTATGAAACGTATTCAGGAGCAAAAACCATCTGTTATAGTAAATTTAGGCTCTGCGGGCAGCCTGGAGCATAACAGGGGAGAAGTGGTGTGCTGTACCGGTTTTGTGCAACGCGATATGGATGTAACACCACTGGGATTCGGCAAGTATGAAACTCCCTTTGCACGCCATGAGCCTACATTGTTTAATGGTATTAATGCAAAAGGCTTTCCAAGGGGGGTGTGTGGCACGGGAGACAGTTTTGTGATAAATCACAATACAACCGATTATAATGTTATTGATATGGAAGCTTATGCCATATCATGGCTGGCACTTCATGAGCAGATACCTTTTTTGTGCCTTAAATACATTTCAGACGGGGCAGACGGTGCCGCTGCCGAAGACTGGCAGGAAACCATTAAACATGCTGCTAAAACACTTAAAGCAGCAATAAGCAGCCTGTTGTAGTTTAGTGCGTTATAATCTCAGGCTTTTTGCCGGTCTGCAGCATAATAGGAAACTTTTTCATTTTATTACGGATTAACAGTATCAATAAAATTAATCACGCTTATAAAATAAGCTGTAAGGTTTTCATAACGTATTTCGCCGGGCAGCCATCCGGTAAATTTCCAGTATTCCCATTTGCCGTTTATACCTGTTGGCGGTATAAGTAAAAATAGTTGTGGCTCTAAAAAGCCCCCGCCTACTATAATAGCAGAGGCAAATTTGGTTTTATAAGTTTCATCTTCAATATGCTCATTCCATAATTTTACTAAATTAGGGTCAACCTTATTAAGGTACTCAATATTTTCTGCCATGAAAAAGCTGGGTTCAGATATCCTGAAACAAGTTTTATAGCCATTGGCAATAAGCAGAAATTTTTTATAATCATCAGGCAGGGTAATGCCAAGTCTCATTTCGGCAGCTTTTATTTCATCTTCTTGGGCTCCGGGGTTTCCTATCCATTTCGTTTCCCTTTGTTTTTCGGTATAACTGTTCCCTTCTTTCAGCGTGACAGATTTTTCAAAAAGCGAACTTACCATTTGGTACATACCGGAAGTGTAATTATTACTGGTATAGTTTTCCGGTTCCCCCTTAAGGTTAAATATCTTGCAGGGTGTCTGCAAGCCCGGATAGTTGTTGCCCCATGTTTTGTAAGTGTAGTTCAATGTTTTTTCTCCATCCATCAGGTATAGTAATACACGGTTATCAGGCAACAAAAACCAGAGCGAGTATCCTTCATTATCATCGTTCACTATTTCAAAAGTTATTGCCTTTTTTATAGTGCCTTCATCAAGACGAAGATTACAGCCACAGTTTTTTTCCTCTGAATAATTAATGTTGAATAAAACATATTCTGAACTACGTGGGTTTTTCCGTAAATACTCCATCTGTTTTTCCGCATATTTGTCATGGGCTTTCCAGAGTTTTTGGTTGGTATTTACGCGGTTTATATCATAAGTAGAAATAGCGCTGCCGTTATAATATTTAATATATAAGCGTGTTTTTGGGTTAGAGTTAAGGTAATCACTGATAAAGTCAATAGCCTTAACCCGTTCAACTATAGTTTTATAATTTTCTTTTAACGAATCACGGGTATAAAGTGTGTGATTATTTTCGGTAGCAAAAAAATTAATATACATATTAGGCAGCATGCTGCTGTTATGCAATTTTATAATATATTCTTTCTCTTTTTTCCTGTTCAGTTCTGCTTTTTCAATGGTAAAATCAGTAGCCAGTTCATCTATTTCCGTTTTATATTTTTTTGCACCGAGTTCATAAAGTTTCAGGGCATTATTTTTTATGATTCTTTCCGCTAGAGATGCTGTCAGTTCTTTTCCTTCGACAACAGAAATCTTATCCCCCATCAGGGTGGCAAATAACGGCTCAAGTTTCGGGTTATAATTTTCTGTTCCCGAAACCATATCAAGCCAAGGCAGGTTGTACCCTGTACGCGAAAGTGTGGTTGTGCCGGAATACGTAAGCCTGCCCCTCGAAAAGAATTTTATAATAAATTGTTTTTTAGTCCTGTCCCGTAAACCTACCGAAAAATCAAGCCCGGTATAAAAATCTTCCTCATAAAGTGCTTTGTAATTTTCTATGTCGGCGAGCAGGGGCAATATGTAAGCTTTCTGTTCCGTAATCCATTCAAAATCCCCCTGCTTTAATAACTTTTCGGATTTATTTTTAATTTGAAGTGTATCAATGCCAAGGTTATTAAAATGTGCGTCAAAGTCCATAGGTGTTTGCACTGCTGCTACAAATTTTTCAATTTGTTTGGTGGTTGCCTGTATTTTATGGCCTCCAATAAAAAAGTTTCCTTTATTATTAGTGAGGTTTAAAGAAGTAGATTTATACTTAAATTCTTTACCACTAAAGGAGACACCATACACATCTATTGATACCTGTATGCTGTCTGGAAGGTTTTGTGCCATGCACACCGACACAGCGAATAAAAAAAGCAAGAGAAGTTTTTTAGGCATAAGTGTTTATTAAAATTGGTTGTAGCCAAATATAATAAACCTTTTTATATTGATATTACCTGCTGCCCCTGCCTTTTAAAATACCTACACCAAAATTAATAATAAAAAGCGGTTGGGCTATTAATACCAGTAATAGTATATAAAGGGTGTACTGTTGTAAAATACTGTTTTGTATAGTTCCCAGGGTATTTTCGCGTATAAGCTCAACAACCATTAATAAAGCGTTAGCGGCTACACCGCCTATGCTTATATAAGTATGTATTTTAGTAAGGGTAGGGTTAAGCCGTAGCTTTAAGCGAAAACCAATCCAGTATAGCAGGCCAAGTAAAAGATAAACTACTTTAAAAAGCATAGTAATCTGAAAGCGGTCTGCTACGTAGTAAATATCCTTAAAATTTACTACTATTTTACTGTTACTGCTCCATATAAGCAGGGCAAGCCCGTATACAAATATTAAAAATGATGTAATCCAGAAATACCAGTATATCCTGTTATTAAGCTTCATTACTGCTTAGTTTATCGATGCTTTTTCCTGCTGCTCCTCTTTTAACTGGTCTACATATTTTTTAAGTAATTGCCCGTATGCTGAATTTGCAACTTTAGGTGTCATACTCTTGCAGATAGTATCCATATATTGCAGGCCGGCTACACCGGCATCGGGCAATTCAGACACGGCTACATAAGGCCCTACCTCATGCGATGCGTTGTTTACAGCAAAATTAACCGTATACAGGTAATGCCTTTTTAACAGGCTTACGTGTTGTTTGTCTAAACTATCCAGTTTTTTAGGGTCGCTGGTTTCGGCGCTAAGTTTAATAAGGTCTAAGTTTTTATCGGTATAGCGCGATTTTAACTTAAGGTATTGTTCATACAATTTCTGGTTTTCGCTGCCGGTTATTTTCGCTTTTGCAAAAAAGCCATCAAGGCGGGTATCTATATGTATATCACCAGGCTCGGCAAAAAACAGCAATTTATCGTCCATTGAGTTAGTTTCCCCCCGGTTAAGGAACAGATAGTACATCTCGGGCGACTCTATATTTAAGTAGCTTTCAAAATCAGGGTTGCCGTCTATTACAATACTGTCCAGCGTTACAAACGTAGTATCTTCTATTTTTTTTATATATAATGTACCCTTACGCAGGCCTTTTACCGTGCCGCTTATGTGCAGGTTTTTACCCTGTGGGGCATCTTTTTTTTCATCATTACATGCGCATAACACAAGCGCAAACAGTATGGGGAGCAGTTTTTTCATCAAAAAAAATTATGGCCGCAAAGTAACAAAAAATATAATTAACTATTGTCAAGGTAAATTTTACGAAATGAACATTATTATAAGGGTGATACTAATCCATTTACTAAAATTTATGGCATTATACACAGGCCCCCCGGGAATCATCTTAAAAGAGCAGTAATTTTAAATTTTTATAATAATTTTATAGATGGAGTAGAAATGAGATTAATTTATAAAACATGAAATATTTATTTTTACTAATTTTTGGAGCTAACTTTTTTTCCTATGCACAGGACAAAGAAAAACTATTAATTTATTATGATATCGAGGGATAATGAATCTCCTCCGGGATAATAACAACAGTATACTATTTTTAGATGAAATCCTTCCTCTCTTTTATATTATTAATTTCACTACAATGTTTCAGTCAAAATATTGAGCCCTTTTACTTAAATGGCCCTATTTATATTGATATGACAAATGACTCAATTGTAATGAACAAATACTTGGAATTTAATTCATTTAAATTTTACATTACAGATAATACTTTTCAAAGGGAATATACTTTTAATGACAAAAAAATTACAAGCAGAACAGTAATTTTAGGTAATTTTCGTCAAATGCATGGTGATCATATATGTGTTAAGAAAAGTAAATTTTATATTGATAATGCGCCAAGAATTTTTGATCTTGATTTTATCGATAAAGTAGGTTTATCATTTTTTTTCCTAAATCTAAGAAGTAGAGCAGGAATATATATAATAGAAAGGGATAAGAAGAAGAGTAAAAAAGTTAAACTGATAGAGGTAAGACGAATCATTATAGGATATGCCCCTCAGTAGTTCCAGCCTTTATTTAACTTTACCCTATAAACTAAGTAAAAACATCTTTGCTCTACCACTAAGTTCTTACTATTTATGAAACTCTTTCTCTCTTTTATAGTATTAATTTAACTACAATGTTACAGTCAAAATATTGAACCATTTTATTTACATAGCCCTATTTTATTAATATAACAAACGACTCGATTGTGATGAAAAAATATGCCTAAAATTATTATACATTAAGGGCTGTCTCAAAATGAAACAGCCCCTCTTATATATCATAATATCCTCCAGAATTATCCTTTAAGCCAGGCTTCTCTTAGTTTGGCTTTAGTCTCGTCAGTAGCGTGGTAGCCCTCTACTTCTTCTATCGGTAATTTTACTTTGCCCTTAATTTCCTGTTCTTTTCCTTCGCGTTTAATAGTCAGGGTAATATCATCGCCTTCTTTCCAGCTAAAACTGCTAATAATAAGGTCGTTTATATTATCAAGGTTATATGCGGTGCCGTTAACAGCCACTATAACATCACTTTTTTGTATGCCAAGGTTAGTGAAAAACACATTAGGCTCAATATCCGGCCTTACCATGATAACTTTTGTATTAGGGTCTACCATTATATACGGCTCCTGCATATCTTTAATAAAGGCATTGCCCGGCTGGCTTATTATGGTTTTGGTTACGCCCATGCGTGCCAGAAAATCTTCATACGGTATAGGCGTGTTGCCTGCTACATACGTGTTTAAAAACTCGCCCACCTGCGGGTAAGAAAGTTCTGTTACCTTTGCAAACAGGTCTTTGTCATCAAACGGTTTGTTATTGCCATACTCTTCACCAAGAGATCGCATAAGGCTTAAAATACCTTTTTCGCCATGGCTTTGTTCCCTCATAATTATATCAATGCACATAGCAATAAGGGCACCCTTTTGGTATACGTTTACATAAGCATCTTTGTAAGGCTTTTTAAGCACATTTTTACTCATTACTGTGAACGGCATGGTTTCGTCAAATTGTTTAGACTGTGCTATTTTATCGGCTATACGTTTATAAAAAGCATCTTCGTCAATAAGCCCTTGGTTTACCTGGAAAAGGTTGGCAAAATATTCTGTAATACCTTCATACATCCAAAGATGTTCACTCATTTTTGGAGTATTGTAATCAAAATACTGTATTTCTTTAGAGTGCACGCTTAGCGGTGTTACAATATGAAAAAACTCGTGGCTCACCACATCTTTAAGGGTTTCTTCAAGCTGGTCTACCGGCATCATTTCCGGAAGCACTACTGTGGTAGATGTAGTATGCTCCAGTGCGCCATAACCCTGTGCATCCTCAGCCCCCGCGGTAGAAAGGTAAATAAGCACACTGTATTTTTTGGTTGAGTTTATAGGCCCCAAAAACTTCTTTTGCGCACGCATCATGGTTTCCATCTTCGGGCTAATTTCTTTTGCGGTTACTTTTCCTGTAGGGGAGTAAACACTTATCAATATATCCATTCCGTCTACCGTAAACGTGGTATAATCGGGTTTGGCATACATTACAGGGTGGTCTACCAATTCAGGGTAACGCTTGGTGCGAAACTCATCTTTTTCGTTGCTGCTATCAAGGTCTGTCATTGAAGTAGCACCCCAAAGCCCTGCCGGGTGTGCAATAGTAACATCATAAGGCAATTCTTTTTTGTCGTTAAAATAGCCTACAAAACCATGTGTATTCAGCATAAAATTTTCTCCTGCCGCAATGTTGGTGCCGGCTGGCGAAAAAATATCATGCCCGGCAGACTGTTCTGTATCAAAGCTATCGTTTACCAGGTAGGTTATTTTTGCCAGTTTTTTAGCGTTAGAAATGGTCCAGGAATTATCGCCTTTTATTACTTCAAGCTCTTTGCCTTTATTATCGTATGCTTTAAAATCTTCTATAAACTGGCCGTAGTTATCTTCAGAATAGGTTCCGGGTACAATTTTAGGGATAAAATACGTAAGGCTTTTTTCTTTAAAATCAGGAGGGGTTACCGTAACCATTACTTTGTCATTGTTTACCTTAGTAAGGTCGATAGCCACTTTAATATCGTTTTTTGACTGGGCAAAGGATACCGAGCCCATAGTTAACGCCAGTGCAAGCGTACAGATAAGTTTTTTCATATAAATAATCTTAAGATAATAAGTAAGTCGAAAAAGCCCGTAAAATGTTACGGGCTAAGATAGAAAATTATTTGCACGCTGTGGCGTATACTATTTAACCTGTTGTTTTATCCAGGTGCTTATTTCATTAAGTGCGGTTGGCGAAAATGTTTCTTCAATCTGTCTGTATTCGGCAGGTGCACCTGTTTCTGTAGTCTGAAACAGGTGGTTTAGACCGGGCAGCTCTTTTATAGTTACCTTTTTATTACCGCTTTTTTCCACAATCCTTTTAAGGGCTTCTATATTAGCTGTTGGAGCTACCTGTAAATCTTTTTCTCCATACAGAGCCAGTATAGGGCATTTTACCTTTTCAAGCGCCGGCGCCGGGTTGTATTTAATAAAGTTGATATACCAAGGAGAAGCAAGCCCATCCACTTGTGCATCTATATACTCATCTACGCGGCTTGCCGGTATGCCTTTAGATATAAACAGCGCTTTAGATTCGGTATCATAAACCGCCTTTAATTTGGTTTTTAGGGTTGGTATATCATTCTCCTGCTTAACAAGGTCATATATCTTCCGGTTTGTTTTACCCAGTTTGGTAAGCTCTTCCTCAGGCATATTATCAGCCTTACCTATCATATAATTTTGAAGCATTAATATTTCATCTCCGGCAATGGCAGGCCCTGCAAGCATTACCACAAAGGCTACCCCCGCATTTTCTGAAGCTACTAATGGGGCTATCAGGCCGCCTTCGCTATGCCCCATAAGGCCGATTTTTTTCGGGTTAACTTCTTTCCGGGTTTTAAGGTACATATACGCCGCTGCCGCATCAGTAGCAAAATCCTGAGAGGTGGCTGTGGCAAAATCTCCTGTGCTTTCGGCAGTACCCCTGTCATCATAGCGCAGTACGGCAATGCCATTTCGGGTAAGGTAATCGGCAAGTACTAAAAAAGGTTTGTGGTCAAGCAGCTCGCTGTTGCGGTCTTGTGCGCCGCTGCCGCTTATAAGTATTACTGCCGGAAAATTACCTTCTTTTTTAGGCAGGGTAAGTGTACCGGCAAGCGTAATACCTGCTTTATCATTTTTAAATGTTACGTTTTCTTCGTAATAAGGATAAGGGCTTTTGGGTTCCTGTGGGCGTTTTGGCGCAACCACGGTAACCTCTTGGCGGCTAAAATTAAGGGGTAACTCTGTGCTACCCTGCTTAAAGGTACCGGTAAAGCCATTGTTTTCATACGTACCCTTATAGGTAATCTGGGCCTGTTTCAGGGCAAAAACCAGGGTGTTGTTTTCAAAAGCCACATCGTTTAGCGGTATATTTTCAGCGCCCTGTTCGGGTATATCCATAGTGGCAGTATAATTTTCACCGTTTTGTGTAAGGTGTATATTAATGTGTAAGTCACCCCCGGGGAAACTCAGCAGGCCGTACCAGGTACCGTTTATATCCTGTGCAGTAAGTAACGCCGTTATAAAAAAGGCACAAAGTGTAATAAGTTTTTTCATGGTTAATAAGGTATAACTGAGATTAAGAATTTTGAAATGATTTCGGCAAAGATTATGGCAGCGCCAAAAAATACTTTTTGGCCAGTTGTTTTAATATTTGCTGCAGTTTTATAGCCATTATACAGCAGCACTACAAACCACACCAGTGTGCCAAGGGCAATGAGTGAAAACACTAAAATTATTATAAGCGCAATGGGATCTACCAATGTAAATGTAGCAGAATAATCTCCACTCATGTTTTTTCCGTTGGTTATTGATTGCTCCAGCGGAGCGGTAATACTATACATAAAGTTATTTATATTAAAAAGCGGCAGTATATAAAATGGCGCCGGGGCAATAAGTATAGTGCTTAAAAAATCTATTGGGCGGCTTTTACGGTTAACATAATATCCGGCGGGATATAGCACAACAAATAATGACACCGTATTAATGATAATATCAATAAAAGGCTGTACGGTTAATTTTTGGGGTACAAAGTGGGTATCTAAAACACCATCATAACGGGCCTGAAATATGGCGCCAGTAAAGCTGCCGGCTATTAAAAATAAAAGGCCAAGGGTAAGCAATGCCTTTTCAGGATATTTTTCAAAAGGGTTAAAAATAATTTTCATTGAGTGGTGAATTATACAGATTGAAGGTGTTTAATTTTCTGGATGAGGTCGTCTAAACGGTTGCGTACCGTAGGGTAACTAACGCCGGTGCGCGAGGCCATTTCTTTAAGGCTGCCCCCGGTAAGTACAAATTGTATAATAAAGTCCTGCTCTTCTTCCGGCAACTTCAATAAAACGGGCAGTGTAAATGTACCCGATACCGCTGTACTGCAATGCGGGCAACTAAGTTGGCTCACATTAAGCGTACTGCTACAACTGGGACATAATGTTGGAAGTTTAATTTTATTCATTCAAATATCAATAATGTGTATACAAATCTAAATAAAATTAAATTTAATATAAATATTATTGCGTTTATTTTTTGATTCAGACATAAAAAAACTCCTTTTATCAGGAGTTTGTATAATTTTAAAATTTGTTTCTGAGGTAGTATTTTGAGCCTAACTCATCATCATCAAAATTATTCATCGGCTTTGGCTTCGGTTTCTTCGCAGCCGTTTTCTTTTTCCACAACTCAAAATCTTCTGTAGATAATTTATTGCGCATAATTTCTGTGACTTCTTTTTCAGAAAGCCCGTACTGGACTTTTATTTCTTCAAAAGGCTTTTTTTCTTCCTGTGCCAGCGTTACAATTCTGTTTAACGCCTCATTGTCAAGTTCCGGACGCTTACTCTTTTTCATCACGTGAAAAATTAAATCGGTAATTAATTATTGTTTTTTAAAGTTATACGTAAATCAATATTACTAAAAAAATCAATAAATAACAACGCTTCCCTAAATTTTTAGGTATAAGTAGTATAATTCAGCACATGCTTAGGTATAGTTATAGGCCCATAAAATTAATATAAGCTGCAAAGGTAATCGTAGTAACAATAACCATTTAGGCAGGTGCATACCTGCTTTGGCATTGGTAACCATGTAAATATTAGCAGGAAAAATAGCAATAAGCAGGGCAATTATACCCCATGCTGCCCATACTGAAACTTCAGGAATGCATAGGCCAATACCCAGTAATATTTCGGCAAGGCCACTTATTTTATTAAGCAAAACAGGTTTTGGCAATGCCGGTGGAATAATACGCAGGTACATTTTCGGTTTACGAAAGTGGTTAAGACCTGCCAGTATATACAGGGCAGCCATAACGTAAAGATGCCAGGGTAGTTGCATAAGTAAAGTAATAAATTACAGCTTAAAGGTAAGCATTATTGCTTTTTTCTGCCCATGTTTAATAAAACAATAGCGCTGAGTATTATGGCAATGCCAAGCCATTGCAGGCCCAGTACTTTTTCATTCAGTATAAAAAATGCCATAATAACCGATACCGGCAACTCTAAAGCCGCTATAATACTGCCCAGGCCTATGGTTATTTTAGGGAAACCGGCATTCATAAGTACAGGGGGTAAAATAGTGCCAAATATGGCAAGCGGTATGCCCCAGCTTAAAAATATATCATAATTAAATGACCCCGGCCAGGTAATGGCGGTAAATGCCAGTACCACAGCGGCCCCGCCCAGCAGCATATATAAACTGCGTAATGATGCTGTAAGGTTTACTGCAATACGGTTGCCAGCATACATGGTTCCCGTGTAAGATGCCGCAGCAAGCAACCCCCAGGCTACGCCTTGTAAGCTTACCATTTGCTCTTGCCCTGTAAGGTTGGTTGCCAGCAATGTGCCGCCAATAACTATACCCACAGCGAGTAGCTTTTTTATACCCGGAAATTTTTTTGTAGAAAACCACTCTGCAATAACTCCCATCCATACACTTTGCATAAGCAATACAATACCTACCGAAACCGATACGTATTGTAAAGACAAGTAATAAAATACACTGGTAAACCCTATGGTGGTACCGGCAATTAGCAGCTGTATTTTATTTTTTGAGGTAGAAGCGGGTGTGGGTACAGCATTTTTATTTTTTTGAAAAATATAAAGCGACGCTACGCCTATAATGCCCAGGAGAATTTGAGAAGCGGTAATTTCGGCAGTGGTATACCCATCGCTGTATGCTTTTTTTACAAAAGTGGCCAGCAGGCCGTAGCTGGCAGCGCCAAGCCCAACCAATACTGCTCCTTTTATAAAATCTTTATTTTCCATAGGTGAAAAAATTACGGCGGGCAAAGGTACTATAAGTATTATGAGGCGCTGATATAATTTTTAATTTTTTAACCGCTAATTGCTATATTTGGCTATTAACCAATAAACTTACATTTTATGAAAATACTATTTTCATTTTGCACAATGGTTTTTATATTACTGCTTTCAGCCGGCAGGGTTAACGCACAAAACTGCGAAATGCTGCACAGCGGAAAGTTTGAATATGATGTTGAGGGCGGGGGAGTAGCCACCGTAATAATTAACGGGAATAAGCACACCGAGTACCATAATGATGGCGAATATGTTATAGAAAGCACGCTGAAATGGGTAAACGAATGTGAATATATAGCCACGCTGGTTCGGGCTACAGTACCCGGTTTCCCATTTAGCCCCGGCACAACACTTAACGTAAGGGTTAAAAAAACAGAGGGCAACAATATTTACTATGTGTGTAAACTGGATGATCACGGCACCACTGCTGTTTTCAGCAGTAAGCTTACTAAAGTGGAGGATTAAAGGCTAAATTTTATACGATAGCCACGCTAATAAACACCAGGCACAATAAATCAACTATAAATATAGTTATAGAGTTAACCAATCTTTATTTCTATGCTTCGTGTTTTTGTACTGCTTGTTACCAGCCTGATCAGTTGCGCACAAAAAAGCAATGATAAACCCGGCCTTACTGCTAAAGATTATACAGTAACCCATACCGAAGCCCTTGTTTATTGTAAAGAACATGGGTTTAACCAAGAATATTATTTTCTGCTTGATTTTAGTATTCACTCAGGTAAAACACGCTTTTTTATATACAATTTTAAGGAGGAAAAAATAACCGGCCGCAGCCTGGTAACGCACGGCAGCTGTGATGTGCCTGATAATTATAGTGATAAATGGCAAAAACCACGCTTTAGCAATACGCAAAACAGCCATTGCAGTGCAATTGGCAAATATAAAATAGGTAACCGCGATTACAGTTCGTGGGGTATACATGTAAAGTACTGGCTGCACGGGTTAGAAGATACAAACAGCAATGCTGTAAAACGCGTAATAGTACTGCATTCATGGAGTGCGGTTTCAGATTATGAAGTGTACCCGCAGTACAGCCCGCTAAGCTGGGGTTGCCCGGCGGTATCAGACAATTTTATGAAAGAGCTTGATGCAAAGCTACAGCAAACCACAAAACCGGTACTGCTCTGGATTATTGAATGATTAAAACAATCCCTGTAAAGCCGGGTTGGTAATGCCTATCTGTTTCGGGTCAAAGGCAAACTTATCTTTTAAAAGGGCTGAATACACGCTCCTGAAATCAGTTTCATAAATAAGGTCGCCCTGGTCTAGGTTTAGCAGGTTAGGATTTTTACCAATAATTGTTCCTTTAGTATTCCCGCCAATTATAAACATAGGCGCTGCGGTTCCGTGGTCGGTACCATGGCCGTTATCTTCAACACGCCTTCCAAATTCCGAAAAGACAACTATGGTAACCTGCTGCATTTTTCCGGCGCTTTTCAGGTCGTTGTAAAAAGCATACACCGCTTCGCTAAGTTCTGTAAACTTGTTTTTTTGCGCACCAAGCTGATTGTTATGCGTATCATAACCGCTTTGCGAACTATAATATACTTTGCTGTTCAGCCCGCCTTTTATAAGGTCTGCAATCCACTTCAGGTTTTTAGAAAGCCCCGATTTTGGGTAGCTTACTTCTGCCGGGGTTGCTTTATCCAGTGCAGCGCTAATGTTTTCAGCTCCTTCTGTAACAGAATTGGCTACTTTTCGTACAAAGTCAAGCTGTGGATTATCAGAAAGGGTTATATTTTCGTCATCTTTATGGCTCAAAAAACGGTCAGGTTTTGCTACAGTAATGGCATTAAGCTCATTACCCATAAGTGCTAAATTATCAGTAGCATCAAGGTTAATGCCTGCTGTGGGCTGGTGGCCTTTACACTGTAGGTCTAAAAAACGCCCTAACCACCCTTCTGAAAGGTATTGATTGGAGGCCGACCCTGTTTGCCATATTTCCTGGCTGCGGAAGTGGGATCGGTTTGGCTCGGGGTAACCAACATTTTGTATTACAGTAAGGTCGCCTTTTTGCTGTATTTCTGCAAAGCCTTTAAGCGCCGGGTGAAACGCCATGCCATTAGTTGCAGCTATAACATCGTTTTTATTTATAGCAATGTTTGGCCTATATTTATAATAAAGCTCATCCTCATAGGGTATAAAAGCATTAAGCCCGTCATTACCACCATTTAGCTGTATAAATACCAGGCTGTTATCTCCTGCAGTCAGGTTTTGCTGTAAAGCAAAAGAATATAAAAAATCAGGTAACAGCAGCAGCCCGCCAGTGCATGTACCCGTAAGTTTAAAAAATCCTCTCCGGTTCATAGTGCTGTATTTTAAATTATCTGAAATTCAGGGGTTTTTGCCATATAGTTAAAAAGGCGCATTATTCCATTTGCAGCCCCTTCGGCTTTTGGGTCAAAATCATATTTGAGTATCGTTTCAAAATCTTTTTGCAGATTATCATCGTCATTAAAAATCAGCCTGTTTTTAAACTGGTTTATAATATCTTTATTGTTGCCTGTTGTGGCATACTGTATATTTGGTTTAAAATTTTTACCCGTACCGGCACTAACACCACCGGTATCTATATTTTCCATTAGTTTCCAATACAGGCCTTTGCTCCGGCACAACATGTCTGCCATATTATTACGCTGAAGGTATAGCTGGGCGGTTAACCATTTTTGCCCGCCTTCCCAGCCTTTTACATTAGGCTGGTTATAAGGTTCCATGCCCTGCTGCTTTAAAAAGGCATTAACTATCTCATATTTGGGTGCTTTTAAGTGAAGCTCGTCCATCAGGTGAAACAAAAAAACAAGGGGGTCTTTTATTTTAGAGCCCGCTGTAGGCTTGTTAAACTCTTCTGTAAACATTTTGGTAAGCAGGGGCTGTATTTCATAATCTTTCTCCCGCAGGTAATCGCCATAATATGTTACCAGCTCTTCAGGCGGATTATCATAAATAAACCATTTCAGCAACTTCCGGGTAATATGGTACGGGGCATTTTTTTGCTGAAAGATAATATCTATCATTTCATCGCTTTTAAAATTTCCTGTTTTGCCAAAATAGGTAAAGGTTTCATTGGTTTCTAAATTGGGGTAGTATACCGCCATTTCTTCGCCATAATTAAGCCCGGCAAGGCCTTTAGCGCCATGTTTAATATCGTCTTCGGTATAATTGCCAATTCCCAGTGTAAAAAGCTCCAGCAGCTCCCGGCTAAGGTTTTCGTTATATTTGCCTTTGCGGTTTTTGTCGTTATTCAGGTATTTTACTACGGCATTTGTGCGTACTGCCTGTTTTGTGAGTTCCCTGAAGTTGCCAAAAGCATGTATACGCAGGGTTTGGTTATGTTTATACGTCCAGTAGGGTACATACGTTTTAGTTTGGGTAGCCACAAAGTGGTTGTGCCAGAAAAAAGTCATTTTTTCGCGAAGGGGATAAGGAGATTCATGCATTTTTTGCAGCCACCAGCGCCTAAAACCCGATCCGGCTTTGTTTAATTGCTTTTTAAGCTTTTCATTCCCCTCTTTTTCATTGCCACTTTCGGCTATTAGCTTTTTGCGGTAAAGGCTGATTTCTTTTTGAGATTTAGGCAAGCCCTCAAGAAATTCAGGCATTGTAGTATCAGGTACGTCTGTAAACGAGTTTTTAAGGAAAGTTTTTATCCCCTGCTGTTTTATAAGTGCTGCCTCCCTGCCGCTAAACCCAAGCCGAAGCGACCATAAATTGTTAGCATCCATACCACCGCCTTTTTAAATAAAGATATTACTATTAGACGATAACGGCCTATAAAAGTTTATTGGTTGCGTGTTAAATTTTTAGTCTCCTCTATCATGTCGCTAAGGTGTACCCGTAATGCTTTTACAGAGATACTTATTTCCCAGAAAGAAAGGGCTAACGATACCAGCATTAAAAACAGGCTGGCCATAAACAGGTAAGCGCCCCAGTTATTAATATCCAAAAACATCAGCGTAAGGGAGAAAACCGAAAAAAACAGGCTAAGTACCCCATACATCTGCATATGGCGGATGAGTGTAAGGCGCAGGTTGAGGTTTTTTATTTCTACAAGAATACTTTTTGTCTGGTTTTCTTCGTAATTTTTTTTAAGCCCACGCACTATACTTGCAATAGTAAGGAAACGGTTAGTATAGGCCAGCAGTATTAGTGATGTGGCTGAGAACAGCAGTGCGGGGGTTTCGGGTGAAAGGTTCATTTAAGTCTGAAGTTTGTAAAGTCTTAAAGTCAAAAAGTTGACGAGATACCAAAGTTACAAAGTTTTTGTTTGGTTGACTGATGTTTTTGAGGGGTTGTATTTACTCTTATTAAGATAAAGGTGCCATTTTGATAATTTTTTTTGGTAAAACATTATCAATATGCTAACAACTGTATGCTGCTATATGTATTACCTTTAAGTTATAATTAAAAAAAAATGTTATGGACTCTATAAACAAGCAACAACCCGAAGATAATTTTAAAAACCTGGCAGGGCAGGAAGGCCTTGAGAAAATTAAGGAACTGGCAAAAGCTGCAGGCTCATGTTTTTTTTGTACGCAGATAGAAACCGGTAAACCATTTGATACCCGCCCAATGGCCCCCGAGGTTATTGATGACGAAGGTAACTTCTGGTTTTTAAGTGCAGACGATTCTCACAAAAACAAAGAACTTGAAAAAGACCCTGCTGCGCAACTTCTTTTTCAGGGTGGGAAGTACAGCGATTTTTTAAGCCTTTACGGGCACTGCACCATCAGCAAGGACAAACAGAAGATTGATGAACTATGGGACCCGATGATGAAAACCTGGTTTACCGAAGGTAAAGATGACCCGCGTATTACGGTTATTAAATTTACCCCTACCGATGGTTATTACTGGGATACCAAGCACGGTATGGCTGTAGCACTGGTAAAACGCGCTTACGGCGCCATAAAAGGCGAAACGTATGATGATAGTGTAGAAGGTACTATTAAGCCTTAAAATAAAAAATCTGCGGTTTTAAAAGATATTTTTATCTGTTTCACTCATTTTCTATCTGAGCACAATACCTGCTATGGTAAGTATTGTTGTGATTATAATTTATTATGTTTTTGTAATAGTTAAATATTGTGTTAAAAACTACATGCAATTGTTAAAAAAAATATATTCTAGATGTTGATATTATTTGTAAATTAGTATTATAATTTTCTTATATGGAGGGTAGAGTATGGGCATGTTTAGTTAATTTTAAATATAAATCATTTTTAGTTGAACTGTTATACAAGAAATATCAAAAAAGAGAATGGTGTATAAGTCTTTTTTTAACCATTGCCTCTTCATCTAGTATCGCAGGATGGTTAATTTGGGATGAATTACAATTACTTTGGACTATAATTATAGCTACTTCTCAGGCTATAACAACAATTAGACCTTTACTTCCATATAATAAGTATATAAAAGAATTAGGTACAAAATATATAAATCTAGAAGATTTAAATTTACAATATGAAAGGTTTTGGGACAGAATATCTAGGGGTAAACTCAATGAGGATGACATAGAAGAATATTATTATGAATTAAAAAAACAAGCAATTGAGATTTTAAAATTTAGTGATGACGTATTTTTTGATGTTCCAAAAAAAATAAATAAGCAAGCGGAAGACAAGATTAGTGTCTTTTTGAAGAGCAATTATAATGTAAAACCTATAAATGATAAATAAATTTATTATGAGTGATGATAAAAAGCACATAAGTGATTCCTCTAACAATGGAAATATTGGAGGCAGAGTTAATGGAGGTGTTGAAAAAAGTAGTTTGCCGGATTATAAATATACACCCCCACCACCGCGAACTGATATTAAACCTACAGATAAGAAATAGAAACCCTGCGGCTCGCACCGCAGGGTTTCTATTATCTCTCATCTATTATCTAATAGTCTTATTCTTATTTAATAAGTTCAAAGCTACGTTTAACAAACGCAGTTAGCTCTTCACCTTTTAAAAGGTTTTGGCTAAGCTTGGCAAGATCCAGTGCTTGTTTAACTAAAGCGGAGCGTTGTGCAGCATCTTCGGTGCCCAATATCTGCCCGGCAAGCTCGCTGTTGGTATTTACTACAAGGTTATACATTTCCGGCATGTTGCCCATACCAAACATACCACCGCCGCCGCTCTGGCTCATCTCTTTCATACGGCGCATAAACTCCGGCTGTGTAATGCGGAAAGGTGTTGCGCTGCTGTCCATAGCCTCAAGCTGAACGGTATAGGTTTGCTTTGGTACAATTTCCTCAAGTTGGGTTTTTAGCTTTTCTTTTTCCTCATCATTTAGTTTGCTTATCTGCTCCTCATCTTTATTAATAAGCTTATCAAGAGAATCAGCATCTACACGGGCAAACGTAAGGTTTTCGTTATCGGCCTCAAGTTTTTGTATCAGGTGAGATACTATAGGGCTGTCTAAAAGCAGCACTTCATATTCTTTTTCTTTTGCATCGGCAATGTAGCTGTGTTGTTCTTCCTTATTGCTTGCATACAATACTACCAGTTTACCGTCTTTATCAGTCTGTTTATCTTTAAGGGCTTCTTTAAGCTCTTCAAGCGTATAATATTTACCATCGGTAGTAGGGTATAGGGTAAAGGCGCCGGCCTTTTCATAAAATTTAGGCTCGCTTAGCATACCGTATTCCAGTACAATTTTAATATCATCCCATTTTTTCTGGAAATCCTCACGGTTTTCGTTAAATAACGATTTTAGCTTATCGGCTACTTTACGGGTAATGTAGTTGCTTATCTTTTTAACGTTGCCATCTGCCTGTAGGTAAGAGCGCGATACGTTTAACGGAATGTCCGGGCTATCTATCACACCGCGTAGCATGGTTAAAAACTCAGGTACAATACCTTCTACATTGTCGGTAACAAAAACCTGGTTTTGATATAGTTGTATTTTATCTTTCTGTACCTGTAGGTCTGCAGATAGTTTAGGGAAGTACAGTATACCCGTTAAGTTAAATGGATAATCTACATTAAGGTGTATGTTAAAAAGAGGCTCCTCAAACTGCATTGGGTACAGCTCATGGTAAAATGCTTTATAATCTTCATCGGTAAGGTCGCTTGGCTGTTTTGTCCATGCCGGGTTAGGGTTATTGATGATGTTATCCACCTCAATTTCCTCTGCTTTATAATCTTCTGGTGCATCTTCCGGCTTTGGCAGCGTTTCTTTACGGGTACCAAATTTAATAGGCACCGGCATAAATTTGTTGTACTTGGTAAGCAGTTCGCGTATGCGGCCTTCTTCTAAAAACTCAGTTGAGTCTTCTGCAATATGCAGTATTATTTCTGTACCACGCGCTGTTTTGTCAGATGGTTCAAGGGTGAATTCCGGGCTTCCATCGCACGTCCAGTGTACAGCAGGTTCCTCTTTGTATGACTTGGTAATAATCTCTACTTTCTCTGCCACCATAAAGGCAGAATAGAAACCAAGGCCAAAATGGCCTATAATACCTGAATCTTTGGCAGAGTCTTTATATTTCTCCAAAAACTCCTCAGCTCCCGAAAAAGCAACTTCATTAATATATTTGTCAACTTCTTCTGCCGTCATACCAATACCCTGGTCAGTAATATGCAGCTTTTTCCCCTCTTTATCTATTTTAACCTCAATTACCGGGTTGCCGTATTCTACATTGGCTTCACCAATACTGGTAAGGTGTTTCAGCTTAAGTGTGGCATCTGTTGCGTTGCTCACAAGTTCACGTAAAAAAATCTCGTGGTCGCTGTATAAGAATTTCTTGATTAAGGGAAAGATGTTTTCTACCGAAACATTAATTTTTCCTGTTGTCATTATTATATCGTTTTTATTGTTTGCTATACACATTTACCCAAATAAGATACCATTTAACCATTAATGACAAATTGGCATTTTTTTAATACGTAAGACAGCCCTCAATTGTTAAAAGATTTTCGTTTTAAGAAAAGATTAATACAGTATCCTGTGCGGATTATCATTATTGTGTAATGCCTTTATTTTTATGTAACAGCAGCAATAAAGTGTGAACCTGGTGTTATAAAAATAATATAAATCCTGTTAAAATTACTACTCCTGTGTTGTAAAATGGGGGGCAATATGCCTAACTTTACCTTGTAATAACAGGCCATTTGCCTTGGTATTAAAAATAATTTTAACCTATAGTACAGATTATGAAAAAGTTTTTATTATTAGCTGTATTTACAGCATTGCTGGCCTCATGCGGATCTTTAGATACTAAAAGCCAGGTGGGCCTAAAAGGTAATTGGACAATTACCAGTGTTACCTATCCCGGTTCAGATTACATTAAGGTAACTACATTTGATATTGCCGACAGCCAGTGTTTTGTGGGCAGTTCATGGAGTTTTATATCTAATAACAATAAAGGGTCTATGAGCCTTGCCAAAGCAGGCTGCCCTTCTTTCAGCAGCCCTATTGTTTGGACTGTAACTAAAGAAGGCGCTTTTACCCTTAAAATAACCGAAGGTGAAAAAGGCAAAAATGTAACCGATGGCTATTACCTGCAAATGCGTAACCAAACCGAAAATTCGTTTCAGTTAATAGATAACGTTTCTGTAGGTGGTAAAAACGTAGAAGTAGTTTACAATTTTCAAAAAGTATAAATAATAAAAACATTAAAAAAATAATTATGAAAACTAATAAATTTTATACAGTAGTACTGTCATTCTTAGTAGTACTGGGCTTGAGTTCTTGCGATGCGGTAAAAAATTCTAACAACACACAACGCGGTGTGGGTATAGGTGCTGCATCTGGCGCGGTGATTGGCGGTGTTATTGGTAACAATGTAGGTAAAGGCGGCAATACTGCCCTGGGCGCCATTATTGGTGGTGTAGTGGGTGGTACTGTTGGGGGTGTTATTGGTAACCGTATGGATAAACAGGCACAAAAAATTGATGAAGCACTACCGGGTGCAGAAGTAGAAAGGGTAGGAGAAGGTATTAAACTTACACTGGGTGAAAACTCTGTAAATTTTGACCTTAATAAATCATCTTTAACTCCTACAGCAAAAGCCAACCTTGATAAACTGGTTCCCGTATTTAATGAATATCCTGATACTAATATAGATATTTTTGGATATACAGACAGTAGCGGTAGCGATGAGTATAACCAAAAATTAAGCGAACAGCGTGCAGCTTCTGTAAAAAGTTATCTTGCCGGCAAGGGACTTTCTGCCAGCAGGTTTAATACTATGGGTAAAGGTGAAGCCGACCCAATAGCGGATAATGAAACTGCTGAAGGCAGGGCAAAAAACAGGCGTGTTGAGTTTGCTATTACCGCAAATGAAAAAATGATAGAAGATGCCAAAAATGAGGCGAATAAATAAAAATAAAAAGACAGCTTTATAACAAGCAAGTAACTGTATTAGAAAAGCACTGTCTTACTATAAATTACTAAAAAAGGCAACGGAGGATTTTAAACCTCCGTTGCCTTTTTTAGTTGTATAAATAACGTTGAGCATAATGTTCTATAGGCAATCTATTATTTGAGAGTAAAGTATAAAGGCAACCATAAGCGCGTACCATAAATTTAACTTATTTTTGTATCCGAAACGGAAAACGCACAGATGGATAATTATAAAATGGTAGCCAAAACACTGTTTGGCTTTGAAGAAATACTGGCAAAAGAATTGCTGCAGCTGGGTGCCCAGCATGTAGAGCAGGGTGTACGCATGGTGAGTTTTGTAGGCGATAAAGGCTTTATGTATAAAGCCAACCTTGCATTGCGTACCGCATTAAAAATTCTGAAGCCTGTAAAAGAGTTTAGGGTGTATAATGAACAAAGCCTCTATAAAGGCATACAGAGTATAGACTGGAGCGATTATATTACTGTAAATAACAGCTTTGTAATTGATGCTACAGTTAATAGCGAACGCTTTAACCACTCGCAATTTGTGGCACTAAAAGCTAAAGACGCTATTGTAGACCAGTTTAGGGACAACACTGGCAAGCGACCGGACATTGACAAAGATTTTCCAGACCTGCGTATTAACGTGCATATTTTTGATGAATTATGTACGGTGTCGCTTGATTCTTCAGGTAGGTCATTGCATCACAGGGGTTACCGCACCGCAACTAACATAGCACCTATAAATGAGGTGCTGGCGGCAGGCATGCTGTTGCTTAGCGGATGGGACGGCCATGGTGATTTTCTGGACCCTATGTGTGGCAGTGGCACCATTTTGGCCGAAGCTGCCATGATAGCCTGTAATATCCCGGCCAATATTAACCGTAAAGAATTTGCCTTTGAAAAGTGGAACGACTGGGACAATGATTTATTTGATTCTATTACCGAATCGCTACTGAAAAAAGTAAAAGAATTTCATTATACCATAACAGGATATGATAAAGCGCCATCGGCTGTGGCCAAGGCAAAAGATAACATTAAAAATGCCAACCTGGAGGAGTATGTACAAATACACCAGGAGAATTTTTTTGATACGGGAAAGCAAACACAGGGGCCACTGCACATGGTGTTTAATCCCCCCTACGGCGAACGCCTTGATGTAGACCTTGAGCGTTTTTACAGGGAAATAGGAGATACCTTTAAACAAGGCTACCCTAATACCCAGGCATGGTTTATAACAGCTAACCTGGAAGCCCTTAAATATGTGGGATTAAAACCTTCAAGGAAAATTAAACTCTTTAATGGAAAACTGGAGGCCAGACTAGTAAAATATGACATATACGAAGGCAGTAAAAGAGCCAAATTTAATAGTAGCATAAATGAATAAAACAGTAAAAGCATTATTATACAATTTTTTAGGATTTGCACCCTTATTCATACTTTTCCTATATGTTATTGATGAGTTTACAGGCCTTTCAGGGTTTTGGGTGCCGTTAACCGCAGCAGTAGTTTCTACTATTATTGCCCCTAAATTTCAGGCAGTAAGGCTTAAAGGGGAGCAGCGTATTTTTATGAAGTGGATTTTTATAAGCGGTGTTAAAGAAGTAAAATAACTAAATCTTGCGGGTATGGATAAAATAGCCCTGATTAAAGGCGATATTACCAAGATGCATACCGATGCTATTGTAAATGCTGCCAATAGCAGCCTTTTGGGCGGCGGCGGTGTAGATGGAGCCATACACAGAGCAGGGGGTAAAGCCATACTTGAAGACTGTATTAAAATAAGAAACCGCCAGGGCGGGTGCCCAACAGGCGAAGCCGTAATTACTACCGCGGGTAATTTACCTGCAAAATATGTAATACACACCGTTGGGCCGGTTTATAACGGTGATAAAAAAGAAAAGGAACTCTTACTTGCTAACGCTTACCGCAACAGCCTTATAGTAGCAGTAGAAAATTCTATTAAAACCATAGCATTTCCTAATATCAGCACAGGGGTATATCATTTTCCTAAACAACGTGCTGCCGAGATAGCCATAACTACAGTAAAGGATTTTTTAAAAAACGATGCCCATATAGATCAGGTGCTGTTTGTTTGCTTTGATGAAGAAAATTACAGCTTATACCAAACGTTGCTTTAATTACCACCTGTTTACCAAATAATGTAGTATATACAATAAAAAAGGGACTCTGTTTGTGCAGAGTCCCTTCGTGTTTAGTTGTGTATTTTGAGGTTTAATTAATTTCACGGTTTATATAAACCCATCCGGTTTTAGATTCGTTATCAAATTCAATCACGTAAAAATATGTGCCGGTAGGTAATTCACCTTTATCGCTTTGTCCGTACCATTCGTTTTTGTAATTGGCTTTGGTGTATACCTGTTCGCCATAACGGTTAAAAATGCTTAGTTTTTTGGCATTCATATAAGAGATGTCAAAGTTGTCATTCATGCCGTCGTTGTTAGGTGATATACCCCTTGGGATGTCACAAAAACCGCTGTCAACACTAAAAGTATATGTGCCAGTACAGCCGCCAGAAGTTGTTACGGTAGCAGTAAAATCTACCGGGAAGTCTGATGCGGTGATGTTGTAATCCCTCATATATTGAGTAACATTAAACATTGTATCGCCTTCCAGTGTATTTCCAAACTGGTCTGTCCAGCTATAGGTTGCTGTAGCGGCATCAAATGAGCTTCCTGAAGCTGATATTTCAAGAATGTACCCATTACCGGTGCCAACCTCGCGGCAGCCTTCAGTACCTGTTAATGTAATGTCGCCTGTTGGTTCTGCTAAGGTAAAGCTAGCAGACTCTGATGTACAGCCTCCGGCACCAATTACGGTAACAATATATGTTCCTGGCGCTACATTATTGAATTCAGTCTCATCCTGATAACTTGCCCCATTATTAATACTGTACGAGTACTCATCTCCCAAAGGAGAAGTTATAATGATACTTCCGGTTCCTGTAGCACACGTAGGTTGTGTCAGGTTAAATTTAGCTACTTCAGGTGTTTCAGGAGCAGGGTTAATTATTATCGCCGGAGTAACAGAGGTACATCCGTTTAGATTTGTTACCGTTATAGTATGAGGGCCGGGAGTTACATTAATAAACATAGTGCCGTTTTGTTCCGGACCATCATCAAGGCTATAGGTAAAACCAGATCCTGTTGGCGAGGTAACCACAATAGTACCTGTTGCTGTAGAACAAGTAGGTTGTGTAACATCTGTAGCTGCTATGGCAGGCGCCGGAGAAGGATCAATAGTGTACGGTTGTGAGTCGGTAGTACAACCTGCCTCATTCTTTGTAGTTATTACATAAGTGGCTCCGGGTGCAAGTCCTGAAAATATAGGGCTTGACTGATAGTTTACTCCGTCAATACTATACGTGTATTCTGTACCTACAGGCGCTGTTATGGTTATTGTGCCTGTTTGTACAGTACAGGTAGGTTGTGTAAGTGTGGCAACTGCCATTATAGGCGCTGTTGGTATCGGGTTTATAGTTATTATACCTGATGTTGATGTACATCCGTTTGCATTTTTAACGGTTACGGTATAATCTCCGGGTGTTAGTCCGGCAAAAAGTGAATTACTCTGAAAGTTGGTGCCGTCTATGCTATAAGTTATACCAGTACCTGTAGGTGCGGTAACCTGTATATTACCCCATGACATAGTAGTACAGTTTGGTTGTGTAACTGTTACAGTAGGTGTATCAGGCGCATCATCAGCAGTGTTTATAGTGATTTCAGCTGTTTCTGAAGTACATCCTGATGTTGACATAACTGTAACAGTGTATGTGCCTGGTGCAAGGTTACTGAAAGTAGTTTCCGTTTGAAAGTTAGTACCATCAATACTATAAGTGTATCCTGTTCCTGTTGGAGCGGTAACTTCTATAGTTCCTGTTGGTGTAGCACAGGTAGGCTGTGTTACAGTAGTTGTTGCTACTGCTGGCGGAGCAGGTACTGCATTTATTGTTATGGTTCCGGTTACTGAAGTACAGCCGTCTGTATTTTGTACTGTTATGGTATAAGTACCTTCAGTTAAGTCAGCAAACGTAGTTCCTGTTTGGAAGTCAGTGCCATTGATGCTATACGTATAACCTGTTCCAGTTGGAGCTGTAATTTCTATAGTTCCTGTTGGTGTAGTACAGGTAGGCTGTGTCACTGTGGTGGTAGCTACTGCAGCTGTAGGAGCAGTGTTTATAGTTACAGTAGTTTGTGAAGTACAGCCATCAGCATTTTGTACCGTTACAGTATACCCCCCCTGACCAAGATCAGCAAAAGTAGTTTCTGACTGGAAGTCAGTTCCGTTAATGCTATACGTATATCCTGTTCCTGTTGGCGCAGTGATTTCTATAGTTCCTGTTGGTGTAGTACAAGTAGGTTGTGTTACTGTAGTTGTAGCTGCCACAGGTGGTGCCGGTGCGGCATCAATAGTTACAGTTCCTGTTACAGATGTACAACCGTCAGCATTTTGTGTGGTTATAGTATAATTGCCCTCGGCTAAACCGGAAAAAGTAGTTCCTGTTTGAAAATTAGTACCATCAATGCTATAGGTATATCCTGTTCCTGTTGGAGCGGTAACTTCTATAGTTCCTGTTGGTGTTGCACAGGTAGGCTGTGTTACTGTAGTTGTAGCTACTGCAACTGGAGCTACTGCATTAATTGCTATATTTCCTGATACTGATGTACATCCTTCGGTATTTTGTACTGTTAGGGTATAAGTACCTTCCGTTAAGTTAGCAAAAGTAGTTCCTGTTTGGAAGTCAGTTCCATTGATGCTATACGTGTAACCTGTTCCTGTTGGAGCGGTAATTTCTATAGTTCCTGTTGGTGTAGTACAGGTAGGTTGTGTTACTGTAGTTGTTGCTACTGCAACTGTAGGCGCAGTATTTATAGTTACAGTAGTTTGGGAAGTACAGCCATCAGCATTTTGTACGGTTACTGTATAGCTGCCTTGTCCAAGATCAGCAAAGGTAGTTTCTGACTGGAAGTCAGTTCCGTTAATGCTATACGTGTAACCTGTTCCTGTTGGAGCTGTAATTTCTATAGTTCCGGTTGGTGTAGTACAGGTAGGTTGCGTTACAGTAGTTGTAGCCGCCACAGGTGGTGCCGGTGCGGCATCAATAGTTACAGTTCCTGTTACTGAGGTACAACCGTCAGCATTTTGTGTGGTTATAGTATAATCGCCCTCGGCCAGACCTGTAAAAGTAGTTCCCGTTTGAAAGTTGGTACCATCAATGCTATATGTGTATCCTGTTCCTGTTGGAGCTGTAATTTCTATAGTTCCTGTTGGTGTAGCACAGGTAGGCTGCATTACAGTAGTTGTTGCTACTGCCGGCGGAGCAGGTACTGCATTTATTGTTATGGTTCCGGTTACTGAAGTACAACCATCAGCATTCTGTACGGTTATGGTATAGCTGCCTTCTGCTAAACCAGCAAAAGTAGTTCCTGTTTGGAAGTTAATGCCATCAATGCTATAGGTATATCCTAGTTCTAAAGGCGCAGTAATTTCTATAGTTCCTGTTGGTGTTATACAGGTAGGCTGTGTAACTATAGTTGTTGCTACTGTAATTGTAGGTATAGTATTTATGGTTACAGTAGTTTGAGAGGTACAGCCATCAGCATTTTGTACGGTTACCGTATAGCTACCCTGGCCTAAACCTGCAAAAATAGGTTCTGTTTGAAAGTTAGTTCCGTCGATACTATAGGTATATCCCAATCCTATTGGTGATGTAATTATAATAGTTCCTGTTGGTATTATACACGTAGGTTGTGTTACCGTTGTTATTGCAGTATCAGGAAGTACCGGTGCAGTATCTATAGTTATAGTTCCTGTTACTGAGGTACAACCTTCAGCATTTTGTACAGTTATAGTATAATCGCCCTCGGCCAGACCTGTAAAAGTAGTTCCCGTTTGAAAGTTGGTACCATCAATACTGTAGGTATATTCTGAGCCGATTGGAGCCGTAATTTCTATAGTTCCGGTTGGGGTGTCACAGGTAGGCTGTGTTACAGTAGTAGTTGCCACCGCTGGCGGAGCAGGCGCTGCATTTATAATTATGTTGCCTGATACAGAGGTACACTCTTCAACATTTTTTACAGTTATGGTATAATTGCCTTCTGCTAAACCTGCAAAAGTAGTTCCCATTTGAAAGTTAACACCGTCTATACTATAACTATAGGCACCGTTTATGGGAGCTGTTACCGTTATAGTACCTGTAGGCTCGCTACAGGTAGGTTGTGTAACTGTTACTTCAGGAGTTGCCGGTGGTGGCGGTACCTGGTTTATGGTTACGGTTGCTGCTGTAGATACACAACCTAATAGCGACATAACTGTTACCTGGTACGTTCCAGGGTTAAGGTTAGAAAATACAGGGCTGCTTTGGTAATCTACACCATTAATGCTGTAAGTAAAATCAACATTTAATGGGCTGTTTATTGTTATACTGCCTGTTGCGGTTGCACAGGTAGGCTGTGTAATGCTTATGTTAGCGGTTGAAGGTATTTCCGGTGCTTCATTTATAGTTACAGGAACTGTGGTAAAACATCCGGCAGATGTTTTTATGGTAAGGGTATAGCTACCCGGTACCAGGCTGCTAAAAATAGGCTCTGACTGAAAGTTAGTGCCATCAAGGCTATAGGTAAGCCCCTGCCCAACGGCTGGTACTATAATAAGGCTCCCGGTGGTAACCAAACATGTAGGCTGGGTAGGTATTACTATAGCCAATGGCAAAGGTGATACGGTAAGTTGTGCCGCATTTGTTACCAGTACACAGCCTGGTGAATTAATTTCACAATAAAACTGTGCTGAATTTAAACTTAGTGGAGCATCAGTAATAGTAAGTGTGGCTGTATTGGTACCCGAAAAATTTCCATTATCAGTTATATTACTCCAGTTTCCTGAACTGTTCAGCATTTTCCATTGGTAGGTGTAATCTACTTGATCACTTATTGCTACAGCAAATTGTGCCCCGCCCCCTTCGCAAATTGCCTCGCTTGCAGGCTGGGTTGCCACATAAGAATTGTTATCGGTGGTTATAGAATGTATGCCAAGGTTGGTGCATTCTTCAGTATTGCTAATAGTCCAGTCGGCACTGTTGTATGCTGCCGCAGGTACCGAAGCATTAGCATTACGTATCATTGTAAACCCTAAGTTTGACGGTGTATATACCCTGTCAATTACGGTTCCGTTTTTTTTGAGTTGTAATTCATCACTATCATTAAAACCTGTTGTAAGTGTTGCAGACGGAGTTCCGGACAGGCCACAAACAGGGGTGCTTGTACGTGCTATATAAACAGCATTAGGGGCAAGGGTTCCGCTTAAAGCAATATCATATGTGTTGCCGCCCCCTATTGAAGCGGAGCGTGCAATACTATATTGTGATAGATTTATGGGTGCGCCTGTTGCGTTATATAATTCAATAGCGCCACCTTCACCGGCTTCGTCATCATATACTTCAGATATAAAAAGTTCGGTAGGTGAAACAGCGCTTCCGCAATTTGATATTATTAAGTTAAAAGGAGTTGATGAATTTCCGCTACAACCATTGCTTACTACAGTTACAGTTCCTGAAGTTGCATTTTCGGGTACTATAGCCTTAATCTGGTTGTTAGAAATTACTGTGAAGCCAGGAGAAGCTACTCCATTAAATAATACAGAAGTAGTACCCGAACCAGTTTGAAAACCCGAACCATTTATTGTTATTAATGTATGTGCAGGCCCTGAAAGGGGAAAGAAAGAGCTTACTACTGTAGAGGCACAAGTACTTGTTACAATACCATTTAAGGTGAAGTCATCCAGCCTGAAAGTACCGCTGCCGGTAGCGCCGCTAAGGTTTAATTTCACAGTTACAGTACCTGTAAGGCCTGTAACTGCATTTGCTACCGGAGTAAGGCCAATTTCTTCTCCTGTAGTTTTTATATCTCCTGAGCCTACCATAATTCCGTTTATGGTCATGCTCCAGTTTTGTGCACCGGTATTACTCCTGCGTCTCCAGAAATTAAATGAGTTAATATCTAATTGTTTGCCCGGGGCAACCTGAAAATTAAATGTTATAGTAGGTGTTCCTCCACTATTTGATAACGCAATAGCTTCTCCACTTGCGCCGCTAAAACTTGTCCAGGCGTTGTTGCTATTTGTCCATGATGAGTTTGATAAAGCAGCATCTAAAACTGATGGAGTATCAGTATAAGGGTGAGTGGTAATACTACTGGTTCCAAAATCATGCATGTAAACCTGTGCATGACTTATTGTGTTTATTATAAATAAAAAAGACAGTAATAAGACATACCGTAAGGTAGTTTTTCTTTTCATAGAGTAAGGTGTTTTTTAGCTTTTAGTTGCAATTGGTGTCAAAATTATAATTCCTACTGTTTATGCCTTTATAATTAAGCTATGTTTAAGTAAAAATTAACAATTGTTTAACAAAAATAAGGCCATTATTTTAAATAAATGGTAATTTTTGAGTTTTTTATAGAGAAATAAATAAGGCACCGGAAATTTCCGGTGCCTTATTTATTAATTTCTGAAAAATCTGTATTCTAATTTATTTGACGGTTAACATAAATCCATCCGGTTTTATTTTCGCCTGCATTTGTCTCGATAGAGTAAAAATATGTACCTGTAGGAAGCTCATCACCGCTGGCAGTTTGTCCGTGCCACTCAGTTGTGTAATTAGATTTGCTGTATACTTCTTTACCATAACGGTTAAAAATAACAAGCTTTTTCACACCAAGGGCCATCAGGTCAAAATTATCATTATCACCATCGTTGTTTGGTGAAATACCGCGTTGTATGTTACAGCTTATATCGGCCACTTCGTATAACACAGAGTTTTCGCAATCGGCATATTGTACAGTAAGTACAAACTGTGCCGGTAGGGTAATGCCTGATGTTGCCGCATAATCGGTCACATTAAAAGTAGGGGAGTCATTACCTACCGGTACACCCTGGGCAGTAGTCCAGTTAAATGCTATACCCGTCTGATTAAAGGCATCGCCTGTTGGGGTTGCCGTTATAATATAAGCATTGTTTTCGCAATTGCCATTAAGGGTAAAGCTAAGGTCGTTACTAATGGTAAAGGTATCACTAAAAGTTGCCCCTTCATTACAGGTTGCTGCGTCGGCCGCTACAGTATAGGTTACTGTATATATACCAGCCGCACTGTCAGAAATATTAATTTCTCCCGTTGTTGCATTAATAGCCAATCCGTTGCTTGCTGTAAAAGTGCCTCCTGTTGTGAATCCTGGAGCAAGTGCAGGAGTATCACTGGCTGTGCCAAAGCAGTATGAATCGGCAAAGTCAAACTGTACTATAGGTACAAAAGCCGGAGATACGGTTACTATAAAAGTTGTGCTGCCCGAAGCAACGCAATTTGTACTATCTCCTCCATACGTGTATGTAATATCATATGCTCCAGGCTGGCTGGCTGAGGCGTTTATTTCACCTGTAGTTGCGTCTATAGACAGTCCTGCGGGGACAGCGGTAAAGGTGCCTCCTGCTGTAATATTTGCATCGAGTACCGGAACCTGATTTCCGCCGTTTTGGCAGAATACTGTAGGGTAGCTAAATCCGGTTACAGGCTGTACCGATGGTGATATAGTTATTGTATCAGATGTAGTGCTGGCAGGTATACAGTTATCAGGGTCGGCAGTTATGGTGTACGTTATGGTATAAGTACCCGGCAAGCTGTTTTCAACATCAATTTCTCCGGTTGCAGTATTAAATACAATCCCTGTTACATCGGACGTGAATGTTCCCCCTGTTGTAAATCCTGGTGCTTTATCAGGCATTAATGTAGGCACACCACAAATTTCTGAAGGTAATGTAAATGTTGTTACTACAGGAATGGAAGGGTTTATGGTAACGCTTACTGCTGTCCTGTCACTTTCGCAACCTTCGGCAGAAGTTTGGCTTACATAGTAAACAGTAGTACCGGTAACCGAAGTATCAGGTGTTATTGATGCTACTGCTGTGCCCCCATTTGCTACAGTGTACCAGTTAAGAGTATACCCTGGCTCTGCTGTAGCTGTTAAAGGCGTTGCTACTGTATTGGAACAATATTCAACATCATTAGCAAGTGGTGCATCTGGTGTTGGGTTTACAGTAACAGTAATTTCAGCCCTGTTGCTTTCGCAAATACTTAATGTCTGGCTAACATAATAGCTGGTTGTGCCTGCTACTGAAGTATCCGGAGTAGGGGCGCCTGCAAGAGGCGTTCCGCCTGTTGGGTCAGTATACCAATTTAGGGTATAGCCGGGCAAAGCCTGAGCGGTAAGTACCGCAGGTGCGTCATTCTGGCAATATGTTATGTCTGAGACAACTACCGGGCTGTCTACAGCAATACCGTCAAAAGTAATTTCCAGCGTACTGGTACAATAATCTGTTGTCCAGTCATAATAATAACTGCCTTCTTCTGTAAAGCCTGTAATAGTAGTGGTATTACTTACAGGGTTGGCAATTACTGTGGCGCTTGGATTATCAGTATGTGCAACCCACTCTCCGTTACCATTTGCGGCAACGTTTGCTATAACACTAGAGCAGTCTAATGCCAGCGGGCTTGGGGTGATAATACCATTGTTGGCTGTAAAGGTAATTGAATCAAGATAGTTACCTACACTTGCCCCGCCAACACTTGATACCGATTGAAATATAAATCGTGTAATAGGCTGGTTTGTAGGTACAATATAAGAACCTGTGTTAAAACTCCATGCAGTATTTCCGGTAGTTACAGGTGATCCAACATTTACATATGGTCCGCCGGGGGGGCCTGCAAGTAACTGGCAGGTATCTGTACCCTGCCTTCCGCGGTGTGCAAAACTGTAATTAAATACTGTTCCGGCAGCCGGAGTATCATAATCCTGATACACCCCGCTTACAAGGTTGGCGTTAAGTTCTATAAATTGCGAACCGCTGTATGATGGCACATTTTCGTAATTAGGCACAGGCCAAAATTCCATCATCTGGTCAGAAGCTGTAGTCCTCCAGCCCTGAACCGCATTGTGGTTAACAAATGTTGGAAAGGTACTATTGGTTACAGAAGGTAATTCAAAGTCATAATTTATAGTAGTGATAATACACTCATCCTGATTTTGGTTACTTGGGCCATTAAGTGTGTTTACACAAATATCAAATGACGTGGTAAGCGTAGGGCTGCTGTTGTTTATAGTAAGCCTTACGGTATACACAGTGCCGGGTGTAAGCCCGTTGGCATTTAATACATTGTTTACGCTACAGTCAACAAGAGAAAGGTTACCGCAGCTATCACCTTCATACAAACTTATTACTATAGGCTGTTGCGATGCTATGTTATTGAAGTTGGAAAGTGATATGCCGTGATAGGTAGAAGTAGCCTCAAAATTATACCATATATCCGAGCCGTTTATACCGCTACATGGCGCTGTTGCCGAGGCTGTTGCGCCGGTAAAGTTTGCTGTAGTAGTATCAATACAGTCTTCATCGGGATTTACAGTTAAAGCTACCGAACCAGAGCAGTCGTCATTTCCAATAGCTGTATGGAAAGCAAAAGGCCCTGCCCAGGTGCTGTTTCCGTCTTCGCCGCCACAAAGCGCGCGTACATAAAACACATAATTAGTATCGGGCGTAAGGTTAAGTGTTGAAGCATCAAACGATGTTGCAGATGCATCTTCCCCGTCTGTTGCAGCAGTTGGCGCAGCAGTACCTGCAGTTACTACATATACTTCCCAGTCAGAAGCGGAGCCCGCTTCTGTCCATCCCAATAAGGCACCCGTACTTGTAATACTAGTAGCTGTAAGTGTTATTGGTTTAGGGCATGTAGGTAGTGTAGTAAAGCTAAAAGGGCCTGCCCACGGGCTGGTGCTGTCTTCAGAACAAAGTGCCCTTACCCAAAACTGATAGGTAGTATCAGGGGTAAGTTCGTCTGCATTATAGGGGAGTGTAGTATTTTCTCCATCGGTAGCATCTGTTGGTGGTGTGCCGCCTGTTGGCTGCACTACCACTTCCCATTCGGTTGCTCCTACTGGGCCTGTCCAGCTAAGGTCTGCCGTAGTGGTATCTATATTGGCTGCTGCAAGTGCTGTTGGTGCTAAACATGCAGGGGTATCACAATCTACTGTTGTATTATATAATACAGTGTTTTGTGAACCGGTACCAGGGTTTTTGGTAAACAGGGTTTGGTCAAAACTATTTTTAATAGATACACCTACTTCTGAAGCAAAGCTACCACCAGAGTTCCAGAACAATTGAAGAGGAGCATCATTACATACCGAGAAAGTAAAGTTATTTGGTCCTGCACCGCTTGTCATGGTAAGGGTGCCAATGGTAGTGCCGTTTTGAGATACTGTCATGGTGTTGCCATTCCAGCCGTCACCCCATGAATCCCAAACTGTAAAGGTCCATATACATTGGTCTTCAGGGTTACATATAGTAGTATTAAAAGTTACCGGGGCAGACCACTGGCTTTCGTCAGTATCTTCGGTACATATTGCTTTTACATATACCTGGTAAATAGTGCCTGCAGTAAGGCCTGTGTTATATTCCAAAGGGTTATCGGTAGTAACCACGCCCTCGGTAGTAGCTGTTGGCGCCGGAGAGCCATTAGTTACCACATATACTTCCCACTGGGTAGCTGTACCGGTTTCCGTCCAGCCTATGGTAACTGTTTCCATTCCAATGGCAGTAGTAGTTATATTTATAGGTTTAGGGCAGGTAGGCAGGGTGGTAAAGCTAAAAGGGCCTGCCCATGTACTTGTACCATCAGTACAAATTAAACGTACATAAAACTGGTAGGTGGTATCTGGGTCAAGATCTTCCCCTGTGGTGGTTACTGTAGTTGCCGTTACCGGGTTGGTAGTAGTAACTACACCTGCAGTAGTAGCCGTTGGTGCGGGTGCACCTGTTGGTACCACATAATATTCCCAGTTACCTGTAGCTGGGCCTGTCCATCCCAGGTTGGCTGTGTAGGTGGTTATGCCGGTAACGGTTAAGCCGCTTGTAGGCAGGCACAACGGGGTATCACAATCAATGGTAGCATTGTAAAGTGAGGTGTTTTGAGAGCCCGTACCCGGGTTTTTGGTAAAGATTGTCTGTCCAAAATTGTTTATTATAGAAACCCCTACTTCTCCAGGAAAGCCACCACCAGAGTTCCAGAACAGCTGTAAAGGCTGGTCATCACACAAGGCGATAGAAATAGTGTTAGGGCCGGCACCACCGGTCATGGTAAGGGTACCCATGGTAATGCCGTTTTGGGATACCGTCATGGTGTTGCCGTTCCAGCCATCACCCCAGGAGTCCCATACTACAAAAGAGTAGGTACACTGGTCTTCAGCCTCACAAACACCTGTACAAAAATTTTCAGGGCCTATCCAGTCACTGGTACCACCGTCGCCACATACTGCACGTACATAAAATTTGTAGCAGGTACTGGCGGTAAGGTTTTCAACCGTTATAGGCAGGGTGCCGGTATACACAACCCCTTGCCCCACAGGTACATCGTCATCGGCTACAACCTCTACTTCCCAGCTGGTAGCCCCACTGGGGTTATCCCAGCTAAGGTCGGCTGTGGTAGCACCAAGGTTGGTGGCCGTAAGGCTGCTTTCGGTAGGGGCAAGGCATTCTGAAACTACTTTTACGTTGTCTATAAGCCAGCGGTCCATCTGGTCACCTTTCATGATAAAGGCAATGTAAACCTGGTCGCCGGCAGTGCCGGCTATATCAATTACTTTTTCAACATAATCCAGCTGAACCGGGTTTATTTCCAGTTCCGTCCACCCATCGCTGTCAATCAGGGATATAAATGTTGATGGGTCTGTAGGGTCGGTACCCATACGTACATCATAAACAGACCCCTGGTTGTTGTTAAGGGTAAGCCTTGAAAAAAAGTGCAGTTCAGCATTTTCAGGCAGTGTAAACTGTTTGGTTATCAACCAGTCTTCGGTCAGGTTGGTACCTGTACCAGGTGCATTATCACGGTCAAGGAAGGCTGCATGGCCTGAGCCTCCGTATGCAGGGTAATCTGAATTGCTTTCCTGCTGTGCCCAGAATTTTCCGGGCCCGTTGGGGGCCACATTCCTGATATACCATCCTGAAGGGCCGTAGTTGCCTTCGCCAAATCCTAAAGTAGCAGGATATGGGGTCCACGCACCTTCAAAATTCTCCTCGGCAAGCTGTGCAAAACTACATAGCGTTGATAGTAAGAAAAGAAATAGAAGAATAATTTTTTTCATAAACATTAGTTAGTTATATATTTAAATATTAGAGCAATTAGAAAATTTGTTAAAGATAATTATTATATTAAGTTTACTAAGAGTTTTCTTAAAAAAAAACAAATTGTGTTATAAACGTTAAAAATTTAAACAGTTAATGTAATTATATACCCTACCTGATTCTTTGAATTTGTTTTACAAACAGGTTTTTATTGTATTTTCGCTATAAATTTTCATCAATGTATACCCTGCTTAAAGCCTTTATTTTTACTGTTTATTTGTCTTCAGGAGTGCTGTTTGCCCAATCAGATAAAAAGCCAAACGTAATAATAATTTTAATGGATGATATGGGCTATGGAGATACCGAACCTTATGGTATGACCGGGATACCCACACCAAATTTTAATAAGATTGCTGCACAGGGTACACGCTTTACGCATTTTAATGTTGGCCAGCCTGTGTGTACTGCATCACGGGCATCATTACTTACAGGCAGCTATCCCAACCGCATAGGTATGGCAGGGGTATTATTGCCTGGAGCAGACAGGGCACTTAACCCTAAAGAAAAAACAATTGCAGCCATGCTAAAAGATGCCGGGTATGATACTGCTATGCTGGGTAAATGGCATTTGGGTAACAAACCGCCTTATATGCCTATACATTATGGCTTTGACTCTTTTTACGGTATTCCTTATTCTCATGATGTATGGCCTGTAACCTGGGACAGTATCAGGGTAACCAATCCTAAAGATATAAGGTATGACTGGCCTGCGGTACCCGTATATGATGGTGATAAAATAGTAGATTCAATTATTACGCATAAGCGTGCTTCGAGCCTTACAGCTGAGCTTACAGAAAAAGCTGTGAAGTTTATTAATGCTGAAAAGAAAAAACCGTTTTTTTTATACCTGGCGCACCCTATGCCGCATGCGCCGCTGGTGCCGTCGGATAGATTTAAAGGTAAGAGTGGCATGGGGCTTTTTGGTGATGTTATAATGGAGCTTGACTGGTCTTTAGGTGAAATTATGAAAGCACTTGATGAAAACGGTATTGCAGAAAATACTATACTTATTGTAACCAGCGATAACGGGCCCTGGCTTCATTTTGGTGATAATGCAGGATCGGCCGGTGGATTTAAGGAAGGCAAATCTACTGCTTTTGACGGTGGCACCCGGGTACCGTTTATTATCCGCTGGCCATCTAAAGTTACTGCAGGAGATGTTAACAGCAGCCTGATTACCAGTATGGACATATTACCTACTATTGCTGCTGCCACCGGGTCAAAATTGCCGGTAGAACGGATTGATGGCTTAAATTTTCTGCCTGCATGGACGGGTAATGATAAAACCGGCCCCAGAGAGTTATACTATTATTATTATGACGGTAACAGCCTGAGGGCTATACGCTATAAAAACTGGAAACTTGTTTTTGCACATACCAGTAATTCTTATACAGGGCCGCATGGCCGTGGCGGGGAGCCCGGTAAAATTATAAAAGAGGAAGAACCTATGGGGTTGTATGATATAGCTCATGACCCCGGCGAGCGTTATAATGTGTTGGACCTGTACCCCGTAGTTGTTGAAAAATTAAAAAAATATGCCCAGGAAGCACGTAATGACCTGGGAGATGGGTTACAGCACATAGAGCCTACCAATGTAAGACCTGCTGCCACAGTTAAATAATTCGTTTTAGGTTTTTATTAACTCATAAATGTATCTTAATCAACGTGATGCTTTTTTTTTGCTTAGTAATTTTATAATGAGATTATTACTAACAAAAAACAATTTATTATGCCTTTTATCAAAACAAACTCGGTTAGTTTATCAGGAAGTTATGAAGAAGTCAAATTATTTTACCAGGATATTGGCCGTGGCAAGCCTGTAGTGCTTATACATGGATGGCCCCTGAACAATGAAATGTGGGAATACCAGTATAACGAATTACCTAAACATAATATCAGGGTAATTTCTTATGACCGCCGTGGTTTCGGAAAATCGTCAAGGCCATGGGATGGTTATGATTATGACACCTTTGCACAAGACCTTAGACTTATAATTGAAGAGCTGGAGCTGACAGATGTAACCCTTGTTGGTTTTTCTATGGGTGGGGGAGAAGTAGCCCGTTACCTTTCTAAATATAATGCTGATGGACGTGTAACAAAGGCCGTGCTGGCAAGTGCAGTTACCCCCTACCTGTTACAAACGGATGATAACCCAACAGGGTTGCCACAGGATATGTTTGATGACATTAAAAACCAGCTGCAGGAAGACAGGCCGGCATTTTTGGCCGACTTTGCAAAAAAATTCTATGGGGTGCACCTGTTTAATAAACCGGTAAGTGATGCATTTTTACAACGAGACCTTATGCTTACACTTAACTCCGCAGGTTATGCTACCATCAAATCAATGGATGCCTGGGCTACAACCGATTTCAGGGCTGATGTTGACAGTATAAAAGTTCCGCTGCTTGTTATTCATGGCAAGTCTGATGAAACCGTACCTATCGATGCCTCGGCCGAAGAAACCGTAAAACGTGTTCCGCATGCAGAGTATATGATTTATGACGATGCCCCGCATGGCTTGTTTTATACCCATAAGGATAAGTTTAATGAGGATATCATCAACTTTATAAACTCTTAATTAGAAGAATTAGCTATATAGAAAAATAAAGCCGCCTGAATATTCAGGTGGCTCTCATTTTATACTTTGTTTTCTTCTTGCTCTTCTTCACAATCTTCGTCTGTATCATCACTTTTACAGTTATCAGGCGGTATATCGCCATGATATTCAACCTCTTTTTGCTCAATATATACTGCATATTCACTGGGACGTATGCGCCGGCCTTTAAAAATGGCATACATACGGGTAAATTCTGCCCCAAAATACATTATAGCAGCGGTATAATATACCCACAGCAATATAATGATAAGTGACCCTGCTGCACCATACGGAGACCCTGCACCCGTGGTACTTATATAAAGCCCTATCAGGTAACGGCCCAGCATAAAAAGGCAGGCCGTAAAGAAGGCACCGGCCCTCACATCTTTCCACTTTATGCGGGCATCGGGCAATACTTTAAATATTACGCCGAAAAGCGTCATAATAACCAAAAAGCCAATAATAATGTTTGCAGCATTAAAAATAACCAAAGTAACGTTTGGGAAATATTGTTTTAATATATCGTTAAGCGCTACCAGTGCCCCGTTAATAATAAGCGATACAATAAGTAAAAAGCCAAGTCCTATTATTATAGAACCAGACTGTAGCCTGTCTTTTAAAAGCTTTAGCCACCCTTTTTTAGGCTTAGCCCTTATTTTCCATATCATATTTATAGAATCCTGTATTTCCCCAAAAACTGTTGTGGCAAGTATTACCAGTGTAATAGCACCAATAATAAGAGAAATTGTTGTTTTGCCCGAAAGTTCCATGTTCCGTATAACTACCTGTATCTGGTCTGCCGCTTTATCTCCTAATAAATCATTTAACTCACTAAAAACCCGTCCTTCAATGGCATCACGCCCAAAAACCGCACTTGTTATAGATATTATTAATAATAATAATGGTGCAAGCGAGAAAACTGTGTAATATGACAGGGAGGCACTTAATTTTAACCCCTTATCCAGCATAAAGCCCGCACCGGCTTTCTTTAATATAGTAAACCCATTTTTGAGTGATTTTTTTGTAAAATAATTCTTCATATAACGTGTCAGCTTTATTTAAGTATAAAATTAAAATAAGGTATAAGTAAATACTATTATATTAACATAACTATACAATTTTCAGGCGCTAAAAAGTTTTATTTTATGCCAATGGCATTAGTTACAGGAATAAAGAGCCAATTATTTCATAAAATTAGCCTTACCTGCTTTTGCTGCTTTGCATGTTGCTGCTAAATACGTAATTTTATAAGGAAAATACAGTAAATTCTTAATATTATTAAAATGAAGATTGTAATTATAGGAGGTGGTTTTGCAGGTATCAACCTGGCTAATGAACTGGCAGATAATGAGCAATTTGATATTACGCTGGTAGATAAAAATAACTATAATTTTTTTCCTCCGCTTATTTATCAGGTAGCCACAGCATACCTTGAACCGTCGAGTATAAGCTATCCTTTCAGGAAATATTTCAGGGGAAAAGATAATATCCACTTTCGTTTAGGTGAATTTTTAGAAGTAAAACCCGAACAGAATATAGCGGTGCTTCATAACGGCGAAATAAGTTATGATGCCCTGGTGTTTGCCACAGGTGCCGAAACCAATTATTTTGGTATGGAGAATGTGCAAAAAAATGCCATACCTATGAAAACCCTTAATGATGCCATTGAAATGCGTAACAAGCTGTTGCAGCGTATGGAAAAGGCTACATTGCATAAAAACAGCCGTGAGCGCCGTAAATACCTAAACATTGTTGTAGCTGGGGGAGGCCCTACGGGTGTAGAAGTTTCGGGCATGTTTGCTGAAATGCGCCGCGGTGTGCTGCGGAAGGAATATCCTGAGCTGAAAACCAGTGTAAGTAACATATATCTGGTTGACGGTGGCGACGCCCTTTTAGCACCAATGAGTGAACAATCACAAAAAGATACGTATGAGGCACTTTCTAAACTGGGAGTGATTATTAAACTGAACAGCCGGGTAACCGATTATAAAGATGATACGGTACACCTGCATACCGGTGAAACCATACTTTCTAAAAACCTTATATGGGCAGCGGGGGTTTCAGCACGCGTATTTAATGGGCTGCCGGCTGAAAGCTATGGCCGGGGCAGGCGTATGAGTGTTGATGCTTATAATAAAGTTTTTAATACTAATAATATATATGCTATTGGTGATACCTGCATACAGCTAACTGATGAAGATTTTCCGCATGGGCACCCACAGGTGGCACAGGTTGCCATACAGCAGGGCAAGCACTTAGCCAAAAACTTTAAAAACACAGTGCAGAATGAGCCGCTGGTGCCTTTTAAGTATAATGATAAAGGCTCTATGGCTATAATAGGTAAAAACAAAGCTGTGGTAGACCTCCCCAAACCCAAAATGCATTTTAAAGGCTTTATTGCCTGGCTAATGTGGTTATTTATACACCTTATATCGCTTATTACCTACAGGAACAGGCTCACCACATTCTGGAACTGGATGACATCCTATTTTTCTATGGACCAGCCGCTGCGTATGATTATACGCCCTGAGAAAAAGCACAAAGAACCGATACATGAAAACAACTGATATACTTAATTGTATATGTGCAGAAAATGAGTCACTCCATTACATAAGGGTGGCTTTTTTTCTTTGTTTAAAATAAACGATATTTGCAACGTAAATTTGATTTAAATGATGAATAAAAATACAGTGCTGGCCTGGGCAACCTTTATAATGATTGTAATGGGAGTTTTGCTTATATGTATGGGAGCTTTTAAGTATGATGAAGTAGCCGGTTATGGCTTTGGAGCTGTAGGTATTGGTTTTTTGGCCATAGCCTGGGTTTTTAATGCACTCAAAGGGCGCGTATAATAAATGAAAAAGATTTAAAAACTGAAATAAATAATATGTCAGACGATAAAAAAGTAATATTCTCAATGTCCCGGGTAAATAAAACTTACCAGGGCAGCAACAAACCGGTGTTAAAAGATATTTACCTCAGTTTTTTCTATGGGGCTAAAATTGGTATACTGGGGCTTAACGGTTCGGGTAAATCTACCCTTTTAAAAATTATAGCCGGGGTAGAAAAAAGCTACCAGGGCGATGTAGTGTTTTCACCAGGTTACACTGTAGGTTATCTTGAGCAGGAGCCACAGCTTGACGAAAATAAAACCGTTATAGAAGTAGTGCGCGAAGGCGTGGCCGAAACAGTAGCTATACTGGATGAGTTTAATGCATTAAACGACCAGTTTATGCTCCCGGAGGTGTATGAAGACGCTGATAAAATGCAAAAGCTGATGGACCGCCAGGCCGAGCTTCAGGATAAAATTGATGCCAGTAATGCGTGGGAGCTTGATACCAAACTTGAAATAGCTATGGATGCCCTGCGTACACCGGAGCCTGATACCCCTATAAGTGTGCTTTCGGGTGGTGAAAAAAGGCGTGTGGCATTGTGCCGCCTGCTGCTTCAACAACCTGACGTATTATTGCTGGATGAGCCTACCAACCACCTTGATGCCGAGAGTGTGCTGTGGCTGGAACAGCACTTGCAGCAATATGCGGGTACGGTAATTGCCGTAACGCACGACCGTTATTTTCTTGATAACGTGGCAGGGTGGATTCTTGAATTAGATAGGGGCGAAGGTATACCCTGGAAAGGTAATTATTCCTCTTGGCTGGACCAGAAAGCCAAACGGTTGGAGCAGGAAGAAAAAACAGCGTCTAAGCGCAGGAAAACCCTGGAGCGTGAGCTGGACTGGGTACGCCAGGGCGCCAAAGGCCGCCAGACCAAACAAAAAGCCCGTTTACAAAACTATGACAGGCTACTTAATGAAGACCAGAAACAACTGGAAGAAAAACTGGAACTCTATATACCCAACGGCCCAAGGCTGGGTACCAATGTTATTGAGGCAAAAGGTGTTGCCAAGGCATTTGGGGATAAATTACTATATGATAATCTTAACTTTACGTTGCCGCAGGCTGGTATTGTAGGTATTATAGGGCCAAATGGTGCCGGTAAAACTACTATTTTCAGAATGGTAATGGGTGAAGAAACTCCCGATAAGGGCGAATTTGCAGTGGGTGATACTGTAAAAATTGCTTATGTAGACCAAAGCCACAGTAATATAGACCCTGAAAAATCTATATGGGAAAACTTTGCCGACGGGCAGGAACTTATAATGATGGGGGGCAGGCAGGTAAACAGCCGCGCTTACCTGAGCCGTTTTAATTTTGGAGGTAGCGATCAGAATAAAAAAGTAAATACCCTTTCAGGGGGGGAGCGCAACAGGCTGCACCTAGCCATGACGCTTAAAGAAGAAGGCAATGTATTGCTACTGGATGAGCCTACTAACGACCTTGATATTAACACACTTCGTGCCCTTGAAGAAGGCTTGGATAATTTTGCCGGTTGTGCGGTAATTATTAGCCACGACCGCTGGTTTTTAGACCGGGTGTGCACGCACATACTGGCATTTGAAAACGACTCTGAGGTATACTTTTTTGAAGGAAGTTTCTCTGAATATGAAGAAAACCGCAAAAAGCGCCTTGGTGGAGACCTTACCCCTAAGCGTATAAAATACAAAAAACTTATGAGGGGGTAATGATATTAAATATAAAATGGATGGCTATCCAGCCGGAAAATAAATAAGCCCGCTACAACATAGCGGGCTTATTTATATTATTCAGTAACGTTTAAAAATAGTAGGCCTCCATATCCTGGAGCAATGTAGGTCCTTTTGGCTGCCAGTTTAGTGTTTTTCTTGTCTTGTAGGATGATGATGAGCAATCCATCGTAGCAAAATGAGTGAGCCAGCCAAAATGGTTTTCGGCTTCTGTATTGTTTAAGCTCACAAGAGGGAGTTGCAGGTTATGGCTTATGGCTTTTGCAATTTCTATAAACGGTACGCCTTCTTCTCCCACAGCATGAAAAACTTTTTGCTCAGGCTGCTGTTCTGCAATCAGGCGGTAAAGCACGGCAGCATCAAAACGGCAAACCGCCGGCCAACGGTTAAGCCCTTCGTTAATATATGCCGACTGCCCATGTTCTTTAGCACTATTAATAATCATAGGCACAAAACCGTGGTCTCCTTTACCATGCACAGAGGGAGGAAGCCTCACTATATAGGTATTAACCCCCATCTCAGCTGCTTTGGCTGCTGCTGCTTCCGAAGCTGCCCGGGGTATAACGTCGGCACCTGCCGTAATGGTATCATCTTCGTTAACTAAACGGTCATAATGCAGTATACCAATAGCTGAGGTTATAATAAGTGGTTTATGCGTTCCAGATAAAGTTTTAGCAAAAATGTCAATAACCTTTCGGTCTGCCTCGCAGCTTGCTTTATATTGAGAGAAATCATGGTTAAAGGCGGTGTGTATAACAGCATCGCAACTAGTTGCGCCCTGTTTTATCGTGTCAGGGTCATTTACATCACCGCGAAGTACTGTGGCACCTGTTTCCTTTAATTTTTCAGCGGCACTCTCACACCGTACTAATCCCAGTACGGTGTGTCCGGCTGAAATTAACTCATTAACAATAGCGGAGCCAACAAAGCCTGAGGCTCCTGTAACAAATACATGCATAATATTAAGTTTTTTAAGTTTAGCAAAACAACTTAAAAACCGTTTTAAAAACATGGTCATCTGACCATATTTTGAACTTATGGGTGTAACTGTGCGTGACGGATACGGGTTAATGTTTTAACAGAAATACCCAGGTAAGAAGCAATTATGCGTAACGGTAAGCGGGAAAGGAGATGAGGGAACCTTTGCGTAAATTCTTCATATTTATCTTTTGGCGTGCCGCCAAGCGTAGTTAAGATTCTTTGCCGGCTGAAGTATATATTATTAGATATAACCTGTTCAGAATATTTTTTTAACAGGGGTAATTCATGCAGCAGTGTATTAAAATCAGCTTTACGCCATAATAAAACGTTGCTCGGTTCTATGGCGCCTATATTTATACGGGTAGGGGTTTCGCAATCGTAACTTTCAACATCAAGTGTCCAGCTTAATTCAGGTGAAAGCTGAAGTGTGTGTTCATTGCCGTCATCCCCGATGCTGAAGGTTCGGAGCAGACCAGTCTCAACAAAAATTTTATGGCGGCAAACCTCCCCGGGTTGTAACAGAAATTCATTTTTGTTTACTGTAAGCGGTATAGCAAGCCCTTTTATAGTATTTATTGCACTATCGGGCAGGGCTGTCTTTTCTTTCAGGTATTTTTCAAATGACAATTCCATATAGCAAAAGTATTAAAAGTCAGTAAAATCAAATTAAGCGGGAATAGAATATTTAGCTCTTTTAGTTTCTCATTTTTTTAAAAACCCAACAACTTGCTTAACTTCGCCACAGTAAATATAAATTATGGCAAAAGTTGTTTTTATTACCGGGGCATCAACCGGTATCGGCAGGGCTACCGGTGAATTTCTGGTTTCTAAAGGGTATAATGTATACGGTACCAGCCGTAACCCTGAAAAAATAAGCGATTCTCCCTTTCCGCTGGTGGCGCTTGATGTGCGTAATACCGATAGCATAAAAAGAGCAGTAGCGCAGGTAATTGATGAAGCAGGGGCTATAGATGTATTGGTGAACAATGCCGGTGTGGGCATTACGGGCCCTATTGAAGAAATTCCTTCCGAAGAAATAAAAAATAATTTTGAGGTAAACCTGTTTGGGCCTGTTGAGGTAATGAAAGCTGTGCTGCCCCAAATGCGTAAACAAAAAAATGGCCTGATTATAAATATAACTTCTATTGCAGGCTATATGGGGTTGCCCTACCGTGGTGTATACAGTGCCTCTAAAGGGGCACTGGAGCTGATTACCGAAGCCCTGCGTATGGAGGCTAGGCCTTTTGGTATTACCATAACCAGTGTGGCACCCGGTGATTTTGCCACCAATATAGCGGCAGGGCGTTACCATGCCCCTGTTGTAAAAGGATCTCCTTATGAGGCCACATACGGCGCCACGTTAAGTACTATGAACGACCATGTGGATGCCGGGAGCAACCCCCAGCAGATGGCTGAAGCTATTTATGCCGTTATGAAAGACCCTAACCCCGCTGTGCATTACCGGGTAGGGGCTTTTATGCAGAAATTTTCTATTACGCTTAAAAAGATTTTGCCGGATAAAGTGTATGAAAAAATGCTGATGAAACATTATAAATTGTAGTTTTGCACCTGTAAACTCAACAACAAACAACACATATGAAATTTTTTATTGATACAGCAAACCTTGCACAGATAAAAGAAGCACAGGAACTTGGCGTGCTTGATGGTGTTACTACCAACCCTTCGCTTATGGCTAAAGAGGGTATAACCGGTAAGAATAACATTTTAAAGCACTATGTGGATATTTGTAACATAACCGATGGTGATGTTAGCGCTGAAGTAATTGCTACTGATTTTGAAGGTATGATACGTGAGGGCGAAGAACTTGCCGACCTGCATGACCGTATTGTGGTAAAACTTCCGCTGATAAAAGATGGTATTAAAGCCTGTAAATATTTTACTGATAAAGGTATTAAAACCAATGTTACCCTTGTGTTTTCCGCAGGGCAGGCACTATTGGCTGCAAAAGCCGGTGCCACTTACGTTTCGCCATTTATAGGCAGGCTGGATGATATTTCTACCGATGGGCTTAACCTTATTGAGGAGATACGTGAAATTTATGACAATTATGCGTACGAAACGCAGATACTTGCTGCTTCGGTACGCCATACCATGCACATTGTAAACTGTGCTAAAATTGGCGCTGATGTAATAACCGGGCCACTTTCGGCTATTTCAGGTTTGTTAAAACACCCTTTAACTGATGCAGGACTGGCACAGTTTATTGCCGATTACGAAAAAGGGAATAAATAATATACCGATTTAATATATACTACGGCAGGCTATTAAGCCTGCCGTTCTTTTTTAGGCAAACTGCTCTTCTATCAGTTTTTTATTTATTATTGCCCCGGCTTTATTGCCGCTGGAAACCGCATGGGCAACTGACCGGAATAGGGAAAGGCAATCGCCTGCGGCATACACGCCCGGCAATGAGGTTTCCATATATTTTGATACATAAATAAAACCCTTATCAGTAAACTCTACCCCCAAATCTTCCGGTATACTGCACTGCTGTATAAATGGCAACTGGGTATAAATCACTTCAGGAAATTCCGGTGTTGCATCTTCAAATAGCACTTTTTTTACATACCCGTTTTCTTCTTCTATAGCACTTATAGTGTTTTCTACTACGGTAATATTAAAGGTATTTAACTTTAGTGTTTCTTCTGGTGTAAGGGTACTGGTTCCGTTGGTGAAAAGGGTGAGGTTTGCAGTCCACTGCCGTATGGTTTTTGCCATTTCATAGCCTGTATCTCCATTGCCTATAACGGCTGTTTTTTTGCCCTTGGCCTCATAGCCATGGCAATAGGGGCAGTGTAATATACTTTTACCCCAGCAGTCTGAAAATCCGGGAGTAATGGGCAGTGTATCGGTAATGCCTGTGGCAAAAAGTATTTTTCTTGAAATATAATTGTCACCACTTTCTGTGGCAACTATGAAGGTGTTATTTTTAGGCTCTACCGCAGTAGCCAGCCCTTCTATAAACGTTACGGAGGGGTAGGCAAGCACCTGCTCTTTAGCATGGTTATGTAATTCAGTGGGGGTTACGCCATCGTTAGTAATAAAATTATGCGAATGTGGGGCCAGCTTATTACAGGGGTTACCACTGTCTATGACCAGTACATAACGAAGGCTTCTGCCCAGGGCAAGCGCTGCCGAAAGGCCTGCATAGCTGCCGCCAATGATAATTACATCATAAAGGTCCTTTTCTTCCATGCTTTAAAGATACCAAACCGGATAAGCATGTCAGAATATTTTAACGTATTGTTATAAGGCTTATTCTATAACAATTTCTTTCAGTTTTTCGCGGTATGATTCCAGTATTTTGGCTTTGTAAATAAAGCCATAAAAGCGTTCATCTTTGAGTATAGGAAGATATTCGGCACCCGACTCATCAAACTTTTCCATAATCATTTCTATAGAGTCTTCAACTGATGCAATATGTAGCGGCACGGTCATAATCTCCTCCATAGTGGCATATTTTAATTTAAACGAGTTAAATACAATATGGCGGATATTATCAAAGTCAATAATACCTACAAGCCGTTTTTTCTCATTTATCACCCCAATATGGTTATAACGGTGTGCCGAGAGGAGCGAAACCACCTCTGCTGGTTTTTGGGTATCCAGTACTGTTGGCGCCCCGGTTGATACTACCTCCAGTATATCAATACTGGAAAGGATGTTTTTATCTTTATCTGAGGTAAATACCTGCCCTTTATCTGCCAGGTGTTTTACATCCATAGAATAGGTTTCAAACTGTTTTGATACGGCAAAACTTATAGAAGATACTATCATTAGCGGTACCATAAGGTTATAACCTCCTGTAATTTCACCTATAAGAAAGATAGCGGTAAGCGGTGCGTGGAAAAGCCCGCTCAAAATACCGGCCATACCTACAATGGTGAAATTACTAACCGGGAGTTCTTTACCCAGGTTAAGCAGGTTTATAAATTTTGCCATAAAAAAGCCAAGATAGGAGCCTACAAAAAGCGAAGGCGCAAAATTACCCCCGTTACCGCCACTGGCAAGTGTAAGCCCGGCTGCAAAAGCCTTAAATAACATGGTGAGACCAGTAAATATGAGCAATATCCAGCCACTGGTTTTAACATCTTCCAGCAGGGTGTTTTCTAAAAGCCCTGCGGGATTTGTAGAAAGTGTTTTAATACTCTCATATCCTTCACCAAATAGTGTTGGGAATAGGAAAATAAGCAGGGCTAACGGCAGTGCCCCATAAAGCGCCTTACGATAGCCTCCAATAGGCAGTTTTTCAAAATGTTCTTCAATACGCTGAAAAGCCCGTGCATGGTATAATGATACAAAACCGGCCAGTATGCCCAGCAAGATATAATACGGTATATTATGGTAATCGAAAAACTGGCGCTGGCTGAATGAGAGCAGCACTTCTTCATTTAGTACTATGGTGGATACTATGGCGCCCGTAGCTGCCGATATCATGATGGGAATAAAAGCGGTAATGCTTACATCGGTAAGTACAACTTCTATAGCAAATAGCACGCCTGCAATAGGGGCGTTAAATGCTGCGGCAATACCCGCGGCAACGCCACAGGCTAAAAGCAATATACGGTCTTTTTTAGAAAGCTTGTATTTTCGGGCAAAGTTAGAGCCAAATGCCGCCCCCGTTATGGTAATGGGCGATTCCAGCCCCGCAGAGCCGCCAAGACCCACAGTAAGTGAACTGGTTATAATTTGGGCATACATTTGCTTGCGTGGCATAATACCGCCTTTTTTGGCTACGGCCACCAATATGCGCGAGCTGCCTTTTTCCAGCTTGTTGTCCAGTACTTTTTTTATTACAAATACGGTAAGCAATATGCCTACTATCGGCAATATACTGTTAATGTAGGGTAGTTTAAGGTAGCCGTTTACATAGTTGGCAAACCTGAAAACATTGTGGGCAAAACTTTTTAGTATAATTACGGCAAAAGCTGTAGAGGCAGATACAAGTACACAGGAAAGATATATAAAATGCCTTTCAGACAAAAGGCTTTTAAGCAGAAACAAAAAAATATCTAACCGGCCCAAACTGTGTCGGAAATACAGCCTGGTTTTTGTAACAATGCGTCTTGGCATTTGTTTATTAAAATTTGAAGTTTTGCAATAGGTTGCAAAGGTACTTTATATTAAAGTTTTTTTGATACAATTTAGATATTTTTTAATGCCTCTCTGTTACTAAAGCAATTAGGGTAAGTAAGGCTAATAAATTGATGTACAGCTTGCGTTTGTGTTTTTTTATATACCTACCCAAGCCTATAATGCTTTTTTCTTTTCTTTTACAAAAGCGCTTATTTCTGTAAAAAAGGTATGAAATTCTTCTTCATATTCGTTGTAATATTCCTCAAGTTCATTTATGGCATTAGCCATTCCCGAATCATATTTTGTGCGGCGGTCCAACTGGCTCAGGGTACGTGCCACTCCTTCGGGCTTTGCATAGTTTACCAGCCAGTTATGCGCTATCATGTGTGGCAGCATGCTTTGGTTACGCGGGGGCAGTATGTCATAATTATCTTGTAGCAGGCTGTAGAATCCTGCTGCAAATTCTTCTAAAGGAGTAGTATGGTATCGGTGCCAGTTTTTCGCCAGGAAATGATCATAAAATATATCCATAATTACACTGGCATAATGGTGGTATACCGGGTGCAACCGTTTTGTACCCTGCCTGAAAACAGGGTGCACATCTGTAAAAGCATCAATGGCACGGTGCAGTACAATGCCTTTAATTATGCCAGGGCTAAAATCAAGCGGGTGCCCGTGTATGCCATCGGCTATAAAATTGCCGATTTTAATTTCTTCGTCATCTGCTGAAAGATATGCATGGGCAAGTATGTTCATACCCCGAAAATAGGCATTTTTTTTGGTTGGCCGGCATTTTTTAACGATGCATAAGCACAATGCTGTATCTTTGTTTTAATATAAAACAGGAATTATAATGACTTTAATAAAATCTATTTCCGGCATACGGGGAACCATCGGCGGTAAAACCGGGGATAACCTCACACCGGTAGATGCAGTAAAATTTGCTTCGGCTTATGGCACTTTACTCAAACAAAAATCCGATAAAAAAAATATAAAAGTAGTTATAGGCAGAGATGCCCGTATTAGCGGCCCCATGATACATAACCTGGTAATGAATACCCTTACAGGTTTAGGTATTGATGTTATAGACCTGGGCCTTAGCACTACCCCAACGGTAGAAATTGCCGTACCTATGGAAAAGGCAGACGGTGGTATTATACTAACTGCTAGCCATAACCCAAAACAATGGAATGCGCTGAAATTATTAAATGAAAAAGGTGAATTTTTAAGTGCTGCCGATGGTGCGGAAATACTTGAAATTGCAGATAATGAAAATTTTGATTTTGCCGATGTAGACCAGCTTGGTGAGGTAACAATTAATGATGCGTATATGGATATACACATTGATGAGGTGCTGAACCTGCCACTGGTAAATGCTGAAGCAGTTAAGCAAAAGCATTTTAAAGTAGTGGTAGACGGCGTTAATTCATCAGGTGGGATTATTATACCTATGCTCCTGGAGCAGATGGGGGTAGAAGTAGTGAAGTTGTATTGTGAGCCTACAGGGCATTTTCCGCATAACCCGGAGCCGTTAAAAGAGCATTTACAAGATATATGTAGCCTTGTGGTGAAAGAGAAGGCAGATTTTGGTATTGTGGTAGACCCTGATGTAGACCGCCTTGCTTTTATTAGTAATGATGGCGAAATGTTTGGTGAAGAATATACCCTTGTTGCCTGTGCCGACTATGTATTAAGCAAAACTCCGGGAAATACGGTTAGTAATATGTCTTCTTCGCGAGCGCTGTATGACATTACCAAAAAACACGGTGGCAGTTATGAGCCCAGCGCTGTAGGCGAGGTAAATGTGGTAGAGCTGATGAAAAAGAACAATGCCATAATAGGCGGCGAAGGAAATGGCGGAATTATTTACCCCGAACTGCACTACGGGCGCGATGCCGTTGTGGGTGTGGCGTTGTTTTTAACCTACCTGGCCGAAAATAATTATACTGATGTAGCTGCATTGCGCGCCTCATACCCGCAGTATTATATGAGCAAAAACAAAATTGAGCTTACCCCTCAGATAAATGTAGATGCCATACTGGAGGCCATGGCCGGGAAGTATATTGACATGAAAATTTCGCTTGTGGATGGTGTAAAAATTGATTTTCCGAGTGAGTGGGTACATTTACGAAAATCTAATACCGAACCTATTATACGAATTTATACCGAGGCACAAACACAGGAGAAAGCCGATGCCCTTGCCGAAAAAATTATTGGTGAAATTAAAGCCGTAGCAACCCTGTAAGTATGAAAAAATATATAATGCTGGGTGTTGCCTTACTTGTCTTTGCGTCTTTACAAGCGCAGAATATTACTGAAGCCGATAACCAACTTATAAATGAGGGTGGTGCCCAAACCCCTATGCGGGTACTGCAAACTACCAACCCGAAAGACAAGATGGTGTTGCAGACATTATCTGCCGATGTTAACTTAAAAGATGAAATGTTACCCTTGCTTATACAGCGTATGTACAGTACCGTAACCGATACGCTTAACCCCGGTGTGGGTATTGCCGCGCCACAGGTAGGTATTAATAAAAATGTTATATGGGTGCAACGCTTTGATAAACAGGGCGAACCTTTTGAGGTGTACCTTAACCCTAAAATTACGTGGCAATCTGCCTTATTGCGCAAGGGGCCTGAAGGATGCCTCAGTATTCCGGATATAAGGGGAGATGTATTGCGTAGCTATACCATACGGATTACGTATTATGATAAAGACGGAAAATATCATGATGAAATAGTTGAAGGTTTTACTGCAGTAATCTTTCAGCATGAAATTGATCACCTGCTGGGGATATTGTTTACTGACAGGCTGGAGCAGCAGGAACAAAAACACTATACACCGATAAATGGAGAGGTAAACCTTTTTCTTGAAAAACCACTGAAAAGGCAGTAAACCAAGTTGGTTTATAGAAAATATTCAAATTTCTTAAATCCCGAGTTACTTCGGGTGTTATAATAAAAAACGGCCTCAATGTCAGCAGACTATTTGAGGCCGTATAAATTTAACAGATAAGTTAAAGTATATCTTAATAACTATATCTTATTTAGTTGCTGTGGCAGCCTGATATTTTTCAGCTACAGCATTCCAGTTAATTACATTAAAAAAGGCATCTACATAATCAGGCCTTTTGTTTTGGTATTTAAGGTAATAAGCGTGTTCCCAAACATCAAGGCCAAGTATTGGTGTGCCGGATATATCTACGCCCGGCATAAGCGGGTTATCCTGGTTAGGAGTACTGCCTATGGCAAGGTTACCGGTTTTATCTACTACAAGCCATGCCCAGCCAGAACCGAATTGTGTTTTTGCAGCATCAGAAAATTTTTCTTTAAACTGGTCAAAAGAACCAAAGCTTTTGTTTATTGCTTCGGCAAGTGCCCCTGTTGGCGCCCCACCGGCATCAGGGCCCATTATTTGCCAATAAAGCGTGTGGTTATAGTAACCGCCACCGTTATTTCTAACTGCTTTATTTTGCATATCAAGCCCTTTTAAAATATCTTCTATGGATTTTTTTTCCATATCTGTGCCTTTAATGGCTGCATTAAGTTTATTGATATAGCCTGTATAATGTTTAGAGTAGTGTATCTCCATAGTACGGGCATCAATATAAGGCTCAAGCGCATCATAACCATATGGTAATTTTGCTACGCCAAAAGCGCCTTCTTCAGCTTTTACATCATCCGGGTTACCCACAGCAGGGGCTTCTTCCTTTTGAGGTTCGGGTATTTTTACTTCTTCAAGCTCTTTGTTCTCTTTGCATGATTGCATTGCGGCTATGGCAATAAATGCAGCAACATACACTTTGATTTTTTTCATAATTTATGATTTTATTTAATGAGTGAATTTATGGTTTCTATATACATTTTTTTAGCCTCATCTGCCGATAGGTGCCGTACCTGCATCCAGGCATTCATTTTAAATGCACTCCTCAGGTCCATCTCAGGCCAGTTTTTAAATCGTATATCACCTTGTGTAGCCTGCTTATAATAGGCATAAATACGCAGCATAACATCAGGCGGCAATGCCTTTTGCATTGCAGAAGCTTTTTCATAAGCTTCATTAAACAAAGTTTCTATATCTTTTTCGGGCATATCAGGCCTTAACAGCAATTATTGTTTTACCCCCAACAGCTTTTTGGTTGAGCGATACATTTATCTCTGTACCTAAAGGTAAAAATAAATCTACCCTTGAGCCAAATTTAATAAATCCGGCATCGGCACCCTGCACGGCCTGCATACCCTGCTGTGCATAGTTTACAATCCTGCGGGCAAGGGCACCGGCAATCTGGCGGTATAACACCTCGCCAAACACTACGTTTTCAATAACCACGGTAGTCCTTTCGTTTTCTTCGCTGGCTTTTGGGTGCCATGCTACCAGGTATTTACCAGCATGGTATTTGCTGAATTTTATAAGTCCGTTTAGCGGATAGCGGGTAACGTGCACATTAATGGGCGACATAAAGATGGATACCTGTAACCTTTTGTCTTTAAAATATTCAGACTCATATACTTCTTCTATTACTACCACTTTGCCGTCTACAGGTGCCAGTAATAAATGGTCTGCAGCGGTTACCGGCCTTTTTGGGTTCCTGAAAAATTGTAATATAAGTACTAAAAATACCAATACTACCAGTTGTATTATGAATTTTAACGTGGCACTGTCAATAAATTTTTCTGCTAATAAGGCTACAGCCACTGTAATAACAAGTGACACTAAAATTATGCGGGCTCCTTCTTTATGAAACATATAGTATGATTTGATAGTACAAAAATAAGAAAGGTATGGCAAATATAATACTATCTGTCCTGTCAAGTATACCTCCATGCCCCGGCATTATGGTACCGCTGTCTTTTACACCGGCATTGCGCTTCAGTTTAGATTCAACCAAATCGCCCAGTGTGCCAAACAATACCAGTATTACAGCAAAAATTATCCACTGAATGGGTGTTAAAAACTTTAAGTATAGCCCCAGTATATAAGCCGCTGCCATACTAAAAGCCAATCCCCCCAAAAAACCCTCTATGGTTTTTTTTGGTGAAATACGTTCAAATAGTTTATGTTTACCCATGCTTTTGCCCACTATATAAGCAAAAGTATCGTTAGTCCACATCAGGGCAAACATGCCCACTATTATATATGGGTTATAGGTGTTTTGTAAAAAGGGGAGTTTTATGATAAGCAAAAATGGAATAATAATGTAACCGGCTACCCGTGCCAGCTTAGCTGTAACATCTTTAGGTGCGGTAACAGTATTTTTTTTAAAAAGCTCAATAATAAGGTTTACAGAAATAAACAGCGCTGCAAAATTAAGGAGCAGGTTGGTGAGGTAGCCATTAGTTATAAAGTAGCCAAACAGTACCAGCCCTATGGAAGCCATAATTAACGGTATAGTATGTTTAAGGTTAGAGAGCCTGCAAAACTCCAGTACGGAAAGGAATAACAAAACTGAAAACAGGAGTGTAAAACTAAGAGGGGAAAAGAGGGTTGCGGCTAATAGCAGAACAATGTAAATTATGCCTGAAATTGTCCGGGTTACGTTTTCATTCATTCTTAAAGATCTTCTAAAAGCAAAAGGTACAGATTTTTTGCCACACTACCATAGTGCAGGAAATCTTCTTCTTTAGCTTTTTCAAAATATTTTATTGCTGTTATATTGGTAGGATAATCTTTATTATATTTTTGTTTTATTTGCCGTAAAGCATCGCTTTTATTGTGCAGTAACTGGCTGGTAGTGGCAAAAATCACCATGTTATCAGGCAGGTCATTAGGTTTATTTTGTTTTATCTGGTTAGATGAAAATAAAATAGCGCCTTCATCTGCAATAAGATTTTCGCACAGGGCCAGTAAAAATTTAGGATTTTTAGAGTTGGCATAGGTAAGCATGTTTTCTTCAAGCAGGGGTTGCAGGCGTGGCTCGAAACACAGGGCTTCGCACTCAAACCAGTCATTCTCTTCAAGAATATTTAAAAACTCTTCATGTACCTCTCCAAGGTTTTCGCAATATAAAAATTTACCGCCATTTTTCTTAAAATTTACGGTAAACAATTCATCGTCATATACTTGCTTGTTTTCGAGGGCAGCTCCGGCCTCATTGTTAATGTCATCATCATGTGCATCGCTGGCCGAGCCAAAAAGTTTTTTAAAAAGACTCATATGTTACTGTCCTCTTTTTGCATTTGTTAACTCAAAGATAAAAAAATCTTAATTCAATCCGGGAATTGAATTAAGATTTTAGATATTATTTAAGAAAAGGATTAAGCTTCAGTAACTACCTCAGATCCGGGTATCTCCGGTCTGTCATATGGCCTTTTGCCAAATATGCCTTCAAGGTCGTCTTTAAAGATCACTTCTTTTTCTATAAGTATGTCGGCAAGTTTTAAAAGCTTGTCTTTATTTTCATCCAGTATTTGTATAGCACGCTGGTACTGGGCCTCAATAAGTAGTGATATTTCTTTATCAATTACCTGTGCAGTATCTTCAGAATAAGGTTTGGAGAAATTATATTCGCTCTGCCCGCTTGAATCGTAATAGGTAACATTACCCAGTTTTTCATTAAGTCCATATATGGTAACCATGGCGCGTGCCTGTTTGGTCACTTTTTCAAGATCGCTCAGCGCACCGGTAGATATACGGTTAAAAATTACTTTTTCGGCAGCACGCCCTCCCATGGTAGCACACATTTCGTCCATCATCTGATCCGGCCTTACAATAAGGCGTTCTTCAGGCAGGTACCAGGCAGCACCAAGGCTTTGCCCGCGCGGCACTATAGTTACTTTAACCAGTGGTGCAGCGTGTTCCAGCATCCAGCTCACTGTTGCGTGGCCTGCCTCATGTATAGCAATGGCACGCTTTTCTTCGGGAGAAATAATTTTATTTTTCTTTTCAAGGCCACCCACAATACGGTCTACCGCATCAAGAAAATCCTGCTTGTCTACCGCTTTTTTATCCTTACGGGCAGCTACCAGTGCAGCCTCATTACATACATTGGCAATATCAGCCCCGCTAAAGCCGGGAGTTTGTTTGGCCAAAAATTCGGTATCCAGGTCCTCAGATTTTTTAAGAGGCTTAAGGTGTACCTCAAATATTTCTTTACGCTCGCGAATGTCCGGCAGGTCTACATAAATCTGCCTGTCAAAACGTCCGGCACGCATAAGTGCTTTATCCAGTACATCGGCACGGTTGGTAGCGGCAAGCACAATAACATTTGTATTGGTGCCAAAACCATCCATTTCGGTAAGTAGTTGGTTAAGTGTGTTTTCTCTTTCGTCGTTAGAACCCGAGAAATTATTTTTACCACGGGCGCGGCCCACGGCATCAATTTCATCAATAAATATAATAGCGGGCGATTTTTCTTTGGCCTGTTTAAACAGGTCGCGCACTCTTGAGGCACCCACCCCAACAAACATCTCTACAAAGTCTGAACCTGAAAGAGAAAAGAAAGGTACTTTTGCTTCGCCGGCAACGGCCTTTGCAAGCAGGGTTTTACCCGTACCCGGAGGGCCTACAAGCAATGCCCCTTTAGGAATTTTACCTCCAATGTTGGTGTATTTTTCCGGAGTTTTAAGAAATTCTACAATTTCCTGTATTTCTTCTTTGGCACCCTCAAGGCCAGCCACATCTTTAAAGGTAACTTTAATGTCGTTTTTCTCATCAAATAGGCGTGCTTTGCTCTTGCCGATGTTAAATATCTGGCCTCCGGCACCCCCGGCACCCCCACCGGCCATTCGCCGCATCATAAACAGCCACAAGGCCACCAGGATAAGTATAGGTAACAGGGTTATAAGTATATCGCCCCACATGCTTTCCGGCTCGGGGTCATAGTCGTTAAGTTTTCCTTCTTCTCGGGCTTCATCCAGCCTTTTCTGAAAAAGTTCTGAGTTACCTATTTCAAGGTTGTAGTGCGGGCCTTTGTTTTCTTCGCCAAACATATTATTACGCACCTTTTTATGTTCGGGCTTTTCGAGCGCTGTAGGTTTTAAGTATACCTGTGCCGTAGTTTTATTAAAAATAACTTTGTCTACCTGGCTGCTGTCTAAGTATTTATAAAAATTAGAAAGCGATATAGGTTTTGGGTCATGCCATGCAGAACCACCGGCCACCCAGTTTATAGCAAGGAAAATTAACAGGATTCCCCCGTAAATTAGCCACGGACTTACTTTGTATTTGTTTGGTTTATTATCTTTTGACATTGCTGTTTTTTCTCCTGTTTAGTAGTTGTTGCCTATTGAGGTTATGCGGGCATCGCCCCATAAACTCTCTATGTTATAATATTCGCGTACATGTTTTTGAAATACATGCACTACTATATTTACGTAATCCATGAGCACCCACTCTCCGTTGTCTGTACCTTCAACGTGCCATGGTTTATCTTTTAATGCTTTAGAAACTGTTTTTTGGATGGATTGAACTATAGCGTTCACCTGTGTGTTTGATGTACCGTTGCATATTACAAAATAATCGCATACGGTATTATCTATTGCCCTGAGGTCGAGAATATCTATATCATTGCCTTTAACTTCTTCAATACCTTTGATGATTTGTGTTAGTAGATCATCATTACTTACATTGTTTTTCGCCATTTAAAAAATTATATATTTCGCAAAGTTACCATTTTTTGTATTTATTTTTGAACCCAATCTTTTGTTAAAAATACAAAATACTGCGTATACTTTTATCATGAATGTTATCAAACTCAGTGCCATTAACTCTACTAATGATTATTTAAAGCAACTATGCACTACCCAATATGTTGAAAATTTTACACTGGTAGTGGCTGAAAACCAGATACAAGGCCGTGGACAAATGGGTGCAGAGTGGCAGGTAGAGCCGGGTAAAAACTTAACTTTTAGTGTTTTAGTAAAAGATTTGTTGCTGGGGATTGATGAAATTTTTAACCTTAATGCGGCTACTGCGGTTAGCATTGCCCAGGCGCTTGAAAATGAAAATATAAGCGGGATATCGATTAAATGGCCTAACGACATTTTGGCAGGCAATAAAAAAACCGGCGGCATACTTATAGAAAATAGTATTAAAAACAACGGCGAGATATTTTCTATAATAGGTATAGGACTTAATGTGAACCAGATGGGCTTTAACGGCCTGCCAAAGGCAACCTCTCTTTTTAACCATGCAGGCAGGCAATTTGACAAATATGACCTTATGGTAAAAATAGGGGAACAGCTAAAGCAAAATGTTTCACGGTTGAGAAATGATGACAGCAGCAGCATCTGGAAGTATTATGAGCAAAAGCTGTACCGCAAGGGCATACCCTCGGCCTTTGAGAAGAATAATGAACGGTTTATGGGCATTATAAAGGGTGTGGGTAAAACAGGGCTTTTACAGGTACAGCTTGAAGACGACACTATTGCCGAATACAAAATAAAAGAAGTACAGTTGCTGTATTAACAGCCTTACTGTACTTCTTTGCAATTATTAGCCGGAATATATAATACTTTTATTATTCGTCGTCACCCTCCTCATCATCTTCCTCCGGGGCATCAAATTCATTTAATAAAAAATCTACCACAAGCTCAACGGCATCGCCATCGGCATCAAGGCCCCAATAAGCAGGGTAGTACCCATCTCCCCAGCCTGATGCAAACATTATAGCATTGTTGTCTGAATCTTTGTCCGGGTGGTGGTCGTTCCAGTCGCCCAATTCGCGCGAAAAACTGTTTTTACCACTATATTGCCTAAACTCTTCTCCCAGCACTTCGTCATAATAATTGGCTTCGGGGTCGGCATCCTGCACTTCATCAATCCTTTGTGCCAGCCTTTCGCTGGTTTCTTCATCAATAAAGCAGGCTAAACCAGACTCTACAGGAAAACCATAAAATTCGTCATTGCCAAGTTCGTCCAGTTCTTTCGAGGTTAAATCTTCGGTTAGTGCCAGTATCCATCGGGTTGCCTGTTCGGGCCTGAATTTTATTTTTGCATAAGCAACACGGTGTTGCTTTCTTTCGGTTTCTGCCATGTAAATGTAAACCGGATATTTATCCGGTACAACTGTGCGGGCAAAAGGAGGCTGTTCATCAGTATAAAAAGGGTCTGCGGCTATAATTTTACCGGTAGGCAGATTTACATCGCCTACATGTATTTCTACAAACTCCTGTCCGTCCATTGCTTCTTCCAGATCGTAAGGCAACTCAAAGTTATTGATGTCTTTCATTTTTTATGAAGTATATATTGTAAGATTAAAGGTACTGAAAACCTTTTGTAAAGTTTGGGCACTTTATAAAATCTTTAACCTGATAAAAAAACTGCTATTCTTTTTCTTGGGGTGCAGGGTTGTCAGCTTCAAAAATAGGATCAGGCGCTTCGGGTATTTGCAAGTTAGGGCTAAGGCTGGGTATAAGGGTTTGCATTGCCTCAAGTGAATTGCCAGACGCATCAATAAAATACCAGTTTTTGCCTCCGTTTTCTGATAATGCTATAAGAGTAGTTATGGCAGTAAGCCTGCCACCGGGTACCTTCATTTCTATCATTTGCGGAAAGGTACACTGAAGTTCTTCTCCCGATGTTTCTATTTTTGAGAGTTCTCCAAAGTTTACAGAGAGAAATTTAACATTGGTTTCCTTTTCAAGTTCTTTTAATGATGCTATGGTTTCTTTCTTCATTTTTTCGGCACCACCCATAACCCGTATTACCGCCGGGTGGGTAAATTGAAAAAAAGTATCGTAATCTTTATCAATAAAGGCTTTTGCCATGCTATTTGCCTGCAGCATTATTGCCTTGTGTAAATCGGCATCGGGTTGTTGCGCCCGGCAGTACCAACCGGTAAATAATATAACAGATAACAAAAACCTGAATTTCATAGCAGCTATTTTGCGCTAATTTATAAAAAAAGCCTGAAAACAGGCTTTTACTAATTTTTTACGTGTGTTGCACGTGTGAGTGGTTTAATAAACAGGGTCGTCATCTGTGCCGGAGCCTGCTATAAGGGTAACAAATATTACCCCCCATGCCAAAAGGAAATTAGAAACTGTTTTCATAGCGGTTAAATTTTGGTTAGCAAAAGCTTTAATGCCCTGGCCGGGTAAGGGGCATTAAAAAAAAGCAGCACCCCCGTAAGGGAGTGCTGCTAAGTTAATTAAATTAACTATTTGGTAATAATAAAATTTAAAATTTTATTTAGAGTTTATGCATGTTGCCTGCAAGTGTTTCAATAAATTTTGTAATGGGCCCTTTTATCATCATGGCCATCATGGCATTAAATTCACCTTCAAAAAAAAGCTGTACCTGGGCAGATGTTTCAGTAATAGCATCTATATTACCTGTGAGTGTAAAAGGCAGTTTATCGCTTGCCGCCCCTAATACCAGTTTGCTAGCGGGCTGCTTTTCCTTAATCTTTAATTTAATTTCGGGCATGCCTTTAAGGGCAAAAATAAAAGAATCTTCTCCCGTTACCTCAAATTTTGCGGTGTTTTCGGGCATTAGTTTCTGAAAATTCTTTACATCACTCAGGGCATCAAAAATATATTGTGCAGGCTTATCAACGGTTACTTTCGGGCTTTCTAAATTCATAATGTGTCAGATTTTACCCCAAAAGTATTTATTTATCTTTTACCAAAAAGTTTTTCTATCTGTTTTTTGACAAACATGTTTGAAGTACCTTCATGCGTACCCTCTGCTTTAGTATTTGTATTTTAATTACAGATTACTCCTGCCCCCAAGTTGACGGGTTTTTGCGCCATGATTTTAGCAACTCTTCTTCTTTTTCAGTAATATATTGCTTTTCTACTGCTTTTTCTAAAAGCGTATCATAATTACCAAGTGTGTGTAGTGTAATATTGGCATTTTTAAAATTTTCAACCGATACATCAAAACCGTATGTAAATATGGCTACCATGCCTTTTACATTGGCCCCGGCGGCTTTTAGCGCCTCAACTGCCTGCAAACTGCTATTTCCGGTACTTATAAGGTCTTCTACCACAATTACATTTTGTCCTTTTTGCAAAAAACCTTCTATCTGGTTTTGGCGGCCGTGTTTTTTTGGCTCTGGTCGCACATACACAAAGGGTAGCCCCATATACTCTGCCACCAGCATGCCAATGCCAATAGCGCCTGTAGCTACGCCTGCAATAACCTCGGGCTTTCCAAATTCTTTTTCTATATGTTTAGAAAATTCTTCGCGAATGTAATTACGAATCGGGGGAAATGATAGCGTTACACGGTTATCACAATATATGGGAGATTTCCATCCGGAAGCCCATGTAAAAGGATTTTTTGGATTTAATTTAATTGCGTTTATTTGTAAAAGCAATTCGGCCGTTTTTTTAGCGATGTCTGTGTTGAAAATCATATTGCAAATGTATAAAGTTTTTGTGAACGATAAGCCACTTTTTTTGACCGACAGGGTTGAAAAGGAGACCGATTTCCAGATGTTTTTGTTGGAAAGTGTAGATATTGAGCAGCTTATTAAAAACATTTTTAATAATAAAGTAGGCAAGGCCTCTTTATATTATCCTGATGCCAGGGTGATATTAAAAAAGCTTAAGGAAAAAATACCGGCAGCAAAAGCGGGGGGTGGCCTTGTGCGCAACACCAAAGGTGAAGTGCTGTTTATTTTCAGGAATGGAAAGTGGGACCTGCCCAAAGGCGGGACCGAAAAAGGGGAGGATATTGAAGATACTGCGGTTAGGGAAGTAGAAGAAGAAACCGGATGCAAGGGGCTTAAAATAACCAAAAAACTGCAAAAAACATATCATATTTTTAAGCGCAATGGCCAGTATAAACTGAAAATTACCCACTGGTTTGAAATGAAAACCAGTTACGAGGGTAAATTAACAGGGCAGGCCAACGAAGGCATTGAGCAGGTAGCCTGGCTAAACCCTGAGCAGATAAAAGAAGCACTCACCAATTCTTACGAAAACATTAAGCTGCTGTTTGAAAAAGAAACTGTAGCAAAGCAGGGGCAACATCTATAATGCTTATAAATAACCGGGTGTTGGTTCAAACCAAATTTATTTTATTTTTCGGTATACCGGGTATTGCCTGTGTGCTTTTTCGTAATAGTCAGAGTGGGTATATATCCAGTCAAGCTGGGCATCGGGATTAGTGGCTAATGTTTTGTTTTGTTGTTTTTCTATTTCAAACTGTTTTTTAAGCTCCGGGTTGTCTCTGAGCAGTTGTACTGCCGTATCTTCAAAAACATAGGCTGAAAAATATTCTTTTTGCTGTAATATGCTGTCAAAAAAGTTCCAGTTAAAAAAAGAGTCAGACCCCTGTGGTTCCAGCGTTTCCATGAGATATTTTACACCGGGTTGGCGGGTGCTTACAATATAATCGCCTTTGTGAAACGTTATTTTTTGGGTAGCGGCAACAACCTGTGTGTTGTAATGCATGTAATGACCTTCATAAGGATAATCTACCGTTTCAAAATTTTCTATATGGTAGCTTTGCACTTCTATCACCGTATCTTTTTTAAGCTCATACATTTCAATATTGTTTAGCTTTAACAGTTCGGCAATATTCCACCAGGCTTTGGGCACAATATAGGCCTCCGGTATTTTTACCTGTACGGTAGGCTGGTATTCCTGGTAGTATTTAATTATTTTTTCAAATGGCCTGGCGCGGTCATAATATAACCGTGGCGCTGCGGATACTCCACTTTTTTTGTAGCCTGCTTCATAGCCTTTAAAGGGCAGGAGTGTAACCCGTGCCGAATCTGTTTTCCATTGCAGGGTATATTCATTCCCCGGTACAAAGGCATCCCTGTTTGCGGCCCGTATGTTTTTAATTGTTGTGCTGTGTGCATCCATATAGGCTATGGTTTCTGCCATATAGGTATAAGTTACGGCTACCCTGTCGGCATAGGGTTTCAGCATGTGGGTTTCGGGCATGGTTCCCGGTACATCAAACATTGAGGCATATCCGGTAGAGAAGCGGGGATAGTCCATAAACTGTGTAAATCCGTTATCCGGTTTTTCGTCATGGATGTTAACATAAGGCGTGGCATCAATGCCTTTTGCCTTCATGATGGCTAAAATTGCAGGCTGCATTTCATTTTTATAGTAATTGCCTAGGCTGCCCCCCAGTTTTTGATGTTGTGTAGCCACATAAGTAAATGTGTACTGATAATCGGCACCATTGCTTACATGGTTATCTATAAAAATATCGGGTTTAATAGTATGAAAAATCTCAGTAAAGCTGCGGGCATTTTTGGTGTCGCACTTTACAAAATCACGGTTAAGGTCATAATTACGGGCATTGCCCCTGAAACCATAACTTTCCGGCCCGTTCTGGTTGGCGCGGCTGTGGCTGTTGCGGTTTAGCGCGCCACCAATGTTATATACCGGTATGGCTACAATAACCGTATTTTTAGGCGGGGTTATTTTTCCGGTTGCTAAATCGCGAAACAACATCATAGAGGCATCTATGCCATCGGGTTCGCCGGGGTGTATGCCGTTATTAATAAGCAATATGCTTTTACTTTGGCGTAGCTTTGAAAAATCAAATTCTTTTTCGGGGTTATATATTATAATATGTAACGGTTCGCCACTATCCGTTTGCCCCATTTGTTTTAGCTGTACCGTTTCAAAATCTTTATCAAGTTTCTGACAAAACGTTATGGTCTCACTATAAGTAGCGGCCTGGTTGCCGTTACCTTTTTCAAAAGGGGTTTTATATAATAGTTTTTTCTGGCCGTGCAGCAATACCGGCAGTAATAGCAACAGTAAAAATTTCCTCATGCAAATACAATTACTTAACGCGTACCGAATCGGGTACTAAAATGGTATAATCGCCGCCATTACGCAATACATCGCGCACAATGCTTGAGCTGATGAACGATGTTTTTGCGGCTGTTAATAAAAATACAGTTTCAATTTTAGAAAGCTGGCGGTTGGTGTGGGCAATGGCCTTTTCAAATTCAAAGTCGGCCGGGTTGCGCAGCCCGCGCAATATAAATTTAGCCCCCACCTTTTTACAGAAGTCTATAGTAAGGCCTTCATACGTGGTAACTTCAACCTTTGGCTCATTGGCAAAGGCTTCTTCTATAAAACGTTTGCGTTCTTCCAGCGAAAACATATATTTTTTTTCGGAATTAACCCCAATGGCAATAATTATTTTATCAAACAGGTGAACCCCGCGTTTTATAATATCATAATGGCCTAGCGTAATAGGATCAAACGATCCTGGGAAAAGTGCTATTTTCATAACTAAAGTTAGTTTATTTCAAGACAGGCAATGTCTTTTTGTGAATTATCATGTAAAAAACTTTCAATAACAGAAGCTTTTGAAATTAAAAGTTGAGCCAAACCAGGTGTAGTTGTATTGCCACTGCGTATCCATATTATTTTTGGAGGATTTCCTTTTAAATTGCTTATATCAAAAAAGTCTGCGTCAAATGTAACTATTGTATAATTGTTTTGTTTTGCAAAATACCAGATGTCAATGTCAGTATCATTTTCAATACCTAACTCCCTTACTTGTGTTGTTTCCGGAATGATATGACTTATTTTAGCAATAAGTCTGAAAGAAATATTCTGGTCGAGCAATAACCTCACGAAGCAATACTGGTTTTGTGTTCTTTATCTGCTGCATAGGAAAGGCAGGCTTTGACTTGTTCTTCAGTCAGTTCTGGGAAATCGTTTAAAATATCGCTAATAGACATACCGTTTGCAAACCAGCTTAAAACATCATACACAGAAATTCGTGTACCGTTTACAACCGGCTTCCCAAAGCGCACATTTGCATTTATAGATAGATATTTTTTATAATCGATCATAATTCAAATATATGATATATTTTTCTAACTACTTCTTCCATAACACCTTTCTTTTCTGTGCCAGTTGTATTTCGCTTTCCAGCAATTCGGCAAACGGTATACCCGCATGCTGTGCCTGCTGCGGAAAAATACTTTGTGGCGAAAGTCCGGGGTTGGTATTCATTTCTATAAAATACGGTACGCCCTCCATAATGATAAATTCACTACGGGTAAAACCGCTCATGCCCAGGGCTTCATAAGCTTTAATGGCGGTTTGCCTAACGCGGTCTTCGGTAGTTTTGTCTATACGGGCAGGGGTAATTTCATCGCTCTTACCCTCATATTTAGCTTCGTAATCAAAAAAATCGTTGTGCGATATAATTTCGGTAATGCCCAAAACGGTAGTTTCACCTTTAAAATTCAATACCCCAACCGATACTTCAACTCCTTTAATGTATGCCTCAATAAGCACATCGCTGTCTTCTTTAAAGGCTTTTTGTAGTGCTGCATCAAACTCTTCGGGATTGTTTACCTTGCTAATACCCAGGCTGCTGCCGCTTTGGTTGGGTTTTACCATAAAAGGCAGGCCAAGTGTGGCAATTACTTCGGTAGCTGTAATAGCATCACCTTTAGAAAGGTATATGGATTTTGCCTTGGGTATGTCAAATTTATTGAGTACACTCAGCGTATCGCGCTTGTTAAAAGTAAGCGCACTCTGGTAAAAGCCACAACCTGTATAGTTAAGGCCTATGAGCTCCCAGTAGGCCTGTAGGTGGCCATCTTCTCCGGGGGTGCCGTGTATGGTGTTTATGGCTATATCGAATTGTATCTTTTTATCATCTTTTACAAAACTGAAATCAGATTTATCTATATCATACTTACTATCGTTAGCAAGTACATACCAGCCTTCGGGCAAAATACGTACTTCATAAACGGTATATTTATCGGGATCCAGGTTTTTGAGTATTAACTGGCCGCTACGTATGGAAATGACGGACTCATCGCTATATCCGCCTACAACTACTCCTATATTCATCCGGTTGCTTATTACTTAGGGCAAAAGCCTTGGCAAAAATATCATTATTTGTACAAACTTATAAAGTTTAGTATTTATATATTTGCGGAAACGTATTTATATGAGCCTAAAGGATTTTTTAAAGAGTAGGGTATTTCTTATCCAGATAGCTATAGCGCTGGGTATTGTAATAGTAGTGATTTTTATCACACTGAGGTGGATGGCGTTTACTACCAACCATGGTGAAGAAATTATAGTGCCCAACCTTAGTAAAATGACCGTTGAAAAGGCAGCGGAGACACTTGAAGGGCTTGACCTTGATTATGAAGTTATAGATACTGTTGATTTTAATGCTGATTTTGCCCCTTATACGGTAACCGAACAGGATCCGTTTCCGTCGGTTGGGGTAAAAGAAGGACGGAAAATTTACCTTAAAGTAAATGCCGGAAAGTATGCCAGCATACCGGTGCCCGATTTAATGCAAAAAACACACAGGCAGGCCATACTGATGCTTAAAAGCCGAGGACTGGAAGAAGGTGAAATTACTTATGAGCCTTATCTTGCCAAAGATGTAGTGCTGGAAATGAAATATAAAGGCAGGACCCTGAGGCCGGGCGATAAAGTGAGCAAAGCCAGTAAAATTGACCTGGTTTTGGGTGATGGTAAAACTGGGTACAGTGAGGACACTGAAACAGACCCTGCCACCGGTATAGATGAAAATAGTGACAAGGAAGGAGATACGGAGTAAATGACAACAAAACCTATAGTAGCGCAGGAGCCGGAAGATGATGAATTGTATGAGCACTACCGCTTTGAAGCAGGTAAAGGCCAACAACCCCTGCGGGTAGATAAGTTTTTGATGAACCTGGTGGAAAATGCCACCCGAAACAAAATACAGAAAGCTGCCGAAGCCGGTAATATTTATGTGAATGATGTTCCGGTAAAGAGCAACCATAAGGTGAAAAGTAACGATGTGGTGCGTGTGTTGTTAGAGCATCCGCCATATGAATACCTGCTGGAACCCGAGAATATTCCCCTGAATATAGTTTATGAGGACGACCAGCTTTTGGTTGTAAATAAAGAGCCCGGCATGGTGGTGCATCCCGGTCACGGCAATTATAGTGGTACGTTGGTAAATGCGCTGGCATACCATTTTGATAACCTGCCCATGAACAGCAGTGAGCGCCCGGGGCTTGTGCACCGTATAGATAAAGATACATCGGGGTTACTGGTTATTGCCAAGACCGAGCAGGCCATGACGTACCTTACCAAACAGTTTGCCGATAAAACCAGCGAGCGTGAGTATATTGCGTTGGTTTGGGGTAACGTTAAGGAAGATGAGGGTACCATTGAAGGCAATATAGACCGTCACCCTAAAGACCGTATGCAGATGTCGGTTTATCCTGATGGGGAGCAGGGCAAGCACGCGGTTACCCACTATAAAGTTTTAGAGCGTTTTGGCTATGTTACACTGGTAAGCTGCAGGCTGGAAACCGGGCGTACGCACCAGATACGTGTACACATGAAATATATTGGGCATACCCTTTTTAATGATGCCCGTTATGGTGGCGATATTATACTAAAAGGAACCACGTTTACTAAATATAAACAGTTTATAGATAACTGCTTTAAAATACTGCCCCGACAGGCACTGCATGCCAAAACATTAGGTTTTGAGCACCCCACTACAAAAGAGTTTATGCGTTTTGACAGCGACCTTCCTGCCGATATGGTAGAATGTATTGAAAAATGGCGTACCTATTCAAAATCACATACCGCAGAGGAAGAGGAATAATCTAGTCATTGCGGGGAGGTACGACGAAGCAATTTATGCCTGATTAATGATTAGATTTTTAATAGCATTACTCACCAATCAAATCAGTTGTAAAGTCAATACTCTTAATTAAGACTCCTTTCTTAACATCAATTTCTTCATGTTCTTGGATACCGGTAGGGTATTCCCAAATTTTGAAAACTATTGTAAACTCATTATTACAATTATAACATTCTTCATATTCATATAAATGATATTCATTCACTAATTCAATACCTTTTTGTAAAGTGCTTACACATTCAAATTCGTCAAAATTAAATATGCTCTGATCAAAGTAATTGGATTTTCCACAATTTGAACATTTAATAATTAATACTTCTTCTTCCAAAACAGCTTTTGATAAATTTTCTATATTCTTATCTTCAATTTTTGTTCTAAAAAAAGTATTAGATTTATAAAGAAATTCGGGTTGATCATATATCCAAAAATCAATATTAGCATAATCATAAATTTCTTTAATTAGCTCTTCTCTAGGGTTTTTAATTTTTTTTTGGAAATTATTTTTTTCAATTTTACACCAATCTTCTTTTATGTCATTACAGATAAAGATAATTGGTTTATTTTTAGTTTTAGCAATTTCTAATATTTGCTTCCAAATTATTAAATCTCCAAATACTTGTGTCCCTTTTTTTGTTTTAGCATCTTCGTAACCAGGGGGAATACTAAATTCATATCTGTGTTTTCCCTCTTTAGTAATTTCCATAATTTCATCGAAGCTATATTCTCTACCTATAAAAAATGAGTTTTCAATTATTGCTTTTAAATCATCATTATCTTTTAGAGAAGTAATTTCTTCTTCTATTAAGTTAATTTCTTGGGAAACCTTGTTTTCAAAATTTATAAAAGAATCTTTAAAATGTTGAGTAGTTAATTTGAAATCTTGTATTGATTCTGGGTTTAAATGTGGATGTTTATCATATCTTTTTGTTGTGTTATCCAATTCCTCAATTCTATTTATGATATTATCAACTGATTCTTTAATCTTTGTGAATATATTTTTTTTAAGAGGATTATATTTTTCAGATATAGGTTTTAATATAACTTCTTCACGATTTTTTTCATATTCATAAAGCACGTGGTGAGGTATCCAAATTCTATTTTTTAAATTTTTTGAGAATAAATCATAAATCTTAACTCTCTCTTTAAAAGGTAAATAATAAAAACCTAATAGAGCGGAGGAATCGAAAACAAATATGGCTTCATGCCACATTTTTAACTCCTTATCTGAATCTAGTCTGTACATGTCCATTTGATTTCAATAATTCCAGTAAAAATAATAATTCATTATCAGTTTTCACAGCTTTTAAATAAGCGGTGCCTATTATAACACCATCTACACTGGCAAATGCCTGTTCTTTCTTTTTGCGGCTGTCTATGCCAAAGCCTATAAACAGGGGTGTGTTGCCACAGAGGTTTTTTAGTTCGGTGTAGCGGGTAGTGAGTTCTTCATTTATCCGGAAGCCCTGCCCTGTAATACTGTTTTGCCCCACCAGGTACACAAAGCTATTTTGGCAGGCCTGCGCTATGCGCTGTACCCGCTCATTGGGCGTAAGTGGCGTAATGAGAAATGTTACCGGCACGCTGTATTTTTCAAACAAGGGTTTGTATTTCGTTTCGTAAAGTTCTAAAGACAGGTCGGGTAATATGAGCGAGGCTATACCTAACTTTTGGCATCGCTGTAAAAACTTTTCAAGTCCAAACTGTAATACAGGGTTGAGGTAGCCCATGAGTACCAGTGGAATAGTAATCTCCTCCTGCATTTCTTCTAATTGTTGTAGCAGCAGTTCCAGCTTCATGCCGTTTTGTAATGCAATAGCTGAGGTTTCCTGTATTACGGGGCCATCGGCCATGGGGTCGCTAAAGGGTATACCTACCTCGGCAAAGTCCACACCAAGCTCCTGCAACTGCAATAGCTGTGGTTTAAGGCTGTTTAACTGCGGATAGCCTGCGGTTACAAAAATACTGACCTGCTTTTTATCTTTTTTAAACGGATTTGTCATAAGTTCTGAAATTTCTGCATGTAGGTATTCATGTCTTTATCGCCGCGCCCGCTAAGGTTTACCACAATCACATCATCAGGTTTTAATGTCATTTTATCCAATGCCGAAAGCGCGTGCGCACTCTCCAGCGCAGGGATAATACCTTCTGTTTTACTGAGTTCTAATGCGGCTTCCAGGGCTTCTTCATCAGTTATGGCAATAGCTTTAACCCGCCCTGTGGCAATAGTATGCGCATGCAGTGGCCCGATACCGGGATAATCCAGCCCTGCCGAAATAGAGTGTGGTTCGGTTACCTGGCCGTCTTCGTCCTGCATTAGCAGCGTCAGGCTGCCGTGCAATACGCCCGGTGTGCCTAAAATACTTGTGGCGGCAGATTTGCCTGAATTTACCCCAAACCCTGCGGCTTCAACAGCTACCAGTTCCACTTGTTTATTATCATAAAACTGGTAAAATGCTCCGGCAGCGTTACTGCCCCCGCCTACGCAGGCAATTACTTTATCAGGATAACTTTTACCTGTTTTTTCTTTAAGTTGCTGTTCTGTTTCTTTGGAGATAACCGACTGGAAATAGGCTACAATTTTAGGATAAGGGTGCGGCCCTACCACACTACCAATGAGGTAATAGGAATCAGGGTGGTTTATCCAGTGGCGTATGGCTTCATTAGTAGCATCTTTAAGGGTTTTACTACCCGAGGTTGCCGCCCTTACTTCAGCGCCCAGCATCTTCATGCGCTGCACGTTGGGCGCCTGCCGTTCAATATCTTTTTCACCCATATACACAATGCAGTTGAGCCCCATAAGGGCACATACCGTTGCTGTAGCCACACCATGCTGCCCGGCGCCGGTTTCGGCAATTATGTCGGTCTTGCCCATATGTTTCGCTAACAATATCTGCCCGACAGTGTTGTTTACCTTATGAGCGCCCGTATGGCACAGGTCTTCCCGTTTAAGGTAAATGTGTGCGTTGTACTTTTTACTCAGCCTTTCAGCATAGTACAGTGGGGTAGGGCGGCCCACGAAATCCCGAAGCAGGTTGGCATATTCGGTTTCAAAAGCTTCTGTAAAGCAATAGCTGTTAAAAGCTGCTTCCAGTGCTTCTACGTTAGGGCGCAGCAGTTCCGGAACGTATGCCCCGCCAAATTCGCCATAAAACCCTAAGGCATCGGTATCTAAATACGATTTTGTCATAATTCCATATCTTTTAAAAATTGGGCAACCCGCCCTGCATTTTTTGTTTTAGGCTGTCTTTCAAAGCGGCTATTAAGGTCGTACCCTGCAAGTTTCGGGTGGCTGAATTTTTTCAGTTCTGTTACCGATTCAATTCCTATGCCCCCGCTTAACAGGAAAGGCGTTTCGCCTTTATAATGCTGTAATACATGCCAGTCAAAGGGGATACCTGTACCGCCATGCTGCGGACTTTTGGTATCGAATAAAAAATAATCTGTAAGTCCGCTATAGGCCTTGGTTGCTTCTAAATCTTTCTCTGTGGCAATACCAAATGCTTTTATAATTTCAACACCTTTTGGTAATTGCTGAATATAATCGGGCGACTCATTGCCATGTAATTGTACTGCATGTAGCCCGTGTTTTTCAATCATGTCCTTAACTATTGGCAGGGGAGCATCTACAAATACACCTGTCTTTTTTTTATGGGTTTGCAGGGTAGTTTCAGTAAACCGTTTAGAGCCTTCAAAAAAAATGAACCCCAGGTACTCTACCCCCGGCAACGCCGCCACTTCGGTGCTGCTCTGGTTATCGGTAAGGCCGCATACTTTTACAATCATGCTACAGGTTTTTAGTGAGTTCAGCCAAATGCCCTTCCCGTAAAATACTTTCGCCAATCAGCGCGCCATGGTAACCGGCGGCCTTTAGTTTTGCTATGTCTTCGGGTGTCTTTATGCCCGATGCCGAAATCAGCGGGACATCTTTAGGCAATATATTTATCAGGTCAAACGAATGCTGTAGTGACGTATGCTGCGCTTTAAGGTCGCGGTTGTTTACAGCCACCATATCTACTTCGGGCGGAATGTAGGTAACTTCTTCACGGGTATGGACTTCATACAACACTTCAAGGCCTAAATTACGTGCTACGTTAGTAAGGTAGTTGGCTTCTTCCGGCTGAAGTACCGCACCAATTAATAATACAGCATCGGCACCATAGATTTTCGACTCATAAAGCTGTAATATATCAATAATAAACTCCTTTCTGAGTATGGGTAAAGTTGTTGCCTTCCTGCATCCTATAATATCAATAACATTACCTCCGAAATATTTGTCATCCGTTAATATAGATATACCTGCGGCTCCATTTTTATCGTAAAAAGAAGTTTGTTCTTCTACATTTAAATCGGTTTTAATATTACCCCCACTTGGCGATTTACGCTTTATTTCTGCGATAATACCAAAGCCCTTGTCAAGTATCGATTGTTTAAGAGAAATAGTCTTCCTGTTATAATTTTTAGTTTTACTAAATCCCTCTATAATCTTCCGGGTCTTTAGTTTAGCTATTTCTTCTCGCTTATTGGCAATTATTTCGTTTAAAATATTCATGCCGTTATCATTTTAAGATGGTTTATGGCTTTGCCGCCTAATATAGTCTCATGGGCTTCTGCAAAAGCCGTTTCAAAACTTTTTTCAGGACTGAATGTTTGCAATGCCAGCGCCACATTACCCGCCAGTACTGTGTTTTGTGCCTGGGTACCTTTTCCGGAGAGCAGGTTGGTGAGTATTTCCGCCGCCTTAGTTACCGAGTCCCCCCCTGATATTTCTGCAAGGGATATAGCGGTATTTTTTGGACTGTTACCCAAAAGTTCGTCGCGCTGTTGCCCCAGTATGCGGGTTACCCCTATAAAGGTAAGTTCATCAAAACCATCCATGCCATGTAAAACCGTAAATTCTTTTCGCTCATTACGCAGGGTATGCTGGTACTGCCGCGCCAGTTCTAAAGAAAATGTGCCTGTAAGCTGGTGGGTAGGGTGTGCCGGGTTTACCAAAGGCCCCATACTGTTGAAGAACGTAGCAATACCCAATGCCTTACGCAGCGGCGCCACTGCCTTTAATGCAGGGTGAAACAGTGGGGCGTGCATAAAGCAGATATTGGCACTATCTAACTGTTTTTGCAGGGTATCTTTATTATTGGTAAAGGTATAACCGAGCGACTCTAATACATTGCTTGAGCCGCACATAGAGCTTACGCCATAGTTGCCATGCTTTACCACCTTATACCCCATAGCTGCCAGTATAAATGCCGTGCAGGTAGAGATATTAAAAGTGTTTTTACCATCGCCCCCGGTACCGCATACATCTATGCTGTCGCCTACTTCAAACTGCATAGGCAAAGCCAGCTCTAACAGCGCCTCACGGAAACCGATAAGCTCTTCAAGCTGTAGCCCACGCATTTGTATGCCGGTAATTAAGGCTACCGTCTGGGCATCGTTAACCTCGCCGTTTCCTATAGCCAGCATGCATTGCCGTGCTTCGGTACGTGTTAGATGGGCATGGTTTATTATTTTATCGAGTATTTTTTTCATTTTTTATTCCCTAAATCCTTCTATTTAGAGAAGGACTTTTTATTGTAAAACATTCAAAATCTAAAATTCAGCATTTAAAATTGGTGAGGCTCTTATCCAGTTCTCTATAATCTGCCTCCCCTGGGGGGTAAGTACCGATTCCGGGTGAAACTGCACGCCTGTAGTAGGGTGGCTGGTATGCCGCAATGCCATTACAATACCATCTTCGGTCTGGGCAGTAACCTGCAGATAAGGGCTGTCTCCCTTTATAATTTTCCAGCTATGGTAGCGGCCTACCGCTATGGTTTGGGGCAACCCCTTAAACAGAGGGTCTTCTGCAATAATATGCATGTCTGTAGCCTTACCGTGCACCGGGGCAGGGCATTGCTCTAAAGTACCGCCAAACGCTTCGGCTATGGCCTGGTGCCCCAGGCATACGCCCAGTATTTTCTTTTTTCCCGAATAGCGGCGGATAACATTAAGCAGTTCCCCTGCTTCGACCGGTATGCCCGGGCCGGGTGACAGTAACAGGGCATCGCAGGTGTCCAGCTCATCATAGTCCACCTCATTGTTGCGTTGCACAACTACCTGTACATCATCTGTTTCACGTACATAGCGCACCAGGTTATATACGAAAGAATCAAAATTATCTATTATACCTATTTTCATTTTTAAGTTGTAAAGTTGAATGTTGTGATGTTATAAAGTCATTAATGACTCATTTTTAATGATATGTCAGATGAGGAAGCAGCAATGGCGCGGCGCACGGCTCCCAGTTTGTTATTAACTTCCTGCAGCTCATTTTCGGGGACCGAATCGAGTACAATGCCGGCTCCGGCGCGGTAATGCAGGGTGTTGTTTTTACTAAGTATGCTACGAATAACAATAGCCAGGTTCATTTCGCCCTGCGGACTTATAAACCCTATGGCACCGCCGTAGTAACCGCGTGGAGTACTTTCGTATTTACTGATGAGTTCCAGCGCTTTGGGCTTTGGCGTTCCTGACAGTGTACCTGCGGGAAACGTACCCGTAAATAATGACAGGGTATCTTTACCGGGCTGCATTTCGCCCATTACCTTACTAACCAGGTGGATAACATGAGAAAAATGCTGAACCTCTTTATAAGAAGCTATATGCACATTGTCGCAAAATCGGCTGAGGTCATTACGGGCAAGGTCTACCAGCATGGTGTGCTCAGCATTTTCTTTTTCGTCATGTATCAGGTTTTCAGTATTTTGTCTGTCTTTTTCGGTATTACCGGTTTTTTTGACAGTCCCTGCAATTGGGTGTATGGCGGCATGGTTGTTGTTCAGGCTCACCTGTGTTTCGGGGCTGGAACCCATCAGGCGGTAGCTTTCCATGTCGGCATAGAATAGGTAAGGGGAGGGGTTCAGCCTTCGTAATTGCCGGTAGACTTCAAAGTCGTCTCCAAAAAAATGCTGTGAAAACGGACGCGACATTACGAGCTGGAAAACATCCCCCCGGCAGATGTGAAATTTAGCTTTTTCAACCAAAGCCAGAAAATCGGCATCGGTGTCCGGGCTTTCCTCGTCATTACTGGCCTCAAAGGGCAACCGGGTAAAATTTTGCTTGCGTAGCATGCCTTCAAAATCTTCCAGACCCAATGCGTCATTTTTGTACGAATTGTGAATGATTTGCCCTGAATCACGAAAATGATCGAGCACTATGAGGTACTCAAATAATATAAACTGCGCCAGCGGCAATTCGTTTTTATCTGTCCTGTTATCGTTAACCGGTTCTTCAAAATGCGCATATTCAAAGCTAAAATAACTCAGGAAATTATTGTGCTTCACCGGATTTTCAAATTCAAACCCGGCTAAAATTTCCTGTATCTGTCCGGTTATCTTCTTCGGGTTTTTGATGAGTTGTGTTTCTTTAACCCCTTGTTTTTCAACGGTTATATCTGTTTTGTTTACAGTAACTTCTACCAATGGGTTCAGCCCGATGTATGAGGTGCTGTCTGCCCTGGAGTGGTAGTCATTACCCTCTAAAAGGCAGGGTTTACGGTAGTGGTTACGCAAGCCAAGATACAGGCCTACAGGGGTATAGAGGTCTGCATTAAAGTTATAGGTACGGGTATATATTTTCATAAATTAAGACATAAAAAAACGGCTTGCCAAATGTGACAAGCCGTTGATGCGTTATATAAGTATATGCGTGTTTAGGCAACCGTCACTGTGTTGTGAAAGTGCCACCACCATATAGTGTTTACCGTATTATTGTTTTTAGAAATCATTGAACCAAAAGTAGGGAAGTTGCTTTTAATTGCCAAATTTTAAATTGAGAAAAATCTGTTAATTATTTTTAAGTTGAGATTTTAAATAAAAAAATCCCCGCCTTAACAGGCAGGGATTCAAGAATATATATAGATGTTGTGGGTGCTTGTATATAATTACTGCTTTACAAACTGGGCTTCTATATCCATTTTTACCTCGTCACTAACCAGTACGCCACCTGTTTCAAGGGCAGCATTCCAGGTAAGGCCGAAGTCTTTACGGTTAATTTTGCCTTTGGCGCTAAAGCCTGCTTTAACATTACCAAACGGGTCTTTACCAATACCACCAAAATCTACATCAAGGGTTACAGGTTTGGTAACGCCGCGCACGGTAAGGTCTCCGGTAAGTTTATAATCGCTCTCGCTTTCTTTAGTAAAAGCGGTTGATTTAAAAGAAATTTCAGGATGCTCTCCGGTTTTAAAGAAATCATCACTTTTCAGGTGGCCGTCACGGTCTGCACTGCCTGTATTTACTGATGCTGCATCGGCAGTAAAGCTGAAAGACGCATTGTTAAAATCATCGCCTTCGGTAGTAGCCTCTGCGCTGAATTTTTCAAATTTACCCGATACATTGGTAAACATCATGTGTTTTACTTTAAATGTAATTTCTGAATGTGAAGGGTCTATAACCCATTTTGTTGTTGCCATTGTTTAATTATTTTTTGTTATAAAATATTTGACTTTTGTATATACAAATGTCGTGATAAAAAACCGACCGGGCATTGAACTATGACAAGAAAAACCAATTTTTAAGAAAGTTTTATGAATTGCGTCTGGCAATTTTTGCGCGGGTTTTACTCAGAAACTCAGCCGATATGCCCAGATAAGAGGCTATATAGTGCTGTGCCACACGCTGGGGCAGGGTAGGGTAAAGCTCAAGAAAATCAAGGTATTTATCCAAGGCGGTTTTGCTTATGGTGTTAATAAGCCGGTTTTGTGTAACCCAAAGGTGGCGTTGCAGCAATATACGGAATGCCCTTTCAAAACGCGGTGCGCGGGCAAACAGCTCCTCTTTTGTTTCGGGGTTAAAAATAAGGAATTCGCTGTCTTCCAGGGTTTCTATAAAAAGTTTACTGGGTTTCTGCTCAAAGGCGCTGAATGAAATATCTCCCACCCAGGCATCTTCTATGGCAAATTGCAAAATCACCTCAAAGCCGTTTGGGTCTATATAATATTTACGCACACAACCTTTTAATACAAAAGCCTCAAAGGCGCACATTTCGCCCTCATGCAGCATAATGGTTTTTTTAGGCACCGTTTTATATTCTAATAGCGAATTGAATATTTTTAATTCTTCTGCCGTAAAAGCTACATAGCGGCTAATGCTTTGGTTTATTTGGTTGTAGGCACTTTGCATATTGCGGAGTTTCTTACAAATATATGAGTTTAACCCCGTATTATTCTCATACTAACCTGTGTTTGGTTGTTTGGAAAGGTATAATACGGGGGCTGATAAAATACGGTTTACAGTTACTCCCTTTCCGGGGTAGGCTCCCAAAGTTCCACCTTATTTCCGTCAGGGTCATAAATCCAGGCAAATTTACCGTAAGATTCTTCCATGCGCTCCTCATCTATGCGCACGCCAGCGGCTTTAAGCTGTTGCAGTAGTTCCTCAAGGCCTTCTACCCTAAAGTTCATCATAAACTGCTGCCCCGGGCTGCCAAAATAAGTAGTGTCCTGCTTAAAAGGGGCAAACACGGTTGGCCCGGCCTCCTGTTGCCATGCCATGCCGTTAATGCCCAAATGTTTTTCATACCACTGTGCCAGCGCCTTATTATCTTTTGAGCGGAAAAACAATCCGCCAAATCCTGTTACTTTTGCCATAATTATTGTAGGTTTATGTTTGGTTTACGCTTTAAAATTGCTGCACTTATTACTGATGCTATGAGCCCTATAGGAAGTATTTCTGCATAAGTGGTGGGTATTACATACCACAGTTTTTTATAATTGGCCACCATCTCGTCCATACTGGCGGTTTCGGCTGCTATCTCTGCTGCTGTTTTGCCGGACGATTTCAGCCCTTCCAGGTAGGCTTCGGCATAATGTTGGGCAAAGTCCGGGTATACGTTATAAAGGCAGTAGAGCCATATCAAAACATATATGGTAGAAGCAATAAGGGAAATATACAGCCCTATCTGAAATGCCTTACCAAAACCAATTGTCCCACCATGTTGTTTGCGGTAATTTACTGTGGCTACAAATATGAGCGAAAAAGCGGCCAGCATAGAGGCATAACCAATCATCATGCCCGTATTCATATCTATTTCTTCATAAAAAATAGAGATAAGGTACCCTATTGTAGAAATAAAACCGGCAAGTAACCCATAAACAAGTACTGTTTTTTTCATAGTTTTTATTTTATGTTTAATACTGCAAAATTGGGGTATTCAGATAAAAACAGACTCATACTTTTGGGTGATTTTGCTTTTAAGGAGGGTAACATCATACTTTTGTGTTAGGCCTTAGGGTATAAGCATCAGGCGTTTTGCCATTTCTACCGCCTGGGTGCGCCTTTTAACTTCGAGCTTACCAAAAATTTTAGACGAATGCGTTTTTACAGTATTGAGCGATACAAAAAGGCTTTCGGCAATTTCGGCATTGCTCATCCCTTCAGACATCAGTTGCAATACTTCCAGCTCTCTTTTACTAAGGCCAAGCCGTTCTGATTCGGCCTCGTTGCATACAAATTCTTTTTGCGGCGGCATGGGCACTTTACGCTCAATAACTATTATTTCTTTTTTTGGCTTTGCGAGTTTTTGCGACAGCCAGATGCCCAACCCCATAAACAATAATGCCGTGAGGCCTATGTACATATCAAGCGAATTATTAAGTACCACAAAACGAAACTCAAACCAGCGTAGCAATAATAGTAATATTGCCAGGCTTGCGCCATATAATAAAACTTCTTTATATTTTTTTAATGTAGAAACAAGGCTCATAGTAAGGCAAATATAAATATTCTGTTGCAGATATGTTTTTGTGTGATTACTTTTGAATGATAAACCAGATTTACATGAAACTTGTACTATCTCCCGCCAAGACGCTGGATTTTGAAACAAAATTACCTGTACGTAAATATACGCAGCCTGATTTTTTAAATGAGGCAAAAGTGGTGCACAATGCCGTAAAGGATATGTCGCCAAAAGATTTAAGCGAACTGATGCATATATCTGATAAACTGGCAGAATTAAACTGGCAGCGCAACCAGGACTGGCAAACGCCTTTTACCAACAAAAATGCCAGGCCTGCTATTTATGCTTTTAACGGTGATGTATATGTGGGGCTTGATGCGTATACCATCCCCCCGAAAAAAGTAAATAAGTTACAGGATACCGTACGGATATTATCGGGGTTATACGGATTGCTAAAGCCCCTTGATTTAATACAGCCTTACAGATTGGAAATGGGTACCCAGCTACAGGTAGATGAGCATAAAAACCTGTATGAATTTTGGAAAGAACAGGTTACCGCGGCGCTAAATGAGGAATTAAAAGATAATGAGTTATTTTTAAACCTTGCCAGCCAGGAATATTTTGGCGCCATAGATGAAAAGGCTTTAAAAGTACCGGTTATTACCCCGGAATTTAAAGATTATAAAGATGGCAACCTTCGTATGGTAAGCTTTTTTGCCAAAAAAGCGCGTGGCATGATGGCACGCTATATTGTTGATAATAATGTAAAAACCCTGAAGGCCCTGAAAGGTTTTAATTATGAAGGTTATGCCTTTGATGCTAAATTAAGCAAAGGCAACACGTTGGTATTTACAAGATAACAAAAAAGCCCAAACGGGCTTTTTTACGGTTGCTGTTCTATAGTAATATCGTATCCGTAAAATAATCCGGAACTGCCAATGTCAAAACGCAGCTCCAGTGCATTATACTCATCAAGGTAATCTACCATGTGTGCCTTGCCTTCCTGGCCTGCAATAGTTATAGTAAACACATTTCCGGTGGTTTGGTAGGTGCCAGTTGTAAGAGGTATTTGATTGTGTATATCCCCGTTATTGTCGCAATAATTATATACATCTACCGAGCCATCTGCGTTAAAACTATAGTAGTAATTAGCTTCTGCTATAATATCATTTTCACAATTACTTGTAATTATATAGTCAGAAGTGCTTATCTGTTTGGTTCTCCAATCCCCGTTTACCGTTCCGGTGTAGGGATTATGCAGGCCATTGTCAACATCATTATTGTCATCATCAGAGCAGGCGGTAAAACAGCCTAATGTAAGTAGTACTAAAAATATCTTTTTCATAGCAAATTTATAACCTCAAAAATACAGGCAGAAATCTTTAAAAATACCTAATAAAAATTTAAAAATTTGCTAAACTTAGTTTTGCATATACAGCTTCATGTTAATGCAAAAAAATACCGGTTGCAAGAACTATATTACATAGCCAAACAACCGGCAACCAAAACAATTAACACTTATTTAATGCATTGCATCAGACACATCTACTTTTGCCTTACCTTGTTTTACAAGTAGTATAAAAGGTATACAGATTAAAAATAGTATGCCCAGATACATAAATATATCCATATAAGAAAGTACTGTTGCCTGCTTCATCACCGCACCATTCATGGCGGCATAGGCTTTATCAAGCGCTTCGTTATAGGTAAAACCTCTGGACATAAAGCCGGAAGTTAGCTGCTTTACCCGTTGCTGTACTTCAAAGTCGGTTATGCTTTCGTGCGATACCAGGTTTACCCTGTGCATTTGAGAAAAACGTGTAATAAAGGTACTGATGATGGCAATACCAAACGATCCTCCCAACTGCCGCGTCATACCTGTAAATGCTGCACCTTCGCCAATACTTTTTCCCTGTAGGGTAGAGAGTGACATGGTGGTAATGGGCACAAACAACAACCCCAACCCAACACCGCGCAATATCAGCGGCCAGAAAAAATGTTCTGCGCCCGTATCCGGCGTCATTACATTATGCATCCAGTAGGCAAAGAAAAAGAACACAAGGAAACCTGCAGCTACCATATAAGTCTGTTTTACGCCACGCTGTATCATCTGCCCAATTATAGGCATCATAAAAGCAGTAGTAAGCGAGCTTGGTATAAGCAGCATACCGGCATCAAGGGCCGTCCATCCTAAAATAGACTGTGTATATATGGGTATGATAAAGGTTGAGCCATATAATCCGAAGCCCAGTATAAAAGTCATTATAGTACCAATACGCAGGTTACTGTCTTTTAAAACCCTAAGGTTTACAATTGGGTGTTCATATACCATTTCACGCCATATAAAGGCAATCAGGCCAAACAGGCTTACAACGCTTAATGTTATAATAGAAGAGTCTTCAAACCAGTCATCCTGTTGGCCATGTTCTAATACAAACTGTAGGGATCCGATGAATGAGGCGAGGAAAAGAATACCCCACCAGTCCACCTGGTCTGCCCGCATTTTTTCGCCATACTTTGGGCTTTTTACATAAATCAGTGTAAGCATGGTGGCAATAATACCCAGCGGCACATTAATATAAAATATATAAGGCCAGCTCCAGTTATCAACAATCCAGCCCCCAAGCGGCGGGCCAAGCGTTGGGCCAACAATTACCCCCATACCATAAATGGCCTGTGCCATACCGCGCTTTTCGGCAGGGTAACTCTCGGTAATAATGGTTTGTGCTGTTACCAACAGGGCACCACCACCCATACCCTGTATAAACCGGAAAATTACAAGCTCCCATATACCGGTGGCATTACCACACAAAAATGATGATACGGTAAAAATTATAATAGATGCCGCAAAGTAATTCCGCCGCCCAAACTGCTGGGAAAGCCAGCTTGTCATGGGTATAATTATTACGTTTGCAATGGCGTAGGCAGTAATAACCCATGCCACATCGGTTAGCGTGGCGCCAAGGCTGCCCCGCATTTCATTTAAGGCAACGTTTACTATGGTAGTATCTACAATTTCGAGCAGGGCACACAGTACCGCCGTTATCGTAATGATAACCCGCCTGAAGCCATATTCTACCAAGTCGTTGCTTACAGTTGCTGCTCCTGCCATAGTATTATTTTAAGTGCACATCCACATCCACGTTCATTCCCGGGCGAAGCAGTGCAATATTTTCTTTTTTGTTATTTTCAGTCAGGGTGATTTTTACAGGCACACGTTGTATGGTTTTTACAAAGTTACCCGTAGCATTATCCGGAGGCAGTAAAGAAAAGCGCGCCCCTGTTGCCGGGCTGAAAGAGCTTACCACACCCTCAAACTCAATGTCAGGGTATGCATCGGCTTCAATGGTTACTTTTTGGCCTTCCTGCATTTTTGCAAGCTGTGTTTCTTTAAAATTAGCCACTACCCAGGCTGATTCACTGCTTATAATATAAAACAACGCCTGCCCCGGTTGCACCAGTTGCCCCGGCTGCACATCAATTGCGCTTAGTTGCCCATCTACAGCAGCTGTAACCACAGTGTAGTCCAGGTTAAGTTTTGCTGCATCAAGCGCAGCCTGTGCTTTGCTTATATTAGCCTGCGCCACATCGGTTTGCTTTGCCGATACATTACTTCGGGAAACACTGGCATTGCGTTGCGACCTGCTGGCGGCTTCGGCCTGTTGCAGTGCGCTTAAGTCGGCCTGAGCTTCTTTCATGGTAGCCTCAGCCTGCTCAAACTGTTGTTTGGTTATCGACTTATTTTTATACAGGTTCTGGTAACGTTCAAAATCATTAGTAGCCCTCCACAACCTTACTTTTGCAGCCTCTATATTCTGTTTAGATGATGCAATGTTAGCATCGCTTACCGCTACTCCTGCCGATGCACCGCCTATATCGGCCTTGGCGGCCTCAAAACTGCTTTGTGCTGCGGCCAGTGCTGCTTTAGCTTCTTCAACCCTTACTACATAATCTTTATCATCTATTACAAAAAGGGTATCGCCTTTTTTTACCTGCTGGTTATCTTTTACATATATTTTGGTAATATACCCGGTAACACGCGGTATAATGGGCGACATGTTTTTTTCTATCTGGGCATCGTCTGTAGTTTCATGCGCCAGTGAGTGCAGGTATTTATACGTTCCGTACCCCGCACCCAAAACTACCAGTACGATAAGTATTATAAGAAACTTTTTATTTGTTTTTTTCTTTTCCATGATTATTAATTGTTTTTGGTAATGTTAAAAGAGTTAGTTAATGTGCCCGATGCATTAAGCAATTCATAATAGCGTTGTGTAATATCTGCCTTACTAAACGTTTCATCAAGCTTTGCCTGTAGCTGCTGCACATCGGCTTCAAGCAGGTCATTAGTATCTACCAGTCCGTTATCATATTTATCCTTTACTATACGGTAATTTTCAGCGGCCTGTTCTACAGCCTTTGTGTATACCCTGTTTTGTTTAATGGCAAAGGCATAGTTTTCTATAGCGGTTTTCACCTCTACCTTAACCTGTTCGGTTTGCAGGTCAAGTTGTTGTTGCACTTCATTCCTGCGGCTCTCTGCAGCTTTTACTTTTTTACCGTTTTTATACAGACTTGCCAGGTCATAAGAAAGGCCAACGCCCACATTGGCGGCATTATATACTTCAACAAAATTGGGTACATTAAGGTAAACATAACCGGCAGCTAAAGAAATGGCAGGATAATAATCTGCCTTTACGGCCTTAATATTATTCTCTGCCGCTTTTTCTGCATAACGCAATGCTTCAAGGTCGCTACGCTGAGCAATAGCACTGCTTTCATTAACAGGTATCTCGCTTGTATTGTTTATAAAATAATCTTCATCAATGGCTATTTGTGTGCCTTCAGGCAAATGAAGCAGGGTAACAAGCTGGTAGTTAATGGTAACTACATTTTTTTTAGCTTCTTCCATGCTTACTTCAATATTGCTGGCCTGTAGTTGTGCCTTCAATAAATCATTACGGGCAAGCAAGCCGTTTTCTTCCATAGCGCTAAAATCATTAACACGCTGGTTGGCGCTTTTAAGGTTCTCAGCTATAAGGCTAACCGATTGTTGTGCCTTATACAGGTTACTATAAAGCGCTATGGTTTGCAGGGCAATCTGCTCTTTGGTATTGGCAGCATTAAAGGTTTCGGCCTTATAATTATTTTCGCTTGCCGCAATGCCGTTTTTTATTTTACCCCCTGCAAAAACAGGAAGGCTTGCGTTAGCCAGCCCAAACATGGCACTGTTAACTGTTGGGGTAGAGGAACCGTTTCCGGAATCGCCGGAATCACCGCTGTCTCCGGAACTGCCGCCGCCTGTTTTAAGTTTAATGGTAGGGTCAGATACCCGTAAGTACTGCCCTGAAACGGTAAATGAGGGATAGGCATTGTTTTTTGAATTAGCCAATTCCATCTTAGAGGTTTCAACTCTTGTGTCGGCAAGGTTTGCCCCGGTGCTTTTAGCTACTGCCATGTTTACAGCCTCATCCAACGAAAGGGTTTGCTTTTGCTGTGCCTGCATCAGGGCACAGGCAAAAATAATGGCCAATTGCAGTAAATGTTTAATTTTCATGTAATAATAGCGCTTTAATTGTTTGTTTAATATGCTGTGTCAATTCATTTGTAACATAACTTTCAAAAGTCTCTTCGGTATCTAACTGCATGGTTTTTTCATAATACAGCCTGTTAGACCTAAAGTGTACAAGGGTGCCCAGTATAGTGGTAGGTATAAGGGCTATATTTACATTTTTGGTAAAAATGCCCTGTTCCTGGCCTTCTTCAATTATCTTTTTAAATATTTCACTGTTTTGTTTTTTTACCTCCATAAAGCTTTCCATATTCATAATCCTTTTTTTTGTAGAAAGCTCAAAATGCATAATCTGGTACATGCATTTGTTTTTATTAATACGTGAAATATAAAGGTCTACCAGCCTGTTCACTTTTTCAAGTGGCGAAAGGTCTTCCTTAAAAATAGTTTCAAGCTGCATCTTCATGCCCGATGTACGATACATTATCAAGGCTTCCAAAAGCTTCTCTTTAGACCCAAAGTAGTAGGATATCATAGCGATATTCACTCCGGCTTCTTTGGCTATACTTCTTATAGAGGTGCCATCAAAACCTTCTTCTGCAAACAGTTTCTCTGCAGTTTGTAATATATCGGTTTGCTTGTCATTAAATTCTGTCATAAACCACGTTCTTAAAAATCCGACACAAAATTAAACAAACGTTTAATTTAAACAATCGTTTAAATGTTTCCTTAACGTATTATTAACATATATCGGTTTCGCTGATGCGGATGGAATTAACAATTATTTAAGATGTAAAATCTACTGATTTAGTAGGGTAGTGCAAATAAATTTTTTAAATTTGATTTATTCAATTAAAATTATGGCCTGTGCACATATAGTAATAGCTTATATATGTTGTCCCTTATCGTAAAGGGGCAATGCAGGCGCTATATGGGACACTGCATAATAACATAAAGCTCCTCTGTTTGTAAAAGAGGGGCTTTTTTATTTTAATCTATGAAACATCCTGTATATACGGCAAATTATTTAAAGTCGGGTATTTTGCCCGATAAGGCTAAAACGGCCTATTGGGTAGAAGCTTTTTTTGAATGGCTGTTCTGCATTGGCCCACAATATGCCGACTATGATTATTTTATTAAAAAGGAAACTGAATTGCATACACTATTTGAGCAGTTGCTGATTCAGGCAGGGATGGGGGAGCACAAAGCTGGAGATATTGTTAAAGCCCTCAATGATAATGTGATGCACCTGCATCAAAAGCTTGAAGACGACCTGAAGGCGATTTTTGAGTTTGACCCGGCGGCTAAATCCCGCAATGAAGTTTTGGTATCTTATCCTGGTTTTTTTGCCATAGCCGTATACCGGCTGGCTCATGAACTCTGGATAAGGCAAGTGCCGTTATTGCCCCGCATGCTTAGCGAATATGTGCATGGCAAAACAGGTATAGATATTCATCCCGGGGCGCAAATTGGCACACGTTTTTTTATAGACCATGGCACAGGGGTGGTTATAGGCGAAACCTGTATAATTGGCAACGATGTAAAAATATACCAGGGAGTAACACTGGGGGCTTTAAGCGTAGCTAAAGAAGAAGCCTCTGTAAAGCGACACCCTACCATTAGCGATAATGTTACCATATATGCCAATGCTACCATACTTGGAGGCAGTACAGTAATTGGCAAAGGCAGTATAATTGGGGGTAATGTGTGGATAACACACGCAATACCCCAAAACTCTTTGGTATACCATAAAAGTGAAGCTACAATAAAAAGCAGGGATGTATTTCCTGAACCTATAAATTTTATAATATAAAATACTATTTACTTATGAAAGCAGGTAACATTTTAGAAACCATAGGCAACACGCCGCATGTAAAACTCGATACACTTTTTAAAGGCCATAACGTGTGGATTAAACTGGAACGCACTAACCCGGGCAGCAGCATTAAAGACAGGATTGCTCTGGCAATGGTAGAAGATGCCGAAGCCAAAGGCATATTAAAACCGGATAGTGTTATTATAGAGCCTACCAGCGGCAATACAGGTATTGGCCTGGCGCTTGTGGCAGCGGTAAAAGGCTATAAGCTAATACTGGTAATGCCGGAGAGTATGAGTGTGGAGCGCAGGAAACTGATGTCTATTTACGGGGCAGAATTTGAACTTACCCCGCGCGAAAAAGGTATGAAAGGCGCTATAGAAAAAGCGGCAGAGCTTACTGCCAATACACCCAATGCGTGGTCTCCCAGCCAGTTTGATAACCCAGCTAATGTTGATGTGCACAGGCTCACCACCGCACAGGAAATTATAGCTGATTTTCCTGAAGGGATAGATTACCTGATAACCGGTGTGGGTACCGGGGGGCACATAACAGGTGTTGCCGAAGTATTGAAAGAGAAATTTCCGGACATTAAAGTATTTGCCGTAGAGCCGGAGGCTTCTCCTGTATTAAGCGGCGGATCACCTGGGCCACACCCTATACAGGGCATAGGGGCTGGTTTTATACCGTCAATTTATAATAGTGATGTAATAGACGGCACCATACAGGTGGGCAAAGACGAGGCCTTTGAATTTTCGCGTAATCTTGCTAAGCAAGAAGGCATACTGGCCGGTATAAGTACCGGGGCTTCTTTAGCGGCGGTGAGTAAAAAGCTGTCTGAAATTCCCGAAGGCGCAACCGTGCTTACCTTTAATTATGATACCGGTGAGCGTTACCTTTCGGTAGAAGGGTACTTCTCTTAATGGAGTAGGAATTATTTGATTATATAACATAAAAAAGCCCCGCACTGCGGGGCTTTTATTGTTTACCTAAATCTAAAATTAAAACTTCAGTGTTACTGCAAGCTCAAACTCGTCATAAATAACTTTATCTCCAAGACCGTCAAAAATACTGCCTGAATTATACTCAATACCGTATTTTGTTCTGTCGATATTAAAGTTAGTGGTAGCAAAATCTTTACCAACAGTAAGGTCAAACGTTACGGGTTTAGTAATGTTTTTAATAGTAAGGTCGGCAGTAACGGCATATATACCGGCTGATTTTTCTTTAACTGACTTAAATACCAGTGTTGAGGTTTTATATTTGTCAGTACCAAAAAAGTCTTCTGCTTTAAGGTGGCCTTCCAGTTTGCCTTTATATTCGCCTTCAAGGTCTGTTACGTTAACAGATGTCATATCAACTGTAAAGCTCCCCCCTGTAAGTTTTCCGCCTTTAAAAGTAAGTGCACCATCTTTAAATTTCATAGTACCAGAATGCTGGCCTGTTACTTTTTTACCTACCCACTCAATAGTACTGGCAGAAGTATTTATTTTTTTAGTTTGTGCGGTAGTGGCAAAAGATGATAATACAGCCACAAATGCAATAGCAACAGTTTTTAGATTTTTCATTGTTTTTAAAATTTGAATAGGGTTTATTAAATAGTTATAAATAATTCTTGTTTAGGTTTACGCACCTTTTCAAGGTGTTGCATGGCATCTTCATCATGCCTGTAGCCAATAGCTGCTACTACAACGGCATTCAGGCCTTTTTTGTCAAGTTCCAGTATTTCATTAATTTTTACCGCATCAAAACCTTCCATAGGTGTGGCATCAATTTTCAGTACGGCAGCACTATTTATAAGTGTGCTTAGCGCTAAGTAAGTTTGTTTGGCAGTCCATATGTTTTTTTGCTCATCACTCTGGCCATCCAGGTACCCTTTAATATAGTCGCCAAAACCGGCTACTTCTTCGCGTGGCACACCGCGTGTTTCAATAATATTATTAATAAAATCATCTACCTGTTCAGCGCCAACATTTACTTCATTTGCAAAAATAAAAAGGTGCGATGCATCTTTAAAGATATTTTTATTGTTACCGCTTGCAGCTTCGGCCAGTTTTTCTTTAACATCCTGGCTTTCTATAACCACTATGCGGTAAGGCTGCAATCCTAATGATGATACACTTAACTGTACAGCATCTTTAAGTAATTCAAGTTCCTCTGCGGTAACTTTTTTATCATTGTATTTTTTTGTAGCATAACGCCACTGCAAACTTTCAATGTAATTTTTCATATATAAGGTTTAGTATTAATTGATAAATTATCCTCTTAGTTTTTCAAGCAGTATATTAAGCTGTTCTAATTCAGTATCGGTTAAGTTATCGGTAAAAAACTCATGGTTTTTGTTAACTTTCGGGTCAAGCTCTGTTAGTAAATCCAACCCTTTTTGTGTTATGCCAATTTCCATTTTGCGGCGGTTTGTAGGGCAAACTTCCCGGGTAACAAATCCTTTGAGCAGTAATTTATCTACCAGCCGTGTAGTGTTACTGGTACGGGCTATCATGCGCTCCTGTATAACGCACATGTTGGCAGGCTTGCCCTTTTGGCCCCTTAATATTCGTAACACGTTAAATTGCTCTGCAGAAAGGTCATACACTTTCAAAAGCTCATTAAAATTTTCTGCCAGCACATTTTGGGTATACATAAGGTTAAGCACGGTTTTTTGTGCCAATGGCATGGTATTAACCGATTTTAATACTTCTTCAATTTTCATTTGTACTTACAAAATTTGTTGTTACAAATGTATAACAATTATTTGTATATACAAATATTGAGGTTAAAAATTTTATTCTTAGTTCATAGTGCCCATATTTTACTTAATTTAGTAGCTCAATTACTTTTACAGTGAAAAATATTTTAAAAATATTGCTTATAGTACTGTTTATTGCCTTTTGTAGTTATACCGCAACAGATGCGCAACAGACCCAAACTAAAAATAGTATAGCGCTGCCCAAAATGCAGGGTGAACCCAAACCTCTTAAAATATACAGCAACGGAAAAACATCGGTTAAAGCATACGATTTTGAAGGATTAGAGTATTTTCTTAACCAAAAAAATGATACTACTTATGTAGTAAACTTCTGGGCTACGTGGTGTGTGCCCTGTGTAGAAGAACTACCGAATTTTGAAAAGGTAAATGCCGAACTCAAAAAGGATAAAGTAAAAGTAATACTGGTGAGTCTTGATATGGTAAAAATGATAGAGAGCAGGCTGTTGCCTTTTATAGAAAACAAACAGTTGCAAAGCCAGGTGCTTTTATTGCGCGACCCCGACTCTAACAGCTGGATACCCAAGATAAGCAAGAGTTGGAGCGGTGCCATACCTGCTACGGTTATTTATAATAAAACCAAGCGGAAATTTTATGAGCAGTCCTTTACCTATGAGGAGCTTAAAAATGAAATTATAAAATTTAAATAAATAAAACCATGAAAACCTTAAAAATTTTAGCCCTTGTAGTTGTTGCAGGGCTTGCCGCAGCATTTACCACCAATACTGCTGCCGGCGGATATAAAGTAGGCGATATTGCCACAGATTTCAGCCTTAAAAATGTTGATGGCAAAATGGTATCATTAAAAAATATGAAAGATGCCAAAGGCTATATTGTTATTTTTACCTGTAACCACTGCCCGTATGCCCAGGCTTATGAAGACCGCATAATAGCACTGGATAAAAAATATAAGGCTTTGGGATATCCCGTAGTGGCTATACAGCCCAATGACCCTGTTAAAATGGAGGCTGATAATTTTGCTAATATGCAAGCCCGCGCCAAAGAAAAAAAATATAGCTTTCCCTACCTTATCGATGAAGGACAGAAAGTATATCCGCAATATGGTGCTACCAAAACACCGCATGTTTTTATATTGCAAAAAACAGCTAAGGGCAATGTAGTGAAATATATTGGCGCTATTGATGATAACTACGAAGATGCTGCTGCCGTAAAGCAGAAATATGTTGAAAATGCAGTTGATGCCCTGCTTAGAGGCAAAGAGGTAACTGTAAAAGAAACAAAAGCTATTGGCTGTTCAATAAAAGCATAATACCTTTGCAAAAAAAACAGGTATGGATATTTCGCAAAAGCAGTGGTGGGAAGGCACCCAGGAAGATAATAACTCAGCAATATTAGATGTACGCACTCCCGAAGAATGGGAAGAAGGAATAATACCCGGTGCTTTACTTATAAATATTTATAGTGGGCAGGGTTTTGTAGATGCGCTGGAAGATCTGGATAAAGAAAAAAGCTATTATGTATATTGCCGCAGTGGCGCACGTAGCGCACAGGCCTGCAACGTAATGCAACAATTAGGTTTTAATACCGTATATAACCTTACAGGTGGTATTTTACAATGGGATGGCCCTGTAGTACAGCCTAAAGACGAATAAATTACTCGGATAAGGATAAAATAAAAAAACAGGGTTTTAACCCTGTTTTTTTATGCCTTTAGATGAAAAGGAGTGTATGTTTTCTTTCCAGTAATCTACAATGCCCTTTATTTTGTCTTTATATTTAGCATAATCACTACCTTTTTGTATATATCCCTGTACCTTAAGTTTATTAGCTTGTTTAACAGAGCTTTCATCGTGTGCGTTAGATACAAATATATACGGAATGTCTTTATCGCGTAAAATTTCTTCCTCCAGTATTATATTCCGTAATTCAAAACCTCCCAACTTTGGCATGTTAATATCAGAAATTATTATAAAAGGCGTTATTTCGGGCTGTCTTAAGTAGGTCAGCGCCTCAGTACTGTCAGAAAAAAAAATGATATTATTCTTGTAGCCCAGGTCCCTAAATATCTCTTCTAATATTTCCCTGTCATCTTCATCGTCTTCTATAACAAGTATATCCCTGTGCTTTTTCATGTGCATTTAGGTTTAATGGATAGGGTAAAACATTGTGCAAAATAAAATTATAATCACCTTTATGGTTATTTAATTTTACATTTTTTTTTCAACTTTTTACATTATTTTTAATCATATTTTATTTACATTGTTATAATGAAAATAGATTTTAAAAACTAAATAATGATAGAAAAAATGAAGAAAATAATGGCGATTTTGGCACTAGGCTTAGCACTTACAGGTTGTAAAAAAGAGCATGCTAAAAGTGCTGAACTAGTAGAACCCGCTGCTTTCTATACTGCTGTAAAACAAGATGGGGTGCAAGTGATAGATGTGCGCACCCCCGAAGAATATAATAGCGGCCATATAGCCAATGCTGTAAACATTGATATTAATGAAAATGATTTTGCACAACGCCTGGACAGCCTTGATAAAGATAAGGCTGTATATGTATACTGCCGGTCAGGTGGGCGCAGCGCAAAAGCTGTAGATATGCTAAAGGCTAAAAGCTTTACCAATATTATAGAGCTTAACGGCGGTATTGAAGCCTGGCAAAAAGCGGAAAAGCCTGTTGAAAATTAGGGTAATACCTCAAGCCATGAAAGTATGTACTGGGCTTCATCTTCCCATAACAAATGCCCGGTGATAAAATGGTTTTTATCTTTAAACTCTTTATAATCAGTTACAGAGTGCTCTTTGTTATACTTGGCATAGTTATTATAATTAAGCGTAGAGGTAACCAGGTTGTCATTACCCCCTGCTATAAATAAGAGGGGTGGATGCGTTTTCTGAAAGTCAATTTTAGAGGCATAGGTAAGTGTATCCCGCAATAATTTTTTAGATTCAGGCAGTATATATTTTTCGTACGCGGCAAACTGTTCTTCTTCTGGCATATCATTGGTAAAAGCGTATTGCCACTCTTTAAAACTCATGAGATATGTTTTTTTAGAAGCGGTAAAAATCCCGAGGGGTTTCCACATAGATTTTATTAAAGGCCATTCTAATGAAAACACACCCTGCGGGGGTACTGAGTGTATGGCTATGCCTGCCCTTACCAAATCGCGGTTTACAAGTATCTGTACAATAAGGCCTCCAATTGAATGGCCAATTACCACAGGTTTTTCGGGTAGCTTGCTTACAATATCTTCAAAGTAATCTACCAGCTTGTTAAAACGTAATGATGCAATTTTGCTTTTGGCATTTTCATCTTTTCGAAGTTCTTCAGGTTTTCCCTCTTTATAAGGCCAGGGCGGGGCTATACAATTAAAGCCTTTTGCCTGAAAATATTCCATCCAGGGTTTCCAGCTCAGGTGGCTTACAAAAGCCCCTGTAATAAATACAATAGTTACAGAATTTATCGGCATGTGTTCTTCAGATTGGTTAAAAATACCCGCCTCTATGCTAAAAATGCAGCGTATAATTTTTATGCATTTAAACATTTTTTACACAAGGCACTGAGGGATTTTTTTTAAAGTTATTATCCCGTGCATCCTATACAGCCTGCAGTAAGTTATTATGCATAGTGTTTACAGGTTACTGTGGCAGTAAATCAGCCTTCCGAACATTATTAGAATGCAGTATTTTCATTATCATTATTCTCTTTCTTCAATTTAAAGTTATTAAAATCTTCCGGCAACGGTATATAGCCGGTTTCTCCTGGTACTTTATCAAATTCCTGGTTCTTCCATCGTTCTTTGGCATTTTCAATCAGTTCCGGGGTTGTAGCCACAAAGTTCCAATATATACGTCGGGGCTCATCAAATGGTTTTCCCCCAAATATATAAACGGTAGAATTCTCAGCCATTTTAAAAGTGCACAGCTTACTGTTTTTTGCTACGAGTAATTGTTTTGGTAAAAAGGCCTGACCTTCGGTCTCAATCTTTCCATCAAGTATATACAGCCCTGCCTCTCCATACAGGTGTTCACCCAGGTTTATCTCGCAGGCCTCAACAGTTTTTATTTCCAAAAGGTAAAGAGGGCTATACACAGGCACAGCCGATTTTTTACCCATTATTTCTCCTGCTACCAACCGGTACATGGTATTGCCTTCTTTCCATGTAGGCAGTTGTGCTGCTTCAACATGGTGAAATGACGGTTCCATCTGCTCCAGCTCTTTAGGCAGTGCAACCCATATTTGTAAACCATGCATGTTTTTATCGCTATTGCGTAGCCTTTCTGGCGTACGCTCACTATGAACAATACCTTTTCCGGCCGTCATCCAGTTTACTTGTCCGGGCAGTATTTCTATTTCTGTCCCAAGGCTATCGCGGTGCATTACGGCACCTTCAAACAGATAGGTTAAGGTAGAGAGCCCAATATGTGGATGAGGACCAATATCAAAATTTTCTTTACTGCTTAACTGTACAGGCCCCATGTGGTCTATAAATACAAAAGGGCCAACAGAACGTTTATTTTTAAAGGGCAGCAGGCGCCCAACTAAAAAGTTACCAATATCGCTTGGCCGCTCCTCAATAATCTGGCTTACGTTTGACATTTGAATCTGAAATATTATGTGAAAGTAAGAAAAATTGGTAATAATACAAAACACGAAAACGTTTTAGGGTTATTGGCCGTTATTTGCTTACAGTTCAACTGATTTAAATTTATAATTATAAATATCCCGGTTTTATAACCGTTATATTTAACAGAAATGCCTTAAATTAATTGATGTGTGTGTTTTAATTTATAGGTACTAAATGGGCTTCAATATCTTCCCTGTGCGATTCATATTGTGGAGGGAGTTGCAGTGTTGTGCCCAATGTTTCAGCAGTTTCGTCAATTAAAAAACCAGGGTTATCTGTGGCTATTTCAAAAAGTACCCCGCCCGGTTCCCTAAAATACAGGCTGTGAAAATAACTCCTGTCAATTTGTGGGGTAATATTTAATCCGGCAGCGGCAATTTTATCTCTAAAATACATAAGTGTGGCATCATCTTTTACCCTAAATGCTACGTGGTGCACTGTACCGTTAGCAACATGGCCGCGTCTTTCGGTAGCCAGCTCAACAATATCTACTATTGCTGCACTTTCTACCGTATCGGTTGCATAGCGATACCGGTTGGCTTCCTGTGCAACAAGTTTGTAGCCAAAAATATCTGTAAGTATGGCAGCAGTAGCTGTTTTATTAGTCAGGGTAAGTGTAATGTTGTAAAAGCCCCTTGTGGCCACATCGGCTTTAATTTCATCAGTTTCCCAGGGAGTGCGGCTGTCATTGGTTTCAATAAGCTCCAGTTTAAGCCCATCATTATCTGTAAAAGCGAGGTAACGGGAGCCAAACCTTTTAGAGGGTTTGTTGTAAATAACATTATATTTATCAAGGCGTTGCTGCCAAAACTCAAGGCTGCCTTCGGGCACGGCATATCCAATTTCAGTAGCCATGCCAGATCCCCTCCGTCCCTGTGGTATTCCCGCTCCCCAGGGGAAAAAGGTTAAAATAGTACCGGCGCTGCCAATACTGTCGCCAAAATAAAAGTGGTAGGTGCCGGGGTCATCAAAATTTACTGTTTTTTTTATAAAATGTAATCCCAGTACATGGCTGTAAAAGTCAAAATTCTTTTTTGCATCACCTGCTATAGCTGTTATATGGTGAAGGCCTAAAATTTTATTTTCCATGATATTAAAATTTTAAAGTTTGATACTGATTTAATTATGATGTAAAATTAGCGCACTACACTATTAAAAACATTGAACTGGAACAAGAAGTTATGTTTTAAGATTTTTTATGTTTTATTTAATAGATGTAACATACAGTATCCATTTTTTATGAAGTATCTTTAATACATCAATATTATAAACAATGAAAAATTTACTGATTATATTAGGTATTGCTGTTACATTTGTTTCCTGTGGAGGCGGCAGAAATGCAGAAGGCACCGGTATTGTAAACAATACCCAAGACATACGCACATCCAGCGATATGGATATTTCACCCTCTAACCTTACTACACCGGCTCCAGCTGTTACTAAAGATACAATTGAGCAAAAAGAACAACCATAATTATAGTTTGTCTGCGGGTATTAATACAATATTAACAATATAAACTGTATATTTGAGGTTGTTGTTTGTTTTTAAGAGTGTTATAGTTGATAATAATTTAAATATTTAGCATTATGAAAACAGCCCTGAGAAATTCAATGTATGTTGCTTTTTTAGCAGCAACCTTGTGCGCAACGGTATCTTGTAAAGATAAGAATACTGAAATAGATGATAGTGAAATGGATACTGTAGCCCCAATGCCAGACAATACTATGGATAGCGATATGGATATGGACACAGAAACTGATACTACCATGACGGATACAGTAATGTAATAAACTACATTGCTTTGTAAACAGCCCAAAGGCTGTTTTTTTATACCTGTAATAACCGATAAATAATAAAATATGAAATTTAGATTTATTAAAAAAGCCCTTTTTGTTTCGTTATTTTTAACTGCCTTTAGTGTAACTTCCTGTAAGGATAATAAAGATGCTGAAGAGAATATGACAACTATGGATACTGTTGCACCGGATGAAAATGTTAACCAGACGCCAGCAGATACTATTATTACAGATAATGATACGGTTGTAGAAATGGGAACCGATACAGATCTTGATGATTTCCAGACCGGAAAACAGGTGCCGTAATTGTTGCATATAAATACTTTGGCTTTACGCTACTGTATAAATTAAAAAAGCTGCCCGAGAATTTCGGGCAGCTTTTTTAATTAGGTGTATGATGTGTTTATTTAAGTATTAGTTTAACGGTTTGGTGCATTGCTTCACTATCTGCGCTTAAAAAATACATGCCTTTGGCATTTCCTTCCAGTTCAATAGTATTAGCTGTTGCAGTTACATTAATACGCTGCCCAAGGCTGTTGTAAAGCGTATAGGTAGTGTTTTCCGGTGCGTTATTAACATACACGGTACCTTCGGTAACAGTGGGGTAAACAAAAAAGTTTTGGGCTACTGCCATTTGGGTAGCCAGGGTGCCCCATGTATCTTCTGCGGCAGGGCCATCCCATATAATAGTGGCTATATAAGGGTCATCAATAAAAGGGTTGCGGTTTCCCTGCATATCCTGTAAAATATCATTACGGTTTTTTTCATACTGGCTCACCGGGTCTTCAGCATTCCATTCTAAAAAAATATTAGGCATATCGCCTAGTGTACTGTAAGAACTACTGCCAGAACCTACTACATTGGCTTCGCATTGCTGGCCATAGCGTATGTACATATACATCATCATACGGGCAACATCGCCTCTCCATTCATCGCCCGGGTAAAAGAATCCTCCTGATATTGCTATAGAATGGCCTTCGCCATCTGCAAAACGGCGGTTACTTCTCATAGAGTTCCTTTCAGAGTCTATAGCCCTTAAATGGTGCGCATCAGATCCCGGCCCTTCAAACTCAAGGTTTGGGTTGCCTAATGACCGTGGAAAAACATGCTCGCGTACCCATAAACCGGCACAACTTGATGTATGGCAGCTAAGGTCTTTATCTCTGGACCTGTCAGTATCGTCTACGCCGTCAGTATCGTCATAGCCATAAATCAGCAGTACGTTTTCATTGTTTTCCGGGTCAAGGTCTGTTTGTTTTAAAGCGTCCCATACACCAGGCGTATAAATCAGTTCTGTAGTGTGGGTTTCTGTTACAAGTGTTGCAAGCTGCGCCTTTATTGCTTCACCGCTAAGGTTAAAATCTACCGATTCATAATATGTATAGTAATCGGGTAGTTGGGCAATACAATAAGCAGGTAGCAGTAATAGTAGTACTATTTTTTTCATGTCAATTATATTTCAAGTCAAAAAAAACTCCGTAAAAAGGACATCAAAGTTAAAAAATATTTATTATACCAGCCTGTTCTTTTCAATTGTTAATCAAAACACTACAGTTTGGTAATGGTTTGATGTTTCTTTTTGCCATTTAAAAAAAAGGAGTATCTCAAAATAACATTTTTGTGACAACCTCTTCTTATGGCCAAAATCAGGCTGGCACTGATAATAACGGAATATTTAGCCCCGATGCCATAAGGCGTGTCTTGCTGCGGTGTACCACCGAAGCCCAAAATCCATATTGGTGTGGGGTCATGATAAGGATGTCTGCGCCATATTTTTCTATTTCGCTTTTAATTTCGCTTATCACAGCATTAGACCTTACGTTTTTATAATAATAATTTATGCCCTGAAAATTATTGTCAACTGCATTTATGGTTAATGCCTCACTGTTTTCAGATTTTAATTTTGAAACCTTTTCATCTACACTAAAAATTTCTAACTCTGCATTAAGATGGTGAGCTGCTTCTTTAACATGCTCAACCACCGTTTGAGAAATTTCGACAGGGTTATCGCATGCAAAAAGTATTTTTTTCGGATTATTAAACTGTACCGAAACCGGTACTGCCAGTATAGGTATATTAATGTTTCTTATGGCAGCAGTAGTTGTATTTCCCATTATATCCTGCTCAAGAGAGCGCTCTGCCATACCCATAACTAACATATCGGCATTGTATTGCTTTATAAGTTCTGCCAGTTTATCTTCAATATAGGCATAAGAGCATTCGGTAACCACATCAATATCATAGGTTTCAAATAAAGATTTGGCATTTTCTTTTAACCGTATCACTTTATTGTTTAATAACTTCTGGAAGCTGTCTGCCGATACTATTGAGTTACCCGCATGCATAGGTAAGGTAAAGGCATGGTATAATACCAGCCTGGCGCCGGCTACTTTGGCTACAGCTGCGGCATATTGTACTGCATTAAAAGCAGTAGGAGAAAAATCGGTACATGCAATTATAGTTTTCATTTTGTGGTATTATATGGTTTAACTATTAAATTTCTCCTGTAAAAAGTATATTTTCCGGCTTACCGCTGTTTTTTAACAACCGGAAATGGCTGCGTACCGCTTTATAAAACGGATAGCAGGTGTAAGGTAAGCCATACTCATTGGCATATTTTTTTATAATAGGGGTAATATGCGGGTAATAGGTGTGTGCCACATCGGGAAAAAGGTGGTGTGCCACGTGGTGTGTAAAGCCACCGTATAAAAAGTTGGCTAAAGTGCTGTCTGCACTAAAATCTTTGGTAACCTGTAATTGATGCATGGCCCAGGTAACCGTCATTCGTCCGTTATCATCCGGCATGGGGAATTCTGCATCTTCATCTGCATGTGTAGATATAAGCGCTATTACCCCCAGCATACTGCCGCAAACGTGCATACATATCCATGCTGTAAGCACAATATACCACGGCTGTTGTAATACTATAGAGGGCAGCACTATTAGGTACAGTATATTAAATATTTTTGCAGCAAATAGTTTAAAGTATTCTATATGGGGTATGGTAGTTACCCGCTTTACATAATTATCCTTACTGCCAAAAAAATCTTTAAAATCTCTTATATATAACCAGTTAAGGCTATATAGCGGGTAAAGAAACCACATGTACAGGTGTTGATATTTGTGGTAATTAAAAAGCGGGCTCTGCGGAAAAATGCGCACCACATCACTTTGCTTAATATCAATATCCCAGTATTGTATGCTGGGGTAGGGGTGGTGCAGGCCAATATGCCTTTTAGACCACAGCCAGGTGTTGCTGCCAAATACTTCCAGTATATGGGTAAACCACACATTGTACTTTTTGCTTTTAAAAACGGCTCCATGCACGGCATCATGAAATGCATTTATAAACAACACTATCATTGTAAAACCGGTAAGTATGTAAAAAAGAAAAAGCAAATTGGTGTTGTTGCCAAAAAACAATATGCAACTGTAAAAACCAAAATACAGCAGCAGCAAGCCTACCGATTTAATTACATTTTGGCGGTAATACTTATCGTTTGTTAAAACAGTGTCATGTACTTCACGGTACATTTTTTTAAAAAAGTCTTCAGGTTCAGGTTTTTGATATTTTGGCCTTTTCAGGTTTTGCATCATTTATTGGTTATATGTTTAGTAAATACGGATTAGCTTTGTGTTTTACAGTGATCTAAGCATGTCGCCATGCATCTTTCGCATCATCTTTGTTACCGGGGCTACCTGCTCCGGCGAAAAATCATTTTGAAAAATTTCATAAAAACTATTCATCATAGGCTGTATTTTTTCTTTATAGGCATTGGCTTCGGGTGTTGCCTTAATTATTTTGTTCCTGCGGTCGTTTTTATCAATAGTGCGCACCACAAGGTTTCGGTTACTCAGGTTGTCAATTATAGAGGTTATTGTTGCTTTGTTTTTACGCAGCACATAGGCAATTTCCTGCTGGTTAAGGCCTTTTTCATTTTTAAATAGTATAATAAGTACTTCCAGCATTTCAAATGTTATATCAATATTACATTCTTTTATTCGGCACCGCACATATTGTTTCATGGTGTCGCGCACAGCCTGCATAGCATCGAGTAACTCTACAAAGTCGGACAGGTGGGGATGAATGCTGAATTTCATAAAGTAAAAGTATTAAATAATTTAGTTAGAAGTCTAACTAAATTAAATTTGTTAACAAATTTTTATACTCCAAAGGAAAAAATTCCCGGCAGTGTTTACTCAGCGTTATTGTGAATTTACAATATTGTAAAAATAATATTATGTAAGCATTATTTTTTTACCTCCCTCCCGGGCAGACTGATAGATAGCCGTAATTATTTTTAAATCACGAAGTCCCATCTCACCGGGGGTAATAGATTGTTTGTTTTTTTGAAAACTCTCTGCCTGTGCATCCATCTGGTAGGCCTGTTCAAAAATATCGGGCAGGTCTATTTTGCCATCGCTGGTTTCCCCTTTTTTGCCGTTATAGTTATAAGCCGGGTTTAATTTCCACCAGCCTTTTTCTGCCACAGCCGACAGCTCATTACCATTATCGGCATAGCTGGTTTCGCACTCGGCCACGGCACCGTCATCAAAATACATTTTCCATTTTATAGATTGTTCCACATCATGAAAAATGAGCGGTTTGGTTACCTCGCCAAATTGCGCCGTTACAGCTACCGGTGTTTTGCCTACCGTATAACAGGCACCCTGCAGGCAGTATACACCCAAATCCATAAGTGGGCCGCCACCGGCCATTTCTTTATTAAGCCTCCAAACATCCAGGCTGCCATTTGCAAAATTGCCGCTGAAATTTGCTTTTATAGTTTTTACCTTACCATACACCTGTTGCTGGCCCAGTTCCATAACCCGTTTATTAAACGGTTCATAGTGCAGGCGGTAGCCTACAGAAAGCTGAACGCCATTTTCTTTACAGGCCTGTACCATACGCTCGGCATCTTCTACACTGGTAGCCATAGGTTTTTCGCAAATCACATGTTTTTTAGCCTTTGCAGCCCGTATTACATATTCGGCATGCATGCTGTTTGGCAGTACCACATATACAATATCTATGTCTTTATTGTTTATTATATCGTCAAAATTTTCGTAGTTATAAATGTTACTGTCAGGAATATTATATTTTTTCTTCCATGCTTTGGCCTTAGTGGGTGTGCCGGTTACAATACCCGCCAGGTAAACATTTTTAGTCTCCTGCAGTGCCGGGGCCAGTTGGTGCGTACTGTATTGCCCAAGGCCAACAAGGGCTAGCCCAAGCTTGTCTTTATTAACTGTGGTGGCTGCGCCCGGAAGGGTGTCAGGTAAACTTGTTTGGTTTTGTGGGTTGGCATCATCAGGTATAAATGCGAAAGAAGGTGCAGTTATAGCAGAGGCGCCCAACGTTAGTGAAACGTTTTTTAAAAAATTTCTCCGGCTATATGGTAATGGTTTTTTCATGGTACAGTGTTTTGATATTGCTTAAGCAAGTTATAAAAATTAATTTTTAGTGCGGCAATTAGACCACTACATTGTTAAAATTTATTCGGTTGTTTTTGTAAAATCTTTATAGCTTATTTATAATGGAAATAAATAAAACTATATATTTGCATTAAATTAGATTAAATATAAATAAGGATGATAAGGTATTTTAAGGCTACACTGCTGGCAATAATTGTTTTAAATACAATTTCCTGTAAGAATGAAACTAGAATAACCGAGGATGCTACTATAAATGATACTATAGCAAAAGTTGATGCTTCAAGAATAATATCGCTCAATAGCGCCGTTACCGAGATTGTAAGTGCCCTTGGCTACCAGGGCAATATTGTTGGTGTAGATGTTACCAGTACGTATCCCGAAGATATAAAAACCAAAGCTAATGACCTGGGGCATACCAGCCAGGTTAATATTGAAAGCATGATGGAACTAAAGCCTACACTGGTTTTAGCCACGGATGCCGATATAAGCAATGACCTTGAAGAAAAACTGGCAACAGCCGGCGTAACCGTGAAAAAATTCACGCAGGATTTCTCAGTCAACGGTACTAAAAAACTTATTGAAGAAGTAGCTGTCACTATTAATGAAAAAGATTATAAACCGCTTCAGGATAAAATAGATGCAGATTTACAAAAAATAAAATTGGTTGAACCTGCCCCTAAAGTATTGTTTATCTATGCGCGTGGCGCTAATATGATGATGGTTTCGGGTACTGGTACTGCAGAAGAAAAAGTAATAAAACTGGCCGGCGGGCAAAATGCCGTAACCGAATTTGAAGATTTTAAGCCTCTTACACCCGAAGCGCTTATTAAAAATAATCCGGATGTATTATTAATGTATAACTCTGGCCTGCAAAGTTTGGGCGGTATAGAGGGTGTACTTAAAATACCGGGTGTAGATAAAACCAATGCAGGTAAAAACAAAAAAATTGTTGCTATGGATGGGGGGCTTGTGCATGCCTTTGGCCCTCGTGTTGGTGAGGCAGCGGCACAGCTTAATGCTTTATTATTAACCACCCAGCCTGCTGCAAGTGCAAAATAAACGTTTTGCATACCTGCTTATTAGTCTAACGGTATTGCTGCTGCTGGCAGTAGTATCATTATATAATGGAGTGTATGTGTTTGAAAAACATTCGTTCTCTGAAATTTTTACCGGGCTGTTTAGCCCTGACAGCACTATAGACCCTGCCGAGCGTTTTGTGTTGGTAGACCTTCGCCTGCCGCGCATTGTAATGGGCATACTTATAGGCAGCGCACTGGCCGTATCGGGTACCTGCCTGCAGGGCATGTTCCGCAACGCACTTGCCACCCCAGATTTGTTGGGCATAACAGCAGGTGCATCGCTTTTTGCTGCCATCACTATTGTATTAGGTAAGTATATAAAGCCTTATATACCAGAGGTAATGCATTATTCATTATTAAGTATAATGGCATTTGCCGGGGCACTTGTTACTATGGTGGCAGTGTACCGGGTATCTACCCAAAACGGGCGTACCAATGTAGTAATGATGTTGCTTACCGGGGTAGCCATTACCGCCCTGGGCTTTGCCGTAATGGGGCTGCTGATTTACTTTAGTAGTGAAGAAGAATTGCGTGATTTAACATTTTGGAACCTTGGAAGCCTTAGCGGGGCCTCATGGCAAAAAAACAGCATATTGGCAGTAATAATAACAGTAAGTTATGTTTTGCTGCTTAATAAAGGCAAGGCGTTAAATGCCATGATGCTGGGCGAAAAAGACGCACAGCATTTAGGGATACCGGTAGAAACGGTAAAAAAACAAATTGTACTGCTTACCGCATTAATGGTAGGCACAGCGGTTGCTTTTGCAGGCACCATTAGTTTTGTTGGGCTTATTGTGCCGTATATATTGCGGTTACTGTTTAAGTCTGACTATAACCTGATTTTGCCACTTGCCGCCGTGTGGGGCAGTACCTTACTGTTAGGGGCCGATACTATTAGCCGTACAATTGCCCCGCCGGGAGAAATACCCATAGGGGTACTTACTGCATTAATGGGTGCGCCCATTTTTATAATAATATTAATACGGAGCCGTAAACAAATGGTTTAATATGCTGCAAGCTCAAAACATATCATACGCACACCGCAACCATGCCATACTACAGGATATAGATGTGGCGGTGGTGCCGGGCGAGTTGCTGGTTATAGTAGGCCCCAACGGTGCGGGCAAAAGCACGCTGCTTAGCATGCTGGCCAATGAGCATGAAAAAAGCGGGCAGGCCATTTTGTTTAAAGAAAAAATCTTTGCAGCGTGGGAGGCTAAAGACCTACCACAACATAAAGCCAAATTTTCGCAAAGCCATAACCAGGACATACCGCTTTTGGTTAAAGATGTTGTGATGATGGGGCGTTACCCTTATTTTAAGGCAGCACCGGCTAAAACAGATATACTGGCAGCAGAGGGTGCCATGCAGCAAACCGATATAGCCCAGCTTTCAGCAAGGGATTATAATTCGCTTTCCGGTGGCGAAAAGCAAAGGGTGCATCTGGCACGTGTATTGGCGCAACTTGATAATAATGTGCAGGGCAAACTGGTGTTTTTAGATGAGCCGCTTAACAACCTTGATGTGTTGCACCAGCACCGTATACTGCATACTATTAAAAACTTTACTGAAAAAGGCAACACAGCTATAATGGTATTGCATGACCTGAACCTTGCCGCACAGTTTGCCGACACAGTAATGCTGCTTAAAAAGGGCAGGGTAGTAGCGCACGGCGAGCCGGGTGTGGTGTTTACTAAAGAAACCATTAGCCGTGTATATAATTTTCCGTGTATTGTTTGCCCCAACCCTGTAAATAAAAACCCCTTAATAATTTTTGGATCAATATAAAAAATCAAATCATGGATACTACTATTAATACCCTGAAAGAACAATGGCAGGCGCTTAAAGCCGAAAACCCGCACCTGCGTATACGCAATGCCGCTGATACACTTGGCATAAGTGAAGCCGAACTACTGGCTACACAGGTTGGAGAAGGTGTGGTGCGCCTGCGCCCGGAATTTTCAGCTATACTGCCCGAAGTGGAAAGCCTGGGCAGAGTAATGGCGCTAACCCGTAATGATGAGTGTGTACACGAACGAAAAGGGGTTTACGTTAACCCGGATTTCAGCAGCCCGTTTGCCAGTCTTTTTGTGGGTGAGGATATTGACCTTCGTATTTTTCTTTCACACTGGGAGAAAGCTTTTGCAGTAACCGAAAAAACAGAGCATGGCGAGCGTAAAAGCCTGCAGTTTTTTGGTAAGGACGGGCTTGCCATCCATAAAATATACCTGACTAAAGACAGCAACGATGCTGCTTTTGATACGCTGGTAGCCAAATACAAATCTGACAACCAAAGCAGGGAAGAAGAAACGGTTGAAGTGCCGTTTGTAATTAACGAAAAACCCGATACAGAAATTGATGTGGAAGGTTTTCAGAAGGCATGGAAAACCCTTGCCGATACCCATGCTTTTTTTGGTATGCTGAAAAAATATGGTGTAACCCGTACACAAGCGCTTCGCCTGGCGCCGGATGAGCATTTTGCAAAACAGGTTGCCAAAGAAAGTATTGTTAAAATGCTGGAAGGTGCCGCAGCGCAAAAACTGCCCATAATGTGCTTTGTAGGCAATAGGGGCAATATACAAATACATACCGGACAGGTACATAAAACCGTGTGGCATAACGAATGGTTTAATGTGCTGGACCCTGATTTTAACCTGCACCTTAATATGGATAAAGTGGCAAACGTGTGGATAGTGCGCAAGCCCACCGAAGACGGCGAAGTTACCGCTGTAGAAGTGTTTAACGAAATGGGAGAAATTATTGTACAGTTTTTTGGCAAACGTAAACCCGGAATACCTGAATTGCAGGAATGGAGGGATTTAGTTGCCGCTTTGTAGATTTTTTATAACCACCATGAAAAGAAAGCCGGTTCCATATGTATGGGCCGGCTTTCTGATTTATATACCCTGATTAGTTGTTGTATGCTGTAAAATAAAAATCCCCGTTGCTTTGACGGCAACGGGGAACAGCTTAAAAAACGAACTACTTACTATTTAACTTAACTTGTTTTTATTGTAATAAGGCATACTGAAATACAGGATAGCCTCTTTTGCCATCGGTGCCCAGCATAGAAATAAATTTAAGTTTATACACGTTGCCGCTGCCATCTTTTACTAGAAAAAATATGTTTTCGTCAACGGTATGTGTAAATACATCCCGCCACTCGCTGCCAATAACACTTTGGTTGTTACTAAATATAAAGTTTCCAGAATTAAAGTACTCTAACGAAAAAGCTTCATAAACTCCTGCATTTCCGTTAATTTTCAATGCGCTTACGCCTGCCCTGCTGTTAATAATCACAAAGTCAGAATAAAAATAGGCATAATCCTCTCCCGCATCATTTACAAGGTTGGTAAAGGTTGTAAAGGCTATATCCCATTTATCTTTTTGTGGTTCAACAGCTACGGTACTGCCGGTGGTTGTATTAAAAAAGGTAAAGTTATACCCGCTGTCTTTAGCAATGCTGGCTTCGGCGTGTGTTGCGGCATCAAGGGCGGCATACTGTATTTTGTAGCCGTTGCCGTCTTTCCATACTTTAACTTTCATCCAGCCCCTGTGGTCACCGGTTGTATTTACTGCGCCCGCTGCGGGTTCAGTAACCGGAACTTTATATCCCATATTTACAAGGTATACCTTTGCAGTAGCCTCACTGGTGGCTATGTCGCCAAAAACAGTTTCGTTTAAAGATCCGTCAGGGCTGTCTACATAGTTAAAGTTGTTTTCAATATACGGGCCAACTGACACTGTATTATCGGCTTCCTGCGGAAGTGAGATATCGGTTGTTTCCAGTTGTTTTGCAGCCATCATCATGGAGCTGTTTAAAATAACCCTGAAATCATTCCCGGCATAAAAGCCAAAGTCCCAACTATTGCGGGGTACTTCTACAGTACTTTCATCACTCAGGTCTACATATACCTGGTTAGGCTGGTTAGGGCCACCAACATTCAGTGGGTTTTCGGCAGTGCCAAAAACAGCGCCTTCAGATATTTGCTCAATAGGCGCTACATTACCATCGTCATCGCTGCAGGAAACAAGGGTTAACAGGGCGGTGGTTAATAAAAATATTTTTTTCATGTATGAGTTTGTATTTAAAAATTAAGACTATAAACAAGTTTTAAAAAATAAGATCGGCCATAGGCCATGGCTATATTGTTAGTGCCTGCCGTATGTACGCCACTGCCTGCCGGAATATTAGAACGTATGGTTACTACATCAAGCAGATTGCGTGCGCCAAAGGTGGTGTTTAACCTGCCGGAAAAGAAATCTTTACGGATGGAAGCGTCAAGCAAGCCAAACGATTGTATTTCCTGCAGGTCAAAACCGGGGTCGCTTACAGAGCCGTTATCTACATATTGTTGCTGTTTGCCGTTTAGCTTGTAATATACAGAAAGGAGCATGCCGGCTTTGGTTATGCTGTATGCTACATTGGCATTTAGCTGGTAAGTGGTCAAAAATTTATTGTCTGATGTGGTGTCAGCGGCATTTATTTTTCTTGAAATGCCCATAAAGCTAAGCCCGGCACGCGCCTGCCAGTTTTTATACTGAAAACTATTGGCCGTGGCTATATTCCACATTTTATAATCATTAATATTGATGTACTGGTATTGCAATGGCTGTGGGTTTACAATTGCCAATTCTATACGATCATCAACCATAATATAATTGGCCGAAAGGGAAGGGGAAAGGATGGCGCCCGATGCAAACATAAAATTCTTCTTCAGGCTGGCTTCTATAGAATGTGCCGATTCCGGATTTAATGCTGCGTTACCCTGTATGTTGTGGTTGGCATCTACCATATAGGTATACAACTCATCATAATTAGGCGTGCGGTAACTCCGCCCATATGAGGCGCGGGCTTCATAACCGTTTAAGAATAACTTTCTCACTCCAAAGGAACCCGACCATTGGTCTTCAAATTTTGACTGAAATGAATAACGGAAACCCGGGCGTATAGAAAAGCTTTCTGTTAGTTGTATTTCTGATGCGGCAAACACATCATAATTCTCAAGGCGCTTGTCTACATTTGTCCCCCCCTGTTCGTCATTATTAAAAATGCCGGAAAGTGATGAGCCATAACCTTTAGTGTTTACAGCCTCATAGCCTGCCTGCAAGCTTACACTGCTGCTTTTTATAATATTGCTCACAGTACCGGTTGAATATAGCACCTGTGTTTCCTGGTATACTTCATCAAGGCGTGGCACTTCCTGCCCGGTTTGTATATAATACTTAAACTCTTCTACATTACGCCGTTGTTTTTGCAACGATGCCGAAACATTATAATTTACCCCGCCCAATTTTCCGGAGGCATTAAGGTGGTGGTAAAATTTAGAGGTGTTATAAATCCTGTCAAAAGAATATTTAAGCAGCCCTGTGCCTGTTACCAGTTCCTGGCTTACCACAGGATTATAAAAATCAATATCTTCATTAAAAAATTCAAACTTATAAAATACCCTGTGGCTGTTTTTTTGAAAACGTATTAGGGCATTTGTGGTAAGTTGCTCTTTGGGTAGCCAGCTATACCCTCGCTGGTGGTCTAAATCATCCGGGTCATAACCGGTAAAATCACGTCCGCCGCGTTCATCTTTAAAACCTTCAAAATCGTTACGGTTAACCCCAACCGAAGCAAACCAGTTTTGGTTAATATTGTGTGCAGCACGCAACGCCTGTATATGGCGGCCTTTATTATAAAAAGGAGAGTATTCTTCACCCGCTGTTTCTTCCTGTGCTGTAACACTTAATTCCCATTTTTTTAACGCCCTTTTTTTGGTAATAATGTTTATAACCCCACTTACGGCATTTGCCCCGTGTGTTACCCCCATGGCGCCCTCAATAATTTCTATCCGTTCAATATCATTCAGGTTAATCTGTGTAAGGTCTACGTTATTACCGAGCCCTGTATCGCTTACCAGCGGAATGTTATCTACCAGTATTTTCAGGTACTGGCTGTCCAGCCCAAACATGGTTGCGGTTGACCTGCCTGCGCTGGTATTAGGGGTGACCATTATATTAAGGTACTGGTTAAGCACATCTGCCAGGTTATTGGCTGCCTGCCGCTGTATATCTGCCTGAGAAATGATTCTTACATTAAAAACAGATTTATTGATAGATTGTGGCTCTATCTGGCCGGTAATAACCACTTCATTAAGGTTATTAGCCAGTGTGTCCTGGTTTATGCCCTGAGCACTGGCATACAATCCTGTAAGAAAAATTATATAATAAAGCTTGTGTATGCGCTGCATTTGTTTTGTAGGTTAGAATCATTCTAAATACCGAGCAAAGCTAAACTACCTTGCTCTGAAATGCAAATTATTTTTATTAATTCTAAATAAACTCCAACATACTACTTAGGCATTTCTTTAAAAATTTAAGATAATATAGTGATATTGCTCGTTATATATCTTCTAATTTAGTCTTATGGTAGTAATAAAGCCATTTAATTATATGGAAGCAGGAATAAAGCGTATAGCAATAATAGGGGGAGGGCCAAGCGGCATGTTTATTTTAAAACAGCTGTTGGATGCGGATATAAAATTGAATATACACATATTTGAAAAAAGCAACCATTTTGGATGTGGTATGCCCTATAGCCAGGAAGGCAGTGGCAGGGAGCATGTTACCAATGTTTCGGGCAATGAAATACCGGTATTGGTTACGCCGGTAAAAGACTGGGTGCAAACCGTGCCCGAAGAAACCCTGCATAAAAACAATATAAGCCGCAACCATTTTAACGACTACAAAGTACTGCCACGCCTTTTTTTTGGCGAATACCTTTGCGGGCAGTTTGACCTGTTACTAAAAGAAGCAGAGAAAAAAAATATAAATGTTGTACTGCATGCCGAAACTACTGTTAACGATATTATAGACCTACCTGAGGAGAATAAGGTTATAGTTGAAACGCAACAGCATGCTGTCGAAAAATTTGACAGGGTTATAATTTGCACAGGGCACTCATGGCCAAAACGGTACGAAGGCAAAGTGCCGGGATATTATGACAGCCCCTATCCGCCGGATAAGCTTAAAATTAAATGCAACCACTCTGTAGCGTTAAAAGGAGCATCGCTCACAGCCATAGATGCATTGCGTACCCTATCTCGGGAGCATGGCTGGTATGAAGAAAAAGATGACCGACTGGTGTACCATTTGCACAGGGATTATCCGTACTTTAATATTGTGATGCACAGCCGCAACGGGCTAATGCCTGCGGTACGTTTCCATCTGGAAGACAGCCACCTTATGGGTGAGGGCTTGCTTACCGAAGCGGATATTGAAAAAAATATTGCTGAAAATAACGGGTTTTTATCATTAGACTATGTATTTAAAAAAGATTATGTAGATACCTTTAAAGATAAAGATCCTGATTTTTATAATGATATTAAAGACCTGAGCATTGAACAGTTTGTAGATAAAATGCTTGAATACAGGGAGGCAACCGATCCTTTTATGCTGTTGGAACGCGAATATAATGAGGCTGATGTATCTATCAAACTGCATGAATCGGTGTACTGGAAAGAAAAACTGGCCGTATTAAGCTTTGCCATGAACTACCCTGCAAAGCATTTTTCTGCCGAAGATATGCTACGCCTGCAGGAGGCCCTAAAGCCATTAATAGCTATTGTTATAGCGTTTATACCCCAAAGTTCGGCCAAAGAACTACTGGCCCTGCACGAGGCAGGCCTGCTGCAACTGGTAGAAGTGGGGCAGGACAGCAGGGTAACGCCGCACAATGAGGAGGGTGCCTGGTATTACCATACCAATGAAAACGGCAAAGAAGTGAAAATACATTACCAAACCTATATAGACTGTACCGGGCAGCCACATCTTATGTATGAAGATGTAGCATTTAAAAGCCTTTTGAGAGATGAGGTTGTAAGCCCGGCCTACCTGCCGTTCCGTTCCGGTCGCGAAGCCCGAAAAGTTATGGAAGAAGGCAAGCAGCACGTTAAGAAAAAAGGGGAAGATTATTTACTCAAAGTTCCCGGCATAGGCATTACTGATGATTTTCAGGTTATTGGCGGCGATGGTGCTGCTAACAGCCGTATTTATATGATGGCGGTGCCTTATATTGGGGGCTATAACCCGGATTATTCCGGGCTCGATTTCTGTGAGGAAGCATCAAAAAGAATTGTATCGTCATTTATTGAGGGTTTTAAAAAAGAGAAAACAGTGCCCATAAAATAATTTTATAATAATTTTTCTTAGTTTTACGCCAATGCAAAAATTAAGGAAAATACTAAACCTTTCTTTGTCAGTATACCTGCTCCTGCTTATGATGGTTCCGTGTAGCCACCATAAGCATGAACAGGCTTATAGTAATACACAGCACACCCTTATACAGGCCCAAGGGCAATCTGCCCATGAGGACATAGACCTTTGCACCCCTTTTTGCATTTGTGGCAATTGCATGGCAGCCATAGTATTACAACCTGTGCTGGATATCAAAACACTTCAGCCGCAACAGCCGGCAACTACCGTTAACTCTTTTTATAAACAGCAGGAATCTGCTTTTTACGGCGCTATCTGGCAGCCGCCCAAATTAGTATAATTGCATTTAGTACTGTTTTATCAGTAAAAAACTGTAGCCAAACCCAACCTTTGGCGCAATAATGTTCTCTATAATTATACTAATACCTTAACGCTGTATGTTAGACAAGGTTATCCATTTTAGCATCCATAATAAATTTATTATCGGTATAATAACACTGGTACTCGTACTTGCAGGTTACTATTCGGTCTCAACCCTGCCAATTGATGCCCTGCCCGATATTACCAACAACCAGGTGCAGATTATAACCAGCTCGCCTACGCTTGCCACACAAGAGGTTGAGCAGTTTATTACCTATCCGGTAGAGCAATCGGTAAAAACCATACCCAATATTGTAGAGCTGCGCTCCATAAGCCGTTTCGGGCTTAGTGTGGTTACGGTAGTATTTACTGAAGATACCGATGTATACTGGGCTCGCGCGCAGATATCTGAACGCATAAAAGAAGCTGAAAACCAAATACCCAAGCAATTTGGGGTGCCTGAAATGGCGCCTGTAAGTACCGGGCTTGGTGAAATTTACCAATATATAGTATATCCGGAAGAAGGCTATGAAGAGCAGTACAATGCCACAGAGCTGCGTACCATTCAGGACTGGATTATTAAGCCGCAGCTTACGGGTACACCCGGTGTTGCTGAGGTTAATACCCTTGGGGGCATGCTTAAGCAATATGAAATTGCAGTAGAGCCGGAAAGGCTCAGAAGCATGGATGTTACCCTGCCTGAAATTTTTGATGCCCTGGAGTCTAATAACGAAAATACTGGTGGCGCCTATATAGATAAAAAACCGTATGCCTATTTTATAAGGGGTGTGGGTATGGTAAGTAGCATACCCGATATTGAAAAAATTGTAATTAAAAACAAAGGAGGCGTACCTGTACTGGTGCGCGATGTAGCTACAGTTCAGATAGGTAGCAGCATACGCTACGGTGCGGTAACCAAAGACGGCAAGGGTGAAGAAGTAGGCGGTATGGTTATGATGCTGAAAGATGCCAACAGCAGCGAAGTAACTGATCTTGTAAAACAAAAAATTGAACAGATTAAAAAATCCCTGCCCAAAGGGGTAGCTATAGAGCCCTTTCTGGACCGCGATAAAATGGTAGGCAGCGCCATAAATACCGTGAAAAACAACCTGATAGAGGGCGCCCTTATTGTAATATTTATATTGGTGCTGTTACTGGGCAACTGGCGTGCAGGGCTGGTAGTAGCTTCGGTAATTCCGCTGGCATTGCTATTTGCCATTTGTATGATGCGCCTGTTTGATATAAGCGGTAACCTTATGAGCCTAGGTGCCATAGACTTTGGTATTATTGTAGATGGCGCGGTAATTATAGTAGAGGCTATAATCCACAGGTTGGAGCAAAGCAAAAAAGCCAAACTAACTCAAAACCAGATGAATGTAGAGGTGTTTCAGGCTGCTTCTACCATTAGGAGCAGCGCGGCTTTTGGCGAAATTATCATTCTTATTGTGTACTTGCCCATACTGGCTTTAACAGGTACCGAAGGCAAAATGTTTGGTCCTATGGCCTTTACGGTTTCGTTTGCTATATTGGGTGCCTTTATACTTTCGCTTACTTATGTACCCATGATGAGTGCTTTATTCCTGAAGAAAGAAACCGGAAAATCGTTCACATTTAGTGATAAAATAATCAATTTTGTGTATAAGATTTACCAGCCCCTGCTCAATGGTGCCCTGCGGATAAAATTTGCTGTAATTGCCCTGTCTGTGGCACTTTTCATTGCAGCCTTGTTCATTTTTAATTCTTTTGGAGGAGAATTTATTCCACAATTGGATGAAGGCGATATTGCCACTCACCTAATCATTTCAACTGGGAGTTCTCTCTCGCAGGAAATTGAATCAACTACCAAAGCCGAAGAACTTTTACGTAAGAATTTTCCTGAAATAAAAATGGTAGTTTCAAAAATTGGCGCTGCCGAAATTCCTACCGACCCAATGCCTATTGAAGCAGCCGATATGATGATTATACTAAAAGATAAAGACCAGTGGCGGCCGGGCTGGACCAAAGAGCGCTTGGTAGAGGAAATGGAAGAAACACTAAACCAGATTCCCGGTGCCATAACCGAGTTTAGCCAACCCGTTCAAATGCGTTTTAATGAGTTGATGACAGGCATACGCAGTGATGTAGCAGTTAAAATATATGGCGAAGACCTGGATATGCTGGTAGGTAAGGGAGACGAAGCCCTGCAGCTCATAAACCAGGTTGACGGTGTTAGTGATGCCCGGGCAGAGCGTGTGGCAGGCCTTCCGCAGATTACGGTGCGGTATAATAAAGACAGGCTCGCAGCTTATGGACTTAATACAGGTGATATTAACCGGATGATACGCATGGGCTTTGCAGGCGAGTCTGCCGGGCTGGTATATGAGGGCGAAAGGCGGTTTGACCTTGTGGTACGCCTTGCCGAAAGCAGCCGCCAGGATATTAACAACATTAAGGCGCTTTATGTGCCGTTACCTTCGGGTGGCCAGGTACCGCTGGGCCAGGTAGCCGAAATTGATTATGAAGAAGGCCCGGTACAAATAAGCCGCGATGACGGCCGCCGCCGCATTGTAGTAGGATTTAACGTGCGCGGTCGCGATATACAAAGCGTAGTAAAAGATATTCAGGATAAGCTGGATACTAGCTTAAACCTGCCCTCTGGGTATTATATAACCTACGGCGGCCAGTTTGAAAATCTTATTGCTGCAAAAGAGCGCCTTAGCCTCGCATTGCCGGCTGCCCTGCTGTTAATATTTATACTATTGTATTTTACGTTTAAGTCCATCAGGCAATCATTATTAATATTTACAGCCATACCGCTTGCTGCCATAGGGGGCGTTTTTGCACTCTGGTTCCGCGGCATGCCGTTTAGTATCTCGGCAGGTGTGGGCTTTATAGCCCTTTTTGGTGTTGCAGTGCTTAATGGCATTGTATTAATAGCCTGTTTTAACAGGTTAAAACAGGAAGGCATGCAAGATATTGAAGACCGTATTCGCGAAGGTACTAAAGTGCGCCTGCGCCCGGTACTCCTTACCGCATTAGTAGCCTCATTAGGTTTTTTACCCATGGCATTAAGTACCGGTGCCGGGGCAGAAGTGCAAAAACCCCTCGCTACGGTTGTAATTGGCGGGTTGGTAACTGCTACGCTGCTCACTCTTATAGTGCTGCCGGTATTGTACTATTATTTTGAAAAAGGCATCAGGTTTAACCAAAAAGCAATAGCGGTTATGGTAATTGGCCTGTTAGTGTGCAGTAGTGTTAAAGTGCAGGCACAACAGCCGCTTACACTTCAGGATGCTATTGCGCTGGGAATCAAAAACAACGGTTCGGTTAAGGCTTCTCATGTAGAGGTTACCCGGCAGGAGCAGTTGCGCGCTACAGCTTTTGATATTAATAAAACCCAGTTAAATGCTTCTTTCGGACAATTAAATACCTACGCGCAGGATAAAAATATTTCGGTTTTCCAAACCTTCAGCCCTTTTGTGTACGGCGCAAAAAGAAAACTGCTTACCGAAAATATAAACGAAAGCAGGCTAAATGCCGCCGTTACACAGCAGCAAATAACCTATAGCATCCGCCAGGGGTGGAATAATTTGTTGTACTACAGCGGGCTTAACCGCGTATTGCAGGAACAAAACGGTTATATGGAAAAATTTGCCCGTTCGGCAAGCCTGAAATTTGAAACCGGCGAAACCGGAAATCTGGAAAGCATTACAGCCATGGCTAAGTATCAGGAACTGCAACAGCAGATAAAGCAGAATGAAACCTTAATACGCATTGAAAAATCTAAACTAAATACCTTATTGGGTTTGCAAGGCGATTTTATAATTGCCGATACGGCTTTTGTGCCCCTGCCTTTTTTTATGGAAGCTGACAGCACTATGGTAAAACAAAATGCAAATTTGCAGCTGGCACTACAGCAGGTAAAAACAGCCCATGCCAACCGTAGGGCAGAGGGCGCGGCTTTATGGCCCGATGTATCGGCGGGGTACTTTATGCAATCTATTAAAGGGCCGCAGGAGGTAAACGGCGAAACACGGTATTATGATAGTGCCTTACGGTTTCAGGGGGTTACCGTAGGTATTACCATTCCTGTTTTTGCGGGCTCCCAGGCTGCTAAAATAAAGGCTGCCAAAATAAATGAACAGGTGCAGCAGCTTAATGCACAATACCTTGAAGAGCAGTTGCAAAACCAATATGTGCAACAGGTAGCACAGTGCGAAACCTACAGGGAACTCATAGAGTATTATAATGATACGGCATTGCCAAATGCCAATACTATTGCCGGTAATGCCTCTAAATCATACCATAACGGTTATATATCGTATACAGAATATGTGCAGGGGCTGGAAGCGGCTTTTACTATTAAAAAAAATTACCTCGATGCCCTCAATAATTACAACCAGTCGGTAATTAACCTGCAATACCTCATTAACCAATAATTAAAAAAATGAAAAAGAGTAATAAAAACCTATATATACTAGTTGTTTTTACGGCTTTATTGTTTAGCTGTAATGGCAATGATAAGCAAAATACAAAAACGGCTGTTGTGCCTCAAAAACAGGAAGAACACAGCGAAGCCCCCGGCATTAAGGAGGTTGAGTTGAATGAAGCGCAGTTTAACGCTGCGGGTATCACTTTGGGTACCTTTAGCATGCGTAACCTTAGCAATGTGGTAAGCGCCAGTGGCTATACTAAACTACCACCGCAAAACCAGGCCGAGGTTTCCGTGCACCTTGGGGGCATTGTTACTTCAATTAATGTTATAGAAGGGCAGTCGGTAAAAAAAGGCCAGGTACTTGCCATATTGCAAAGTCCTGAGTTTGCAAAGTTGCAGGAAGCTTATATTTCCAGCAAAAGCAACCTGGAGTATCTAAACAAAGAGTTTGAAAGGCAGCGTGTGCTCAGCGCCGAAAATGTAACATCTAAAAAGGTATTTGAGCGTACAAAGTCAGACCTTGATATTGAGCAGGCGCGGTTTACATCGTTGGATAAACAACTTTCATTACTCAACCTAAGTAAAAAATCGGTAACGTCTGCTATGGCGCTTACCGCGCCTATAGCAGGGCACATCTCACACGTAAACATAACTATTGGCGCCCACGCGCAGGAGGGCCAGCCCCTTGTAGGTATTGTAGACAATACCAAATTGCATGTAGACCTTATGGTGTATGAAAAAGACCTCAGCAAAGTAAAAGAGGGGCAAACCATTACCCTGGCCCTTACCAACCAGAATGGGGTGGAGCTTAAAGGTAAGGTTTTTAATGTGAGCCGTTCTTTTGAAGGCGATGCCAAGGCAGTAGCAGTACATGCCGATATTAATAATGCTAATGAATCGCTTATAGCGGGTATGTATGTAACGGCATTAATAGACGTAGGCAGCCGCGAAGTTGAGGCATTGCCAACCGAAGCCATTGTAAAGGCAGATGGGCGCGAGTTTATTTTTGTGCTGGAAGAACATGGCGATGATGAACATGAGCACAATGAGGCTGAAGAAAAAAATCATGATGAAGATAATTATGATAACGATGAGGGGCAACACCATGAAGAGGAAAGCGATATGCATCATTTTCAGCGGATTGAAGTTAAAACGGGTACATCGCAACTGGGTTATGTGCAGATAACACTGCTGCACGCTATAGACAAAGAGGCACAAATAGTGCTCAACGGCGCATACTACCTGCAAAGCCACCTTATAAAAAGCGAAGGCGGGGGCGGGCACCATCACCATTAAGTATAATGTTATCTAAAAGTTTTGTAATTGTGTTAATTTTTTGATAGGTATTAACTAAATTTATGCAGAACAAGACGAAACAAACCCATGAACAGTTATTACTTACTGGTTATCATCATCAGCCTTTCAGCCGGATTTGCCTACATAAATCACCGTTTTATAAAAATGCCCTTTGTAATAGGGCTGTTTTTTCTCTCAACGGTACTATCACTGGTTATCTTTACCGAAAAGTGGTGGGATTTTCAGCAATATGTAGAAATAAAGGCAGAGTTGGAAAAGGTGCATCTTGACAGCTTTATACTCGATATTATGCTGGGTTTCCTGCTCTTTGCGGCAGGGCTCCATACACGCTGGTCAGATATCCGTAAACAACTCACAACCATTTCGGTACTGGCAATATTGGGGGTAATTATATCTACCGTAACTGTTGCTGCAATGTTATATTGGGTATGTGGCCTGCTCAATGTGGAGATCAGTTTTTTATATTGCCTTATTTTCGGTGCGCTTATCTCTCCGGTAGATCCTATTGCCGTGCTGGGCATACTAACCAAGGCGGGGGTATCTAAAAAAGTGGAATCAACCATTGTGGGCGAATCGCTTTTTAATGATGGGGTAGGGGTTGTAATGTTTATTGCCTTACTCGAGACCCTTAAGGCGGGCAATAGTGGGTTTGATTTTGGTCATTTCGGGCTGCTGTTTGTGCAGGAAGCTATTGGCGGCCTGTTTTTTGGCCTGGGGCTGGGGTATGCCCTGTACTGGCTGCTTAAATCTATTGATAATTATGAAACCGAAGTACTGCTTACTATTGCCTTTGTAATGGCGGGCTATACTTTTTGTAATATGCTGCACTTATCCGGTGCGCTGGCTATGGTAATTATGGGCTTGTTTGTAGGCAATTTTAACCGCAATATGGCCATGAGCGATAAAACGCAGGAGTATGTACATAAATTCTGGGAGCTGGTAGATGTAATACTTAACGCCATATTATTTATAAGCATAGCTTTTGTATTGGTAGTAATAGATTTTGAATCTACCCACCTTATTATTGGCCTGTCTGCCATATTTATTGTACTGCTTTCGAGGGTTATTGTAGTGTATGTTCCAAGGTTTTTTATGCCGCGCATTGTAGATATAAGTAAAGATGAGGCTAAGATTATGGTATGGGGTAGCCTGCGTGGCGGACTATCTATTGCATTAGTGCTCTCTTTACCCAATAGTGAGTATAAGTTTATACTAATGATTGCCACCTATGCCTGTGTGGTATTTAGTATTATGGTGCAGGGATTAACTATTGGTAAAATGGCGCGTAATATATCTTTAAAACAAAAAAACAGGGAGAGTAAAGTAGCCGCTAATACCTGATTTTAAAACACAAGGCGTACTAAAGTCCCTTTTTTTTCTTCACTTTTCAGTTCAATTTCAATGTGCAGTAGTTGGCACAGTCTGTTTACTATAGAGAGCCCAAGCCCGGTACCTTTTATTTGTGGGTGCCCATCAGGCCTTGAGCGGTAAAAAGAACCGAAAATGCGCGATAAATCTTCGGGAGGTATGCCAATGCCATTATCTTTAATATCAATTACCAGTTTCGCGTTTTCCTTACTTGCTTTTATTATTATCTGGCCCTGCATCTCTGAATATTTTATGGCATTGCCTATAAGGTTATCAAATATAATCGACAGCAGGTAGATATCGGTATTAAAATAATATTCATCATCAAACTGGTAAGAAACCGTTAATTTCTTATTTTCTATAGCCGGCGAATATCGGGCTACTATATCAAGCAACAACGCATTAATATTTAAATTTTCAGTTTTTAAGGCTTGTTTCTGGCTTTCAAACCGGGCCAGTAATAAAAGCTGGTCTACCAGGTTATTAATGCGGTTAACCTCGGCAATGCAATAGTGTATTTTTTCTTCATATTCCTCACGGCTGCGGGGCTTGCGTATTAATACCTCCAGTGTGCCCTTTATTACTGCAAGTGGGGTACGTAGTTCATGCGAGGCATCCGATGTAAATTGTTTTTCGCGCACAATAGCATTTTCAATACGCTCTAAAAGGCTGTTTATGGTTTTAGCCAGTGTATATAGCTCATCTTTATTTTCAGGATAGGGTATCCTGTTGCCAAGGCTTTCACGTGATATTTCATCTGCTGCAAGAATAATTTCTTTTACAGGCTTTATGCTGCGCCCTGCCAGCAGCCTTGCTATGGTAAACAATAACAGCAAAATAAGCGGGTACGCAATAAAAAGTGTTTTTTGCAGGTTGGTTAAAACCACTATTGTGTCATCCAGCGGTGTAGCTACAATTATATATCCTACAGTTTGGTCGAGGTATTTTACAGGCACCTGCTTTTGCCTTACATACGCGCTGTCCAGAAGGCAATCATAATTTACAGGCTCTTCTGTGTTTCGGTATTGTAAATTAAGTTGCTTAAGGTTGGGAGATCTTTCGGTTATCCTGCCTGCCGTATCGGTAAATTGTATAAAAATAGGGTTGATATCCAGTGTATTGTGCTCCTTTTCTTCCCACTCTTCATCCATAACCGAAAAACCGCCAGCGTTTATAGAAATTTCTGTAAACAAGTCATCAATCTCGGTTTGTATGTCATTATCAAGGTCATTGTAAACCCCCGCTTTTACAATAAAAAATATAACCGCAAAAACCACAAATACCAGTAAGGCAGTGCTAATGCTAAAGTAAAGCGCTATGCGTGTCCTGAAAGAAAAGCGGTACATGGTTTGATTACTAAATTTCTTCTGCAATATAGCCTATTCCCCTGACAGTCTTAATAAAGTCTTCATCCTTTTTAAGGTCAAGTTTTTTACGTATTGCATTTATAAAAACATCTATAACACCGGTATCATAGTCAAAGTGTATATCCCACACATCCTCAATAATCTGTTTACGGTTGCATACAATTCCCTTGTTTTTTACCAGATAGGCCAGCAGGTCAAACTCACGCTGGGTAAATGATATTTCAACACCATCTTTTAAAACCTTATGTGCCGATACCGATATTTGCACATTGCCTATAGCAAGGTCATTATTTTCTGAATTTGTATAACGCAAATGTATCCTGATGCGCTCCAGCAATTCATCAAAACTAAAAGGCTTTTTTATATAATCGTTAGCGCCTGCCCGCAACCCCTCAATAGTTTCGGGTACGGTGTCTTTGGCCGTTAAAAAAATAATAGGTGCCTCAAAGCCTTTTTCACGCAATTTTATACATACTTCGAGCCCATGCATTACGGGCATCATCCAGTCAAGCAGCACAAGCGAAGGATTTTCTTCAAGGGCCATTTCCAGCCCTTTAGCGCCATTAGTGGCGCTTATGGTTTCATAATTTTCTTCCCGCAGGCCCTGTTCAAGAAAGTTAACAATGCCGGATTCATCTTCAACAATAAGTATTTTGGTCATATATCAGGCAGGTTATTGGTGTTAACTATTTAAATTTCAGGTTTATGCTGATAATGTTAGAGTTTAGTCCCGTGGTACGGGTATAGTGGGCATAGCGTATATCCAGCATGGCTAACTCTTTAACACCAAACAGGCCGTTAACCGGGTTAAGGTGTACGCCAAGGCCAACAAAATTGCTGTCAAATCCTGAAAGGTCATAATTGCTCGTATAATAATCATCCATAGCTGTATGCTGCTGGTAGGCATTAAAATACTTAATGGCAGTTTGTGTATAATACCTGTAAAAAGGACTGATTGAAAAGAATGGCGTAATTTTTACCGGTACCTCAATATTAGCGGTGTGCGATGTTAAATTCCAGTCGTCAGTATAATAACGGTAATAAGCCCTTATAATCACATTGTCGCCTAAAAAGTAACTGGCACGCAAGGCTATAGGAATTTTTAAGCGGCTATCGGGCAGGTTTTCCTGGTATACAGAGCCATCGTTAAAATATACCCGGTGAAAAGGCAGCGAAAGATATCCCTGTTGCTTTACAATGTCGGCCTCTACCATTACCTGGAAATTCTGGTTGATAACCTGGGCATAGCTTATTGCGCCTAAAAACGTGTTTCGCGCTGCGTTGCCCGAATAATCAGCACCGCTTACACCACGCAGCTCTATTGGGGCAAGCAGTTTAACCTGGTCTAAAAATACCTGTGCCCGCGCCGAAAACTCCCCGTTGCGGTCTTTGGTTTTTTGGGCAAAGCTAAGCGTGCCACCAAAAGACTGGTAATCATATTCGGTAGATGACGAAAGCCCCGCACCAATAGTAGTACCTTTTTCGGTATTTTCCTTGGTGTAGTTTAGCGAAGGGTAAAAACGCGTATCGGCAGAAGAAGCAGAGCTGTTAGCCTGTAAGTCAATTTTATCAGAAGATGCAGAGGTATAATGGTCAATACCGGCCTCTATATTAAAGTTGTGCTTAATGCCATTTTCACCAATCTTTACCAGGTTTACATCAATAACATTAGAGATGTCGGTAAGTTTTTGTGTACCAATACCCCCGGTTACCGATGCATTATTGCCGTCCTGGCTATAGTAGCTGGATACCAGGTTAATCTCTTCAATTTTTAATTTTTTAGTTTCGTATGCCGTGGTATCGGCAGTTTGTGCACACAGCCGCATAAGTCCTAATAGTGCTGCTCCCGTTATAAATATCCGTTTCATGTGTTCTGTTTAGTGTTAATCACCCGGGGTTTAGTTGCACCCGCAACCACCGCCGCTTTTACCTGCATTGGCGCCTGAAGACCCTTCGCGGTACGATTGAAAGTTAAGCTCTGTCTTTTCTATTTTCCTGTTAGAAAGCGCCATTTCAGAATCATTTATTTTATTCTTCTGGTATTCTTTTACGGGCTTGCACGAAACCAGCATGGCCAGCATTATGGCTAATAAAAAATATTTCATGATATTATGTTTTAAGGTTAATGCCCTTAGAGGTATACAGTTTATTATTGTCATCTATTATTATACAATGCAGGTTAGGCACCTGGTTTACCATATATAAGGCTGCCTTTATACCCATTACGGCAATAGGGGTTGCCATGGCATCGGCAAACTCTGCGTTGCCCGTTATTACAGTTACGCTTTTTATACTGGTTATGGGCAGTCCGGTTTTAGGGTCTATAGTATGCGAATATTTTTTTCCGCCAACCATAATATATTTTTCATAATTGCCCGATGTGGCCACGGCCTTGCCCGATATGTCCAGGTAAGAGAAAACATGTTCAGGGCTATCCGGGTTGGATATGCCAATCTTCCATGGCTTGCCGGTAGGCTGTAATCCCCAGGCGGTCAGGTCGCCACTGGCATTTATTATGCCTCCCACCACATTGTGCTGTACCAGCAGGTTTTTAGCCATTTCTGCCGCATATCCCTTGCCAATACCCCCAAAGCCAATACGCATACCCTTTTCTTTTAAAAATACCGTACCTTCTTCAGGGTTTAGCAGTATGTTTTTATAATTTATAAGGTGTACACTTTTCAGGGCTTCTTCCTTAGAGGGCAGGCTGGTCATAGACCGGTCAAAATTCCAAAGGCTTTTATCAATGCCGCCATATGTAATATCAAAAGCGCCCTGGGTTATTTTAGAAACCTGTATGCTGCGCTCAATAAGGTGGTACACTTCGGTATCAACCTTTACGGGCTGTATGCCTGCATTTTCATTAATGCTGCTGGTCTGGCTGGTGTTGCTAAAGGTGGTGAGCAATTGTTCAATACGCTTAATTTCATCTACTGCCAGGGCTATGTACTGCTGCCCTTCGGTTTCAGTTTCCGCCAAAACCGTTATGGTAAATATATTACCCATCAATTTAAGCGACTGAGAATAATCCTGCATATTATTTATTTATGGACTTTACAAACCGCTTCTACCCCGGCTATCCATTTTTCAACAGGCTCTTCCGGTTTCCCTACCCACGATTTTAATACATTTCCCTCGGCATCCAGCAATAGTGTGTACGGAAAGTTACCTTCTTTATTATATTTTTCTGCCAGGGCTTCATTTTTTTTAACCTGCTCCGGTGCGGGCTGGTTTTTCTTTCTCCGCGGAAAATCAGCATTTACCAATACAAGGTTTTTATCTGCCATTTTTATAAAGGCATCATTTTCAAAATACTCCTTTCGGGTAAGTATACAGGGCGCACACCAGTCTGATCCGGAAAAATTCAGTAAAATAAGTTTATGCTCCTGCCGGGCTGTTTTTTTTGCAGTTTCAAAATCGGTACCCCATTGCATGGCAATAACGGCGGTAAATAAAATGGCTAAAAATTTCATGCCTGTTCTTTTTATATATGTTATACAAAGTTAACGTATACATGCTTTGTACTAATATAGTAAAAACCTTAAGATTCGCTTAAAATTATTTGTTTTTTCAGTAATTTTACAGTTTATTAAAGAGGAGGCATAATGAAAGATACTCAACATAAAAAAGGGCCGCTTGTGGCCCGTATATCGTTCCACAAAGTATTAGAAAAGCTCGAAGAAATTGCCGAAAATGATATAGATTACCGTGCCGATTATGCCCGTGCCTTACTTAAGCACGCCAATAATTTTCCGGAACTGCGCGAGGGTATTGATGATGTAGAAACCCTGAAAAAGCATGAAGCCCTGATACGCAACCTCCTGGCGGATCTTTTCCCAACGGCGCTTACCCATAATGAAATTAAAGCGGCAGCTATACCTTTTTTTAATTTTACATTTAACCACACCGCACGTTTTGAAAAAATACTTGCCGATGCCGGGATGGATTTTGATATTACTATACGCAACTTTGATGATCAACAATTTTATATTTTTTGCTGCTGCCTGATACTTAATGATTATTATGGCTATCATTTTGATTTTTCCAAACCGCTTTTTTATGACATACCGGATAGTGAAGGCATAATGCACTATTACCGCATTATGTACAATGCCGATTTTATGGAAATTATACCCACAGATAAAGCTATAGTAGATATTACACCGGAAGATGTTAGTATGCTGATGGATAATTTTGATGATATAGCGGTGTGGAAAGAAAAATTTCCTGAAGGGAGCTGGCTGTCAAAAGGTTTTGGTATTGTATCACTCTATGATGCAACTACCGAAAGTGCCATATCAAACCTTAAAGGCAATTTATTAATTAATGAAGAGTTTGACGGGATTAATAAAGAAAATTTTGAAGGAATTTTTCGCTCTATTTTTAAAATATCCGATTTGCGGGTAGGATTTACAGAGGTAAATACTGAAGATAACCTTTTTAAACTGGCTCCTTTTGATGATATAAAAAGCCATATACTTAAAGATGTTAATGAAATAAACTGTAATGCTATGTTTTGCAGCGATTCGCTCGACGAGATATTGCAGGATAAAAAATATTTGATAGTAAGCGATGTAGAACGGTTTTTAAAGCAAAACCCTGAAGATGCCGGGTTTGCCAGCCATTTACTTAGCCAGAATATAAAGAGCTGTATTTTGGCGCCTATTATTAAAAACGGGCGTTTTTATGGTTTTATAGAGCTTGTTTCCTCACGTGCTAAAGAGCTGAACAGTATTAATGCCAACAAACTGGGCTATATAATGCCCTTTATTACCGATACTATAGAGCGCTATTATAGCGAACTACAAAATGAGATAGATGCCATCATTCAGAATGAATATACTGCAATACACCACAGTGTATACTGGAAGTTTAGGGAAGAGGCCATGGCACACCTGCACAACCGCAATAAAAATGAAGGCTTTAAAGAAATAGTTTTTCGTGAAATATATCCGCTCTATGGCCAGATTGATGTAAAAGGCAGTAGCAATGCGCGTAATATAACTACCGAAAAAGACCTTGCCCGGCAGGTGCAAAAGTTATTACAGTTGTTCCGTTATATTTTTGAGGAAGAAAAACTGCCTTTTATTGAACAACATATTTTTGAACTGGAAAATATTGAAGACCAGTTGCATGAGTCATTAAAAGCAGATACCGAAGCCAACATACAAAACTATATTATTGGTGAGGTGCACCCGGTATTAAAACATTTTGATACCACAAATACATCGGTACGCACGCGTATTAACAGTTATTTTGCGGCTCTTGACGAAAGGGTACAAATGGTATATGAAAGCCGGAAGGATTTTGATGAAACCCTTTCGGCAATAAATAAACAAATGGCCGCCCTGCTGGATGAAAAGCAGGAAGAGGCACAGGCCTATTTTCCGCACTATTACGAGCGTTTTAAAACTGATGGTGTAGAACACAACCTATATGTAGGCGCCAGTATTTCGCCAAAACACCCCTATAACCCATTATATCTTAGTAACCTGAGGCTTTGGCAGCTACAGGTAATGTGCGAAATGGAAAACGCCTACTACAATATTAAGCCTAACCTGCCGTATGAGCTGGATGTTACCTCACTTATACTGGTGTTTAGCTCTCCCATTTCCATCCGTTTCCGTATGGATGAAAAACGCTTTGATGTAGATGGTACTTATAATGCCAGGTATGAGGTGGTTAAAAAACGTATAGATAAAAGCCACATTAAAGGCACGCAGGAGCGTATTGCCCAAAAAGGTAAAATAACCATAGTATTTACCCAGAAAAAAGAGGAGCTGGAATACCGTCGTTACATTCAGTTTTTACAGCACAAAAATTTACTTGAAGCAGGTATCGAACTCTTGGATGTAGAAGACCTTCAGGGGGTTACCGGTCTTAAAGCATTGCGGGTACCCATAAGCTACAAAAACAGCCAAAATGCAAATAGCGCCTATACGTATGATGAACTTTTAAAAGAATTGCACCGCAAATAAGCTGTAACAAATAGTAGCAGGCTATCTAACACGATAATTAATAAGCTTATAATGTCCAGAAAGCATAAGCAAATGCCAGTACAGATACTATAATCTCAATCATAAAGATATTGTAGGTTATACGCAGCAGTTTATACTTGCGGTGCAGTACCAGCCCCAGGTAATACAGGTCTTTTATAAGTGAGCTGTACACATAATCGCGGCTTTCCATAATTTCTTTTACGGCAGCATCATATTCATCCAGTTGCATTTTATAAAAGTTGCCAAAAAACAACAGGTTTATCTTTCGGTCCTTTATATCCTGTGGAGTAAATACGGCACTGTTAACCTTTGGCCGGGTAGAAAGTATGGCAAAAACAATACTCACGGTACTAAAAGCCATCAGTATAAACGTTGGCGTAATAAGGTGCGTATTAGTGGGGCTATCCAGTTTTGGTATGAGGGTACTTAGCGCTATAGATATAATAATAGCATTAACCGAAAGCAATATGTTGGCCTTGCTGTCCGCAATATCGCTAAGGCGGGTATGGTTGCTCAGCGTTACCCTGAACATAGTATCAATACCCCTGTCTGGCCGTTCAGACTTTGCTTTTTTATTTTTCTTCTTCTCTTTTTTGCTTTTTTCAGTTACCTCATATATGGCTTCCTGCAAAGCAGCTATATTGGCATTTTTTTTAGGTTGCAGCACTTCTTTGGCATATTGGGTATAATAGCGGTGCTTGTGCAGCAATAGCATACGGTTGGCTACTATCCACTCAAGGTCGGTAAAATCTTTCCCTTCAAGTTTTTTCCATTCCTCGCGTAGCAATTCGCTTAGCTGTATATAATTCGGGTCGGCAAAGTGTGCATTATCGGCATCTTTAATAATATTTTCCAGTGTATCTCCTGGTTCACAATACATACGTGTAGCCTCAATAAGGCGTTGTACCTTGGCAATTTCTTTCGCATTGAAGCCTTCGGCAGTTAAAAATACACGAGCTTTTTCGCTACTGCGTGTTTCATGGTCTTGTGCACCTTCTACATAGCCGGTATCATGAAACCAAGCTGCAAGTAACAGTAAACGCGAGTCTTCGGGGCTAATCTTTTCGCCCTGGGATATTTCTTTTACCGCATTAACTACACGTAAAGTATGGTTAAAATTATGGTAAATATAATCAGGAGATAACTTATCTTTGAATAAGTGAAATACGTGTCTCTCGGCTTTTTCAATAATGTCCATTTATGAAGGTAAAATTAATACTACCAAGCTATAAAATTATGAAATTCTTTTGGTATGGCATCAGGCTGCCAAAAAATATACCCCTAACATTATTTATAATTGCTATAGTTACATCCTGTGCTACGTATCATCCGCAATATGGCGCTAAGGCAGCAATACCTTCAAAAGATAGTATAAGTGTAACCACACAAAAATTAGATCAGCGCTTTTATCTTATAGGCGATGCCGGCTATGCCAGCCAGCCCAACGGCCAGCGCCTGCTTGAGGCAGTTGCGGCGCACTTAAAAAACGAAGGTAAAAACACCACCCTGCTCTATATGGGCGATAACATTTACCCGTTGGGTATGCCGCCGGAAAAAGAAGATAAACACCGTGCCGAAGCCGAAGCCTCATTAAACAGCCAGCTAGATATGGCAAAGGTTTTTAAGGGCAACATCTATTTTATTCCTGGTAATCATGACTGGTACCACGGTTTAAAAGGTGTTCAGGAAGAAGAAAAACTGGTAGAAAAGGCGCTGGGCAAAAAAACTTTTTTACCGGGTAAAGGCTGTGGTATAGATGATATAAAAATAAACAGTGATATTACTTTAATAACCATAGACAGTGAGTGGTATATTGAAAATTGGGACGATTACCCAACCATGAACGATGATTGCGATATAAAAACACGTGCCGCCTTTTGGGAAGAATTACGGAGCCTGCTCAATAAAAACCAGGATAAAACCGTATTGCTTGCAATACACCACCCGGTTATGAGCAATGGCGCCCACGGGGGGCAGCTTTCTGCCCGCAAGGAGTTATACCCGTTAAAATATAAATTCCCCATGCCGGTACTGGGTTCTTTAATGAATTTTGTAAGGCGTACATCGGGCGGAAGCCCGCAAGATTTGCAAAGCGCTATTTACCGTGATATGACATCGCATATAAAAACCCTTATACAACCCTATGATAACGTACTGGTGCTTTCCGGGCACGACCATAACCTGCAATATATTGAAAAAGATAACATTCACCAGATAATAAGCGGGGCAGGCAGTAAAGAAGAAGAAGCCCGTGTTGTGGGCGATCATGATTTTTCTTATGGGGGCAGGGGCTATGCCGTATTAGATGTATATAAAAATGGCAATGCCAATATAAAATATTACCGGGTAACCGACACTGATGAAGATCTTGTTTTTGAAAAAAGCCTGCTTAGCAAACCGGTGCCGTTATTAGAAGAATATCCGGTATCCGGCTTTCCTAAAGATACCGCAGCAACAATATATACCAAACAGGAAACCACGTATAGCAGTCTGTACCGTTTTTTATTCGGCAATCATTACAGGAGTTATTACAGTACCTCTGTTAAAGCTCCCGTTGCAGAGCTTGATACCTTATATGGCGGTTTTACAGTTGGGCGTACCGGTGGCGGCCACCAGAGTAATTCACTCCGACTTATAGATAAAAACGGTCATGAGTATGTAATGCGTGCCCTGCGTAAAAGCGCTACCCGTTTTTTGCAGACTACGGCGTTTACCACAAGCTATATTGGCAACGATTATGAAAATACATTTGCAGAACATTTTCTGCTTGATTTTTACACTACGGCACACCCGTATACCCCATTTATTATTGGCGACCTTTCAGATGCAGTGGGTATTTACCATACCAACCCCAGGTTATTCTATGTGCCTAAGCAACATATATTGGGCAAACATAATGAAGATTACGGCGGTGCCTTGTATATGATTGAAGAGCACCCTGATGACGAATTTAGCAAACTGGATAGCTTTGGCAAAGCCGATGGTATTGATGGCACAGCAGATGTGTACGAAAAACTGCGCAAAAGCAAAACGAATGTTATTGATGAGCAGGCCTATATACGCGCAAGGCTTTTTGACCTGCTTATAGGCGACTGGGACAGGCATGGCGACCAGTGGCGGTGGAGCAAATTTAAAACACCGGACAGTACATATTACCGCCCTATACCGCGCGACCGCGACCAGGCTTTCCCAAAGCACGGCGGAGCATTGCTTTCACTCATTATGAAGATACCGCCATTGCGCTACATGAAACCGTACAGCGATGATATAAGCAGCGTAAAATGGCAGATAAAACAGGGCTACACACAAGATGTGGCTTTTATTACCAAAAGTGGCGCATCGGTATGGTATAAAGAAGCAGCCTACCTGCAACAGCACCTCACCGATGCAGTTATAGATTCGGCTTTTGCACAGTTGCCCCCCGAAGTAATTGACGGGAATACCGAAGAAATAAAAAGTGACCTGAAAAGCAGGAGGGATAAGTTGCTGAAATATATACCCAAATACCGTGATGTACTGTTAAAAACCGTAGTGCTTACCGGTACAGATGATAAAGATCGTTTTGTAATAACCCGCAGCCCTAATGGAAATACACAGGTAGCTATGTACCGCCATAAAAAAGAAGGCGATTCGCTTGTTTTTTCTCAGGTATACAATAAAAAGCAAACAAAAGAAATCTGGATATACGGGCTTGATGATGATGATGTTTATGAGGTAAAGGGTAAACCGGCAGGGGCAATTTTGCTCAGGCTTATCGGCGGACAGAACCATGATGAATACATAGCCGAAAATGCCCGCCGGGTAAAGATATATGATTTTAAAAGTAAAAATAACACCTACAAAGCCAAGGGCGCTGCCCTAAAGCTTACAGATGATTACGAAACCAACCTGTATAACCCTAAAAAACCCGATTATAATATTTTTGCAACCTATCCTATGGCAGGTTATAACCCGGACGATATGGTTAAACTGGGGGTTATAGCAGACTATACTGTAAACAGGTTTATCCGTAACCCGTATTCACAAAAACACACGTTAAAGGCTAATTTCTATTTTGCCACAAAAGGTTTTGAATTTATATACCGCGGCGCTTTTATGAATGTTGCCAGCAAATGGAATTTTGCACTGGATGCCCGCTATACCAGCCCTACCTTTAGCATTAACTATTTTGGGCAGGGTAACGACACAAAAAATAATGATGACGATTTGGGTATGGACTTTAACCGGGTAAAACTACAGGTCTTCCGCCTGTCGCCTTCATTTTTTAAAGAGGGCCGCAATGGCAGTTTTATGGAGCTAAAAACTGATTTTGAAACCATAGAGGTAGACGAATCTCATAACAGGTATGTAAATCAGCCGGGTATCTTACAGCCATACCTTTTTGAGCACCGCCAATTTGCAGGGATAAATGGCACTTACCGTTTTGAAAATTACGATAACAAATCATTACCGGCACTGGGCATGAAATTTTATGCAACAGGTGGATGGAAAGCCAGCCTTGATGTTTTTGAACGCAATTTTGCCCATGCCGAAACGGGTGTAACCTTTTACCATAAAATAACCCGTAACGAACGGCTGGTGTTTGGTACTACTTTTAAAGGCAAATTTATTTTTAATAATAACTATGAGTTTTACCAGGCGGCCACTCTTGGGGGGGATAATGACCTGCGCGGTTACCGCCGCGCGCGTTTTAACGGCCGTACTGCCTTTTATAACAGTAATGATGTGCGTTTTACAATAGGTAAGTGGAAAAGCAGTTTTATACCACTAACCTATGGTATACTGGGCGGTTATGATTATGGACGGGTATGGCTCCCGAGTGAAGAGTCTGATACATGGCATCAAAGTGTAGGTGGCGGTATGTGGCTTAATGGTGCCGATGCGGCCACAGCTATGGTTAGCTGCTTTTATGGCAGCGAAGGCCCCCGTATTTCCTTTCAGTTAGTTATTGGTTTTTAAGTCGTTAATTTTTAGTGTGTATAATTTACCGCCAATATTTTTCTCGCGTTCATCGGCAATGTATATGTTATCATTGTCAATAAAACAAATCCCCTCTTTTTGTGTAAGTTCTCCAATTTCATAAGGGGTTAGGGTGCCATGTGGAAAATCATCGCCTTTAAAGTTGGTGATAAGCCACACTTTATCGCCACTTATTAAAGCAACGGTTTTTCCGTCGGGGCTAATGTCTGCCCCGGCTATGGCGCATTTTCTGTAATTATTGTTACAGGTAATAAAACTGCCCATAAGTTGTGCCTTTTGGCTACCCCTTTTATTTTGTAACTTATATAGGTTCACAGAGCCGTCGCCTTTTATACTGCGGTTTTTACTAAACAGGTAAAAATAGCCTTGGTATTCAAAAAAAGCTTCACAGTCATAAACACGTTTACTTTTTTTAGGAGGAAATTCTGTCTGTTCCGGATAAGAAAAATGTATCGTATATTCAACCCTTTCAGGTTTTCCGGAATTTACTTTATAAATTACAAGGTCTTTCCGGTCATTATCATTATTACCAAAATCGCCAATATACAGGTTGCCTTCGGCATCAGAAGCAAGGCTTTCCCAGTCGTTATTTTTGCTGTTTTTAATGGTAAAGCTTTTATGCTCCCCGGTTTTTGGATCAAGTTGATACAATTTGTTTTTATTGCCGCTGTCCTGCAATGCCCACAAGGTACCGTTTACATATTCCAGCCCCGAAACCTCGTCAAGGTTAAGTGTAGCGGTTTCTTTCAGGGGGGAGTTTGTTTTGCATGAGCATCCGTATACTATAATACATACCAATACCAGTTTTAGCGCCTGTGCCATAATTGCTGTTTATGCGTTACCTTACAAAATTACTGATTTATTAAGCGGAAATACGATATAATAACATAGCCTTTACATTTCTGTTAAGGAAGGCATAAAGCATATATCAGTAAAAAAAATGTACTAAATTAGTGGGTTGATAATAAACCTGTGTTTTGCTGCCATTATTGCATGAATCAGGTTTTTTAAAATGTAATTTCCAAACCCAAAAACATAATGAAAAATAACTTCTTAAAAACTTCGGTTACCATAGCGGCGGCTTTTATAATCTGCGCTTTCTATTCTGTTTCGGATGAAAGTCAGAATCCGGTGGCTTTTTCTCCCTATACTGATAATGTAGGGCTAAAACTGCCTTTGGGTTTTAGCGCCACTGCCGTGGCAGAAAATGTAGGCCAGGCCAGGCATATAGCTGTTACCGATTATGGTGATATATATGTAAAGCTGGACCGTCCCGAAAATGGCAATGGTGTACTGATGCTCTCTGATACCAATGGCGATGGCAAAGCAGATAAAACCACGGGTTTTGGTGATTACCGGGGTACAGGTATTACCGTTGATAAAAATTATCTCTATACTTCATCAAATTCAGAGGTTTATCGCTATAAACTGGATGCTAAGCAACACGTTATTAACCCCAATGCTCCGGAAACTATTATTACAGGCTTAATAGACAGGCGCCAGCACAATGCCAAGCCTTTTACGTTAGATGGTAAAGGTAATATTTATGTAAATATTGGCGCTTTTTCTAATGCCTGCCAAGAGAAAGACCGTACCAAAGGTTCACCCGGTATGATGCCTTGCCCAGTGCTGGATTCTGCTGCCGGTATATGGCAGTTTAAAATAGATAAACCTAACCAGACTTATGGCGATGGAGTGCGTTATGCCACAGGGCTGCGAAATGTTATGGGGATAGACTGGAACAAACAAAATGATAAGCTTTTTGTAATGCAGCACGGGCGTGACCAGTTGCACGACCTTTTTCCGGATATGTATACTGTGAAACAATCGGCAGATTTGCCTGCAGAATGTATGTATATGCTGAATAAGGGAGATGATTGCGGCTGGCCGTATATTTATTATGACCAGAACCAGAAGAAAAAAATATTAGCACCGGAATATGGGGGCGATGGAAAAAAAACAGGAAAGCCCGAGGCTAATGACCCGGTAGTGGCTTTCCCCGGGCACATGGCGCCCAATGCTTTATTGTTTTATACGGGCACTATGTTTCCTGAAAAATATAAAAATGGCGCATTTATTGCCTTTCACGGATCATGGAACCGCGCCCCTGAAAAACAAATGGGTTATTTTGTGGCTTTTGTTCCGTTTAAAGACGGTAAGCCAAGCGGCGATTGGGAAATTTTTGCCGATAATTTTGCAGGTACCGATGAGGTTGTTTCTCCCGGCGATGCCGCCCACAGGCCCTGCGGCTTAGCCCAGGGGCCGGATGGCTCACTGTACGTTTCAGACGATGCAAAAGGCACCATTTATCGTATTACCTATAACAAAAAGTAAAGTATGCTAAACAAAGGTTATTTCTATAAAACCGCTATAGTGGCAGTAGTTTCTGTTATGCTGTATTCGTTTAACGGTTTTAATACAGTAAACCGGCAGGATGGGCTAAAGCAATCTATAGAGCGGGGTAAAAAAATATATACACAAACATGCGTGTCCTGCCACCAGGTAAACGGCACAGGGGTACCACACCTGGCACCACCTTTAAAAGGCACTGATTATGTGCTAAAAAACAAACCGCGCCTTATACATATTGTGCTTGATGGTTTTAATGAAGATGTAGAAATAGAAGGGGAGTATTATGTTAACCCCATGCCTGCTTTCAATACCTTAAATGACCAGCAGGTAGCCGATGTACTTACCTATATAAGAAACAGCTTTGGCAACAAAGCCGATGCAGTTACTGCTGCAGAAGTTAAAGCACAACGCAAAAAATAAAAAATATAATCAATATACTTACAGGCTTTACCACAAGGTATAGTTAAAGCCTGTAGATAGTAAAGACACTATATGAAAGCTATTATTTTAGACAAACCTGGTCAGGAAAACCCTTTTACATTTGCAGATATACCCGTGCCCGATATAAAACCTGATGAGGTTTTAATTCAGGTAAAAGCTATTAGTATTAACCCGGTAGATGTAAAAACAGCATCGGGCGGGGCTTTTTATAATAAATTACAGCAGGAATCCCCCGTAATAGCAGGGTGGGATGTATCAGGTATTATTACACAAACAGGTGCTGATGTTAAAACCTTTAAAACAGGCGATGAAGTTTTCGGGATGGTCAATTTTCCCGGAAGCGGCAAAGCCTATGCAGAATATGTAGCAGCACCCGCTGCCCACCTCGCACATAAACCCGCCAATATCTCTTTTGAGCAGGCCGCTGCCACAACACTGGCAGCTTTAACCGCATGGCAGGATTTACAACAGGCAGGCGTAACCAAAGGACATAAATTGCTGGTGCATGCCGCGTCCGGTGGGGTAGGGCACTTTGCCGTACAGTTAGCTAAACATTTAGGCGCTTATGTTATCGGTGTATCTTCCACAGAAAATAAAGATTTTGTACTGGCACTAGGAGCAGATGAGCATATAGATTATAAAGAGCAGGATTTTGAAAAAGAAGTTGGTGGTGTAGATGTAGCTATAGATATTGTTGGGGGCGATAACATACCCCGAAACCTTACCATAATAAAACCCGGTGGCACACTGGTGAGTAATCTTGGTATTAAAGACGAAGTAGCCGCAGCCGCCAAAGACAAAGAAATTAAAACAATAGCCTACCTGGTGCACTCCAGCGGGGATGATATGAAAACCCTTGCAGACCTTTTAGAAAAAGGTACCCTTACACCACATATATTTAAAACCTTTTCTTTTACTGATATTAATAACGCCCACAAACAGGTAGCCACATCGCATACCGTAGGCAAAGTAATAGTAACCTTTTAATACCATAGTAATTAAATTACACAACATAAATGGATTTACAATTAAAATATAAAACAGCCTTTGTGAGCGGTTCTACTGCCGGTATTGGTTTAGCTATAGCCGAATCGCTTTTAGCGGAAGGTACAACAGTAATAATTAACGGGAGAAAGCAGGCTGCTGTAGATGAAGCCGTCCAGAAACTCAAAAACTCCTTTCCTCAGGCAAAAGTATCAGGCATTGCCTCAGATTTTAGTAACGTTGAGGATATAAACCGTTTACTGGAACAACTACCGGAAATTGATATACTGGTTAACAATGTAGGTATTTTTGAACCGAAAGCTTTTGCAGATATACCCGATGAAGACTGGTTCCGCTTTTTTGATGTGAATGTGATGAGCGGGGTACGCCTTTCGCGTTATTTCCTGCCAAAGATGCTGGAAAAAAACTGGGGACGAATTATTTTCATTTCAAGCGAATCAGGCATTTTTATCCCGGATGAAATGATTCATTACGGTATGACAAAAACAGCGCAGATCTCTATAAGCCGCGGTATGGCTGAACTTACCAAAGGCACAAATGTTACGGTAAATACGGTACTGCCCGGCCCTACACGTTCGCGCGGCGTAGGCGATTTTGTACAGGCCATTGCCGACAATGAAAAAATATCTTTTGATGAAATGGAAAAGAAATTTTTTGAACAGATGAGGCCTACCTCTCTTATACAGCGTTTTGCCGAACCTAAAGAAGTAGCCAGTATGGTAACCTACCTGGCAAGCCCGCTGGCATCGGCCACTAATGGTGCAGCCATAAGGGCAGAGGGCGGCTTATTACGCTCTATATCGTAACTTACTAACTAAAAAATTAAAAATTAATGGAATACAGAAAATTAGGAAATACAGACTTAGAAGTATCAGTAATAACCTTTGGCGCATGGGCAGCCGGTGGTTGGATGTGGGGTAAAACGGAGCGTAGCGATGCTATTGAGGCCATACAGGCTGCTTATGATTTGGGCGTTACTGCTATAGATACCGCACCCATTTACGGACAGGGTACCAGCGAAGAAATTGTTGGCGAAGCCATTAAAGGATATGCCAGGGATAAGGTACAGATACTTACCAAATTTGGCATGCGCTGGGATCTTACCAAAGGTGATTTTGGTTTTTCGAGCAAGGATAATGATGGCAACCCTATTGATATTTATAAATATGCCGGTAAGGAAAGTATAATAAAAGAATGTGAGGACAGCCTGAAAAGGCTGGGTACTGATTATATTGACCTGTACCAGATTCACTGGCCCGACAGTACAACACCAATTTCGGAAACATTTGAAGCGGTAGAAAAACTTGTAAAAGAAGGAAAAGTACGCTATGCCGGGGTATGCAATTATTCGGCTGCACAAATGGCAGAAGCTGAAAAAACCATCAGGCTTGCTTCTAACCAGATTCCTTTCAGCATGGCAAAACGCGATGTTGAAAAAGAAACAGTACCCTACTGCATAGAACATAACAAATCGGTTTTGGCATATAGCCCCCTCGAGCGCGGCCTGCTTACAGGCAAAATGTCTGCAGGATATACGTTTCAGGAAGGCGACCACCGTGCCAATAACCCTTATTTTACCGATGAGAGCATTACAAAAACCAATGCTTTTCTAAGCAAGATAAAACCTATTGCAGACGATAAAGGTGCTACACTGGCACAACTGGTATTACGTTGGACGGTAGACCGCCCCGGCATTACTGTAGCATTGGCGGGCGCCAGGAATGCGCAACAGTCAATACAAAATGCTAAAGCTGCCGATATTTCGCTTACCTCGGAAGAAATATCTTTTATAAATAAGGAACTCGATAAAATGTAATTCCTTTAATTATATTGTAAATCTAATACAACAACAATCCCGGCACGTTTGTGCCGGGATTGTTGTTTAGTACTGTCATAACGCTTATAGGATTGGCAACCTTAACTAATTGTACAGCATAATTCTAAAAGGCATAAATAAAAATAGGCTGCCTGTTTAGGGCAACCTATTTGGGGTAAGTGATAAAAAGAGAAATTAATTCCAGCCGCCACCCAATGCACGGTAAATATTTACTGTGGCATTCATTTGTTTCAGCTTGGTTTCAATAAGTTCAAATTTTGATTCTAAGGCATCGCGCTGTGTTAACAATACTTCCATATAATCGGCACGTGCAGAGCGGAAGAGGGTGTTTGAAATATCAACCGATTCATTTAATGCATTTACCTGTTGCGACTTCAGATTATAAGTTTGTTGCAGGTTACTGATGTTAGAAATCTGGTTAGCTACTTCAATATAAGCATTTAGCAATGTACGTTCATAATCATAAACGGCCTGTACCTGTTGCGCATTGGCATTTTTATAAGAAGCTTTAATAGCATTCCTGTTAATCAGCGGTGCTGCCAGGTCTCCGGCCAGTGTGTATAATAAAGACTCCGGTTTAATCAGGTGAGTAGGGTCTAATGCCTGATAACCAATACCTGCCGAAATGCCCAGTGAAGGATAAAACTGTGCTTTAGCCGATTTTACATCCAGTTTTGCTGCGGCAAGCTTTAGTTCAGCCTGTTTTACATCAGGGCGGTTTTCTAATAACTGAGAAGGTATACCAGTAGCTACAGTATTAGGCACAAGCATGTTAAAATCATCATTACTTCTTTCAACATGCTGTGGATACCTGCCCACCAAAAAGTTAATGCGGTTTTCGGTCTCCACAATCTGCTGCTGTATATTGTACTGCAAGCTGCGGGTGTTAAGCACCTGCGCCTCAAACCGGCGCACAGCCAGTTCGGTTACACGGGCCGATTGCTTTTGCAGCCGTACAATTTCCAGTGCATTGGTTTGTATATCAATATTCTGCTGTACAATGGCCAGTTGGGTATCAAGGGCAAGCAGTTCATAATACGAATTGGCAATTTCGCCAACAAGGTTTGTTATTACAAAATTTTTACCCTCAACTGTAGAAAGGTACCTTTGTATAGCAGCCCTTTTAGCATTGTGCAATTTGCCCCAAATGTCGGCCTCCCAGTTAGCATAAGCGCCAAATGAATAATCCTGTAGTGGTTCGGGGTTTTCCTTTCCCGGTACAATATTAATGTTTTCTTCTAAGGCACCATTACGGGTAAAACGACCCACTTTATCAACACCGGCACCAGCCCTCAGGCCTGCAAAGGGTAAATATTCCCCTTTGCGTATCCTGATTTCATTTTGGCTTATCTGTATTTCCTGTAACGTAATGTTCAGCTCCTGGTTGTTTACCAGGGCAGTATCTATCAGCCTGGTAAGGTAAGGGTCTTTAAAGAAATCCTTCCACTTTAGTTTGGCTGAATTTACCGTATCCTGAGTAGCGCCGCTGTATGCTGCGGGTGTATTAGTGTTTTCTGTACGTTTTGCTACATCCGGCAGTTTACATGCCGAAACAGACAATATTAAACCGGTTATTACTATATATTTATATATTCTGCTTTTAAACATCATTTTCTTCTGTGTTTGAGAATTTATCTATTTGATGAACGAATTCTTCTGATAATGAGCTATCGTCTTCATCGCGTATTAACTTCCTGCCATCGGCTAGTGAACCAAATATGTAATACAGTCCGGGGACTATAAGCACACCGAAAACAGTACCGAAAAGCATACCGCCAAGTGCCGATGAACCCAGTGTGCGGTTACCAATAGCACCGGCACCGCTGGCAATCATTAACGGTATCAAACCGGCTATAAAAGCAAAAGAGGTCATCAAAATAGGGCGGAAACGCACTTTGGCACCTTCTATAGCCGCATCAAATATGGTAAAGCCTTCATGCCGCTTCTGGACGGCAAACTCCACAATAAGTACTGCGTTCTTACCCAGCAGCCCGACGAGCATGATAAGCCCGATTTGCGCATAGATGTTATTTTCAAGGCCCATAAGCTTAAGTAAAAGGAATGAACCAAATACACCCACAGGAAGAGATATGATTACTGCAAGTGGTATAATAAAGCTTTCATACTGTGCTGCCAGTACCAGATAAACAAACGCCAGTACTATAAGGAAGATATATATAGACTCATTGCCACGGTTAGCCTCATCATATGATAAGCCTTCCCAGGCAATATCATAACCTCTTGGCAGTGTTTTAGCGGCTACTTCCTTAATGGCCTGTATCGCATCGGCAGTGGTATAGCCAGAGGCAGGTAGCCCGCGTATGGCTGCAGAGTTATACATGTTATAACGGGTAATCTCATTAGGGCCCTGCTCTTTTTTAAGCGTCATAAACGCAGAGTAGGGCACCATTTCGCCATGGTCATTTTTAATATACAGGTTAAGTATGTCTGATGGCAGCCTCCTGAATTTAGGGTCAGACTGTACATATACTTTAAAGAAACGGCCAAACTTAATAAAGCCCTGCTCATAGGTACTACCAATCATAATATCAAGGTTTTCCATAGCTTTTCCTATAGATACGCCTTTCTGCATGGCCAAGTCATTATCTACTACCAGCTCATACTGTGGGTAGTTGGCAGCAAAGAAGGTAAACAGGCCGGTAAGTTCTTTACGTTTACCCAAATCATCCATGAATTGTTTGTTGATTTTATCAAAATCCTGGTAATCTGTTTCAGTATTTTTATCAAGAAGACGAAGTGAGAAACCACCCGATGCACCAAATCCGGGTATGGCAGGCGGTTCAAAAAATTCTATTTTCGCGCCCAGGTTCCTTGATTTTTCTTCAAGTTCTTCCATAATCTCGGTTACTTTATGCTTCCTTTCAGACCATGGTTTAAGGTTGATAAGACACGTACCCGCATTAGACCCCCTACCTTCGGTCATGATCTCATAACCTGCAAGTGATGATACCGATTCTATACCGTCTACTTTTTCGGCTATTTTTTGCAGCCTTTGAGAAACCTGGTTGGTTGCCTCAAGCGTAGAGCCCGGAGGCGTCTGGATGATGGCATATATAGTACCCTGGTCTTCACTTGGTATAAAGCCTCCCGGTAAAATTTTGTTTACAAAATAAATACCCGCACAAAATGCCAGCAATATACCCCAGGTTAACCACCTGCGGCTTACCATTCTTTTAAGTATGCCGGTATATCTTCCTGTAAGTTTATCAAACCCGCGGTTAAAGGTGTCAAGGCTCCTTGTCAGCACATTGCTTTTCTTTTCATGCCCGTGGTGATTTTTAAGCAGCATGGCACACAATACCGGGGTAAGTGTTAAGGCTATAATTGCCGAAATTACAATTGAGCTTGCCATAGTAATGGAGAACTGCCGGTAGAATGTACCAACCGGGCCTGACATGAAGGATATAGGCAGGAACACCGAAACCATTACTGCAGTAATTGCTATAACCGCACCACTAATTTCGCCCAATACTTTTTTAACGGCCAGGTATGGCGTTATGTTGGGGTACTCATCAAACTTGGCATGTACTGCCTCGACGACGACGATGGCATCATCCACCACAATACCAATGGCCAGTACCAATGCAAACAGGGTTACCAGGTTAATGGTTAGCCCAAAAAACTGCATAACAAAGAAGGCCCCAATCAAAGATACCGGTACGGCCAGAATAGGAATAAGCGTAGAGCGCCAGTCTCCCAAAAATATGAATACCACAAGGGCAACCAGTATAAAGGCATCCCGTAGCGTATCAATTACCTGCTCTATAGAGGCATCAAGAAACTTAGATACGTCATAACTTATTTTATAATCAAGCCCCGGAGGGAACGATTCTTTAAGCTCATTAAGCTTTTCTTTTACGTTTTCAATTACCTCGGTTGCGTTACTACCGTAATTTTGTTTTAATACAATAGAGGCAGAAGGGTGTCCGTCAAGGTTAGAGTAAATATCAAAAAATTCACTACCCAGCTCTGCGCGGCCTATATCTTTAAGGCGTATGCGCTCCCCTTCGGCATTTGCGCGTATAATTATGTTATCATACTCTTCAGGCTCGCTGTAACGGCCTTTATAGGTAAGCACATATTCTAATGACTGCGCCTCTATACCGGAACTCTGGCCAATACGCCCCGGACGCCCAACAATACTCTGCTCGGCAAGGGCATCCATAACCTCGTCTACCGATACGTTGTAGGCACGCATACGTTCCGGGTTTAACCATATACGCATGGCGTAGGTACGGCTACCCAATATCTGGGTACGGGCCACACCGGGTATACGGTTAATTTCGGGTATCATTTTTACGTTGGCATAGTTATACAGAAATTTTTCATCCATATTCTTGCCCTTTGCGTACAGGTTAACGTACATAAGCATACTGGGCTGTATAGGGGTAATAATAACCCCTTCACGCTGCACCAGTTCGGGCAATAGCGGCATAACCTGGTCTACCCGGGTTTTTACCCTGATAACCGCCTGGTTTGGGTCGGTACCCGGTTCAAAAATAAGCCTTAAAGTGGCCTCACCCGCACTGGTTGCATCGGTAGCCATATACCTCATACCCTGTGTACCATTTATGGAGTTTTCCAGGGTTATAAGGGTAGACTTAACCAATACATCGGCGCTGGCTCCCGGATAGGCTATAAATACATTGACCGTTGTTGGCGCAATGTCCGGGAATTGCGATGTTGGCAATGTTGTGATTGCCAGTGAACCCATAAACACAATTATAACAGATATTACAATTGCAAATACAGGTCTGTGTATAAACTTAGTAAACATTTTTTCTCTTTTTAGTTATCAGACTATTCTGCATACAACCCTAAGTTCGATAATACTTTTTCAGGTTTTTCGAGCTTATATTTAATTTTTTCATTTTCCCTCACAAGGCGTAAACCTTCAAGCAGTACCTTATCGCCTGTAGATAAACCGCTTTTAATAATAAATATGTGAGGCAGTTCTGCAGCTATTTTAATCTCTCTTGATTTTACCCGGTTATCTTTATCAATAACAAAAACATACTTTTTATCTAATACTTCAAAAGTTGTTTTTTGTGGTATCAGCATAGCATTTTTGTGGGGTATACTCATGCGGATGTTACCTGTTTCACCGTAACGCAGTAAGCCATCGGGGTTAGGGAAGGTTGCCCTAAATGGAATGTTACCTGTTTCATTATCAAAATCTGCCTCGATGGTTGACACAATACCCGGCTGAGAAAATATTTTGTTGTTTGCCATTAAAAGGTTTACGGTTATTGTGCTGTCTTTTTTTACCTGCGTTTTGTAATCAAGATATTCTGCTTCGGGTACATTATAATATACCCACATTTTGCTGTTGTCAGAAAGGGTTGTAAGCAGGTCTCCCTCGTCTACAAGGCTACCCTGCCTAACATGAAAACGGTCAATTATACCGTCAAACGGTGCCCTTATTTCTGTAAATTGAAGGTGCACCTGGTTTAATGCCATTTCAGCCTTGGCTTTATCAAGTTTTGCTTTTGCCATAGCCAGCTCATTAGGCGCTACTACATTTTTATCGGCCAGCGCCTTGGTATTTTTATATTCAATTTCGGCAAATTCTGCCTCTGCCTGTGCTTTTTGTAAATCGGCCTGATATAGGTTAGGCATTATCTGAAAGAGCAATTGCCCTTTTTTAACTGCCTGCCCTTCATCTACATAAATTTTCTGAAGGTACCCTTTCTCAAGAGCCCTTAGCTCAATATGCTGTATTGAACGGATCTGGCACACATAATCTTTATTAATTACAGTGTCTTTTACAACAGGATTAGTAACCAGGTACTCTGTTTCTTCTTCCTTTGTTTCTTTGTTGGATTGGCAGCTTGTATGGCATAGCATAACAGACAAGCCCATGAGCATGAAAATTCTCTTCATAATAATTGCTTTTAAAGCGATGTAATTTTTGGGATTTTTTTTAAGTGGGCCATAGCCCATAAACGTGCATGTTTACTAGCATTTATGCTAAACTACATGCAGCTTTTTAATAACTCTGTGGAAAACAGGCAATATGTAAATATTGTCCATATAAGGTTTAAATCAAATCCGTATAACCCGGAATATGATAAACCGCCTTTGGGGTGGGAAATTTATAAAGTGTTTACTAAAGGGTAAACGGCTTTTAATGCAATGTGAAAAGTAATTGGGAGAATGTGAAAAAAATACAGAGCTGAAGTAATTAGCCGCTTCAAAGGATTTTTTTAAAGATGTTATGTCATCTTCTTCATTCTCACTTTCGTTATCGGTAAAATCTACTTTGTCGTCTTTTTCAAACGCAGGGGTAGGTTTTACAATAGATGGGTCTAACTGTTGTAGATGTGCTACGCCAAAGTTTGTAGTTAGGTTAAAAGATGCCCTGCCTTGTAAAGTACTTGCATGCGATTGCTTGTAAGCACCTAAAAGGAAAATGCATAATGTTAAGTAAATCCTAATTAACAAACTTTTCATTGGGGAGCAAAATTAAGTAAAGTTTATTATCCCGCAAAACGTATTACATTATTTTTATGTGGCCTTTTAAAACCATGCGTTGCGCTAATTTATTACAGCACAGCTAGATTATTTGAAATTTTAACAAATATAATGCCAATAAAAACCTATGATTTGAAATAGTGTTGCTATAGCTCTGCTATAACGTTTTATATGGCTCTTTTTTAATAAAAATTTTTAAAATCAGCAGCAATAGAATGTAGAAAAATTAAACTTTACTATAATAGTTGCCGGGTTAGTCGTAATTTTTAATTGACTGAACCGGCGCAAGTATATTATACCCTTTCCATATTGCAGGGTCATATTTTGCAATGAATTCTTTTTTATAATACTTATTTTCGGCAAAGTTGTTAAACTCCGGCGTTGTGATAACCTCTTTATTTATTATAAATAATTCTGATGTAATAACATCATCAATCTCTGCCATAAGATCTACCTTAAGCATACGTTTTTCTTCATCTTTATCTTCTTTGTTTTTGGTAAATTTTAAAGAGCGGTTAATATAAAAGTATATTCCCTTTTGTTTTTTCACAAAATTTACGGCATAGTTTCCTTCCTCATTTTTGGTGTATGTGGCCGAAATCTTTATGCGGTCTTCCACTGCCTTAATGCCCAGCAACAGCTTTAAGTTTATATTATGCTCGGTTTTTCCATCAATCATATTATATTCCAGCTTAACTACAGCAAAATCCAGTGTGTTTACATAAATTTTACCTGAATATTTTGCCGAATTTTTTTTTGGCTGAAAATCTATGATATAAATGGTTTCATCGTTTAATGATGAATATCCTTCCAGGGTATAGTTATAGCGCTTAAATTCTGTTAAAAAATCAAGATCTTCATCTTTATAAAATTTGCTTAATGATGTAGTAAGCGAAGTTACACCGCTACGAAGTGATGCTGTTTCAAATTCATCTTTGGCCGTGCGGGGCTTATCTATCTGTAGAGAATCGTCTATAGGGAGTATGCCTGAGCGTACACTATAAGTAGCGCCCGGTTGCAAATGTTTTTTTATAATCTCAATTAGTTTATTGTTAACCTCATCGCCCGATATATCTTTCTCCTTGTTTTTTAATTCAATGGCTTTTTGTACAGATAGTTTTGTTTCGTTATTAAGCTGATATAAATCTCCGTAATATTCTGTAAAGTCTATTGAGCTTTTACCTTTTGCATTTTTAGAAAGGTTTTCAAGCTCTTTATTAAGCTCTTTTAAGGTAGAGCGGGTTTCTAGCGATGATTTTACCAGTTCAAAATGTGAATCGATTAATTTATTATTAGAAGATTCCCTAAGAAAAAAAGTTTCTTTTAACGGTTGCGGGCTGTAGTTTTTAGGTGCATTTTTAATTACTTCTTCAAGTATTTCTGTAGGTGATAATTGTTTGTTGGTAATAAACACATTATCCAGTTCGTTTATTTTTTCTTTAAGCACGTATGTGCCGCCTTTAAATTCTGATACCGGTATTTCCAGTGTTTCAAATCCAATACAGGAAATACTTACCGTATTGGCACTAGCCTGTTCTGGTATTTTTATTGTAAATACACCTTCAATATTACTTATAACCCCATAAGTAGTGCCAATTTGTATGGTGGTGTAGGCAACAGGCTGCTGTTGCTCATCTACCACCTGCCCGGTAATAGACTGTCCGTTTGTGGTAAGGGTAAATATTAAAAAGGTAAGAAGGCAGAGGGGCAGTATTTTTTTCATAAATGGTGTTTTATATAAAACGACGAATACGCTATTTTGTAACAGAAATAATTGATTGATTTTGTTTTGGTGTAAATATATTTAATATCACCTAAATTTTTAAGGTGAATTAGGCTTATACACTCATTTTTATTAAAAAGATAAATAATAAGCTTTCATTTCACATTATACATGTAAAAAGATAGTTTAAGTAGTATGCTGTAACAAAAAGTTATAAAATTTGTATACCAAGCTTATGATAGGCCTTTAGCTCAGGGCTTGTTGGGGCTGCTTCGGTTATTATGGCATTTACGTTAGTAACAGGGCATATGTAAAACGATTGTGTGGTGTTAATTTTTGCCAGGGTGCTTAGCGCAATTACCTGGGCAGACATTTCTGCCATAAATTTTTTTACCTGAACATCTTCATAACTTTTACCGGTAATACCAGATGTGTTTAGGCTGCTTATACCCATAAAATACAGGTTGGCCCGCACATTTTTTATAGTATTAATAGTTTCGTGGCCTATAGTGGTAAAAGCTGTTTTATAAAGCCTGCCCCCGGCAAAAATTACCTCGGCATTGGGGTGGTCTTCCAGCACATTGGCAACGGGGAAGCTGTTTGTAACCACAGTTACTTTAAGGTCTTTTGGCAGCATTTCTGCTACGGCAAGCACAGAGGTACCCCCATCCATAAAAATAGTCTGTCCGTTTTTTATAAAAGTCACTGCTTTTTCTGCGATACGTTTTTTTTGCCCTGTTTCATATTTTTCCCTGTCCCGGTAATGGTGGGGTACCGAAAAAGAAGATATGGCTCCGCCGCGCACTGCCTGTAGCAATCCCTGCTCATGCAGTTCTTTAATATCGCGACGCACGGTATCTTCCGAAACACTTAAAACAGTGCTCATTGACCCTAATTCAACTTTGTTTTCTTTTGCAAGATGTTCTAAAATGAGTTGAAAGCGTTCTTCTTTAACCATTTACATAAAATTTACGACAAATATACATAAATATAACTTGCAAAATATTGCATTAAATTGCTTTATATTGCAAAAAATGATGTATATTTGTTGCATAAAAAAGCGAAATATAAATTATGAAAAGCGAAAGAAAAAAAATTGGTATTGACATGGATGGTGTTATTGCCGATGCAGAAGCCCAATACTTAAATGGTATAAAAGGGATACAGGTATTACACTTACTAAAAAAGTCATTGAGGGTAAACAGGAACATGATGAAAGTGTGCCCGAGTTTAAAATTTTCAGGGAATACTTATACACACCGGGTTTTTTTCGTACATTACCCGTTATGGAAGGTGCTGTTGAGGCGGTTAGAGAACTTGCCGAAGATTTTGACATCTATATAGTCTCTGCTGCTATGGAATTTCCGCAGTCGCTTTATGAAAAACGCCAGTGGCTGGAAGAACATTTTCCTTTTATAAGCTGGAAAAATATTATTTTTTGCGGCGATAAAAGCGTTATTGATGTAGACTTTCTTATTGATGACCACTGCAAAAACCTTGATTTTTGTAAAGGCATACCGCTTATGTTTACAGCATGCCATAATGTGTTTCAAAACAAGCACCTAAGGATAAACCACTGGAATGATGTGCCGGGTATTGTGCGCGGACTGGCAGCGCAGCAAAAAGTAGCATAACATAAATGCATTATTTTATAACGACCCCCTTTCAATAAGACTGCTGGGGTTTTGTATTTGTTCCCTGCGCTGCAACAGTATCATTTCGGCAAGTGTTTTTCCCATCGCAGGGAAATCTGTTGAAATGGTGGTAATACCGTTCCCGGCCACTTTTTTAAGCGGAATATCATTATAAGATATTATCCCTATTTCGCTGCCTATGGTAAGTTGCTGCGCCCTTGCCTGCTCAATTACATTTACCAGGTGCCTGTCATTAGGTATTACATATACTTCTCCGGCTTTTATACTATTGTTTTCAAAATCATTTATTATTTCATACTTAAAATGATGCTCTTTACAAAACCGAGTAAAACCATCATGCATTCCCTGGGGTTGTTTAAAAAGCGGGAAAATTAAAATGAGTTTATTGTATTTTTCCAGCCTTTGTTTTCCCCTGCAAAGGGCATTATACATATCAGCTACAAAATTTTGGTGTATTGACGGGTAGCCTGCAAGCTCATCATTAGTCTGGTCCAGTATATAAACATCATTTTTGGGTAATGTTTTTATAATGGTTGCGGCTCCTTTAAGGTTAGTAGGCATTATAACATATTTACTATACGCTCCATTGTTTTCATTAACCAGCTTTTTAAACACCTCCGGGTTAAAATAATGAAAAAAAATGTCTATCCGTGCGCTGTTGCCCATGGCCTTTTTAAATGAACTGTATAACTCCTCTTTAAAAGAATTGAACTCGTCAAACAATAAAAAAATACGTTGCTCTACGGTATATTCTTCACTTTTAATAAAATAGCCTTTTCCGGGGCGGGCATATATAAGCCCCCTTTTTTTAAGGTCGTCATAAGCAGTAAGCACCGTATCGCGGGATAACCCAAACTCCAGCGCTATTTTATTTATACTGGGCAATTTATCGCCGCGAGATAGCATTTTCTCCCTCAGGGCGTTTTCTACGCCCAATATAATTTGTTTGTATTTGGGCAGGCTTTCATTATTGTTAATATGAATGATCTTCATTATTCAGCATATTATAACTGGTGGCTAATGTACAAAAACTGGTAGGTACTGGTATGGTTGCTTATAATGTTTTTATACTTTTGAATTTATATAATAACCTATAATGAAGAAAGAATTAGTAAAGCAGGTTAAAGAGTGCTTTAAAGAACAGTTTGCTACTACACCAAACTATATTTTCCTTTCGCCGGGGCGTATTAATATTATTGGTGAACACGTAGATTATAATGACGGTTTTGTGCTGCCGGCAGCAATAAATAAATATGTTTGTTTTGCCATTGCAGAAAACGGTACCGATATTATAAACCTTTATGCTAAAGACTTAGGTGAAAGCTATAGCTTTAACCTTAACACTGCTCTGCAGCCGGTAGGTGCCATGTGGGTAAATTTTTTCCTTGGGGTTGTGCAGCAGTTAAAAAACCGTGGTTTTGTATTTAAAGGTTTAGATGTAGCCTTTAGCAGTACGGTGCCCATGGGGGCAGGTTTATCATCTTCGGCAGCTATAGAATGTGGTTTTTGTTTCGCAATTGATACAATTTTTAACCTCGGCCTGAGTAAGAAAGACATTGCACTGATAGGGCAGAAAGCAGAACATACTTTTGCTGGTGTAAATTGTGGTATTATGGACCAGTTTGCCAGTGTTTTTGGTAAAAAAAACAGTGTTATAAAACTGGATTGCAATACACTGGAGTATGAATACCACAGTGCTGATTTTAATAATTATACCTTGGTTTTGTTAGATAGCAAAGTAAAACACACACACCTTACCTCCGGTTATAATGACCGCCGGAATGAGGTAGAAAAAGGCTTGGATATTATAAAGAGGGAGTACCCTGGCGTACAAACCTTTCGTGACCTTAATGAAGAGCAGGTTCATGCGGTAAAAGATAAATTAGGAAACATAATATACAAACGCTGCCTATTTGTAGTGCGTGAGATTCAGCGTGTGCGGGATGCCGTAAAAGCCATTGAGGCAAATGATTTTGAAAAGCTTGGACAGTTAATGTATGAAACCCACCAGGGGCTGAGCAAAAATTATGAAGTAAGTTGTGAAGAGATAGATTTTTTGGTGGATGCAGTACATACGGATACCAATGTACTGGGTGCCCGTATGATGGGCGGCGGCTTTGGTGGTTGCTCTGTAAACCTGGTAAAAAAAGATGCCGTTAAGGCACTTGTAGAGCGCGTAAGCAGGGAATATAAAGAAAAGTTTGCTATTGAGCTTGAAGTTTATAAAGTAAAAATATCTGAAGGCACAAGCCTCTATACCGAAGAACATGCAGGCATTTGATAATAACGAACATCCGCACAGGAGGTATAATCCCCTAATGGACGAATGGGTACTGGTATCACCACACAGGGCAAAGAGGCCCTGGCAGGGCCAGCAAGAAAGTACGGTTACAGATAACAGGCCACAGTATGACCCCACTTGTTACCTGTGCCCCGGTAACGAACGCAGTACAGGCGTATTTAATGAAAAATATACCAGTACATTTGTGTTTGATAATGATTTTCCTTCACTACTTACAGATGAGGTACAAGCGCCTGAGACAAGTCCGTTATTTCAGATAAAAACAGAGCGTGGCATAAACCGCGTAATATGTTTTTCGCCCAGGCACGATGTAACGCTTCCTGAAATGGAAACAGCCGATATTCTTAAGGTGGTTGAGCTTTGGGCGGCCCAGTATAGTGACCTTGGCAGCCGTGATTTTATAAACCACGTGCAGATTTTTGAAAATAAAGGCGCAGTAATGGGCTGCAGCAATCCGCATCCGCATGGCCAGATATGGAGCCAGGGGTCATTGCCCACTAATGTAGACAAAACGCAAAATAACTTAAAAAAATATTTTGATGCACAGGGGCGCAGCCTGCTTGCCGATTATCTTGCCGAAGAAATGCAACGCAAAGAGCGTATTGTACTTGAAAACAAACACTTTGCCGTTTTGGTGCCGTTTTGGGCTATCTGGCCTTTTGAAACGCTTATTGTCAGTAAAAGGCATTTTGGCAACATTACACAAATGACGGCAGAAGAGCGCTATGCCTTTGCCGATGCTATAAAGCGTATTACCATAAAGTATGATAATCTGTTCAAAACCTCATTTCCATATTCATCGGGCATACATCAAACCCCTACTGACGGGCTTTCGCATCCGGAGTGGCATTTTCACATGCATTTTTATCCGCCTTTATTACGCTCTGCTACAGTAAAGAAATTTATGGTAGGGTATGAGCTTATGGCCGAAGCCCAAAGGGATATTTCTCCCGAGAAAAGTGCTGCCATGCTAAGGGATTTGCCTGAAGTGCATTATAAAAATGACAATTTTAAAATTTAAGGCTTTATATTTCTATAAAAAAAGAGGCTGCCCCTTATGGGGCAGCCTCCTGATAGAGATAATTATAACACCTTTTTATTTCCAGCCCCCGCCAAGCGCTTTATAAAGTTTTACTTCGGCGGCAAGCTGGTTTCTTTTTATAGACGCCAGGTCCAGTTCGCCCTGTAACACATTGCTTTGTGCAGTTATAACCTCAAGATAGCTGGCAAGCCCGCTGGCAAACAGTTTGTCAGAGTTGCTTACCGCTTGTTGCAGGTTGTCTACACGCTCCTCTGCAAAGGCTACTTCTTCTTTAAGCTTTTCAATTTCAGCCAGCGCGTCAGATACTTCACCTACGGCAATCAATACCTGTCGTCTAAATGCAATAACTGCCTTTTCACGATCGGTTTTGGCCACTTCATATTGGGCTTTTAGTTTTCTGCCCTGTAGTAATGGCTGTGCTATACTGCCGGATACCAGCCCAAATAGCGAGGTGGGCATGTTAAACCAGTTGTCTGATTTAAAAGAGTTAAGCCCCCCGCCTGCTGTTATATTAAGGGCTGGGTACATATATGCTTTCGCAATGCCAACGCGGGCATTGGCCGCATTAAGCTCATATTCCTGCGCTTTAACATCGGGCCTGTGGCTTAGCAGGGTAGCCGGTAAGCCGGTAGGCAGCTCATTGTGTAGTGCTTCCGTTGCCAGGCTGCCTGTACGCTCTATTTCCCCCGGGGTTGTACCGGTTAATATGCTTAAGGCATTTTCCTGTATGATAATCTCTTTTTCAAGCTGTGGCACAATCTGCGCTGCCAACAGCCTTTGCCCTTCTGCCTGCTCAACCGCCAGGTGGGTAACCTGCCCGGCATTAAACTGGCGTGTAACCATATCCACAGTATTTTTACTAAGGTTGCGGTTTTTTATGGCTACTTCAAGCTGGGCGTCAAGCATTAGCAGGTTGTAGTAGCCCTGTGCCGCAGTAGCTACAAGATTTGCAGTTACCAGTTTTGTGGCTTCCTCGGTTTCAAGGTAATTGGCAAGCGCTTCTTTTTTACGGCTGCTTATCTTGCCCCATATATCAGCCTCCCAGGAAAGGGTTAGCCCGGCATTATAATCTTCAATATGGCTTGTGCCAAGAAAGTTATTTATGCTAAGCCCATTAAGGCTGTTTTTACTGGGTATTGTGGTGCTGGCTGTTATATTGGCGTTTAGCTGCGGCACCTGGCCCCATTTGCTTTGGCGCAGCAACTGCCTTGATGCTTCAATGTTTTTAATAGCCGTTTGCAGGTCATAATTACCGGAAAGCGTACGGGCAATGAGTTCCCGTAATTGCGGATCGGTAAAAAAAGTATCCCACTCAATAGTAGCTATAGAGGTAGTATCGGTAGCAAATGCGTTGCGGTAGGCATTGGGGAGTTCCGGCTGGGGCAGGGGAGTATCTTTAGATACGCTGCACCCGGCCAATGCAACGGCAAGGAGTATATAACTAATTATTTTCATTTGTTTTATTTTATAAGTTCAGGTTCAAGTGCTGTTGCAGGTTCTTCTGCCTTGCGCGAAACCCGTTCCTGCAGGTATTGAAATACTATAAATAATACGGGTATTACAAACAAGCCAAGTATTACGCCCGAAAGCATACCGCCTGCTGCGCCAATACTGATAGAATGGTTACCCTGAGCCGATGGCCCTGTGGCACTCATCATAGGTATAAGCCCCACAATAAAGGCAAGCGATGTCATGATAATGGGCCTTAGCCTTAGCTTGGCTGCCTCAAGCGCGGCAGAGAGCAGTGATTTACCCGCACGCCTGCGCTGTACGGCAAATTCTACAATAAGTATGGCATTTTTTGCCAGTAGACCTATAAGCATTACCAGCGCAACCTGCACATAAATGTTGTTGGATATACCTGTAATGCCAATGGCAGCAAACACCCCGAAAATACCTGTTGGAATTGAAAAGATAACGGCAAGCGGCAGTATATAGCTTTCATACTGTGCAGCTAAAAGAAAGTACACAAATATGAGGCTAAGGCCAAAAATTACGGCTGACTGCCCCCCTGAAGATATTTCTTCACGGGTCATGCCCGAAAATTCATACGAGTATCCTTGTGGTAATGATTGTGCTGCCACTTCTTCAACGGCTTTAATGGCATCTCCGGAGCTGTATCCCGGCTGCTCTATGGCATTAATACCCATAGAATTAAAAAGGTTATAGCGGGAGGCATTTTCCGGGCCGTAAACCCTTACCAGTTTAACAAGTGTGTTTACAGGTACCATTTCACCATTTTTGTTTTTTACAAACACAGCGTCTAATGATTCCGGAGTGGCACGTGTACCTTTATCAGCCTGTACCATAACCCGGTAATATTTACCAAACCGATTAAAGTCGCTTACCTGGGCGCTTCCGTAGTAAGCCTGTACTGTTTGCATCAGTTCTTTTATACTTACGCCAAGCTGCCCGGCTTTTACATCGTCTACTTCCATTTCAAACTGTGGGTAATCGGCCCGGAAAGAGGTAAAAGCCATGGCTATTTCAGGGCGTTGCATCAGGTCGCCAATAAACTTGTTACCCACTTCGCTAAACTTGGCAAGCGAGCCGCCGGTGCGGTCCTGAAGCACAAAATCAAGCCCGTCTACATTACTAAAGCCCGGTACGGTAGGGAAGGTAAACACAAAAAAGTTGGCGCCTTTTATAGCGGCAAGGCGTTGGCGTGCATCATTCATTATGGCATTAATATCTTTTAGATCACCACGTTCATCTGATGGTTTTAGCAATATAAAGGCTACACCGAATGAGGGGCTTGAAGACTGTGTAAGGATATTAAATCCTGATAACCCCATAAGGGTGCGTTTGGCCTGCATAGGGGCAAGGGCATCTTCGGCCTCTTTCATTGCTGCGGTGGTACGGTCTAAAGAGCTACCGGCAGGCATTGAAAGTGATATAGCTATAAACCCCTGGTCTTCGCTGGGTATAAACCCTGACGGCGAACGCTTAATCATAAATACAGTAAGTACTATAACCCCGGCAAGGGTGGTAAGTGTAGCCCACCTGTAGCGTATTAAAAAGCGAAGGCTACCCAAATAGCGGTTGGTAAGCTTATCAAAATTGGCATTAAAGCCTGCAAAAAAGCGCTCTTTATAGGTTGGCTTTTTATACGTTTCAGCATGTTTTGGCTGATGCTGCTTTAAAAATAAAGCTGCCAGTGCAGGGCTTAAGGTAAGCGCATTTACTGCCGATATAATAATGGCTATGGCCAGCGTAAAAGCAAACTGCCTGTAAAACACACCTGTGGAACCCTGCATGAAACCTACCGGAAGGAATACGGCAGACATAACCAGTGTGATAGAAATTATGGCTCCTGTAATTTCGCTCATGGCAGATGTGGTAGCTGCCTTTGGCGGCAGGTGCCGGTGCTCCATTTTAGCGTGTACAGCTTCTACTACCACAATGGCATCATCTACCACAATACCAATGGCAAGCACTAGCGCAAACAGAGTAAGCAGATTTATGGAAAATCCAAATATTGACATGAAGAAGAACGTACCCAATAACGCTACAGGAACAGCTATGGCAGGTATAAGTGTTGAACGGAAATCCTGCAAAAACAGAAATACTACAATAAACACCAGTATAAAAGCCTCGATAAGCGTATGCTGTACCTGCTCTATACTGGCATCAAGCATGTTTTTGGTGTTATATAATATCAGGTATTTTACATTTTTTGGGAAGCTTTTAGAAGCCTTTTGCATCAGCTTATCTATGGCGATCTGTATTTCGTTAGCATTAGAGCCGGGCAACTGCATTACAGCTATGTTAATGCCCGGTTTGCCGTTTACACGCGTAAAGTTGCTGTAGCTGTAGGCACCAAACTCTATACGTGCTACATCTTTAAGAAGTAGTATGCTGCCGTCTGGGTTAGAGCGCACTATAATATTTTCATAATCTGCAGGTTTATTCAGCTTGCCTTTATATTTAATAACATATTCAAAAGACTGCGAACTGTTTTCGCCAAATTTACCCGGGGCGGCTTCAAGGTTCTTGTCCTGTATAGCAGCCATTACCTCAGTGGGAGTAATGTTATACGATGCCATTTGAGAAGGGTTTAGCCACACCCGCATAGAATAGTCTTTATTACCGCCAAAAATTATAGATTGCCCCACGCCGGGTATACGCTTAATTTCGGGTATAATATTTATCTGCGCATAGTTGGCTAGGAAAGTCTGATCATACTGCGATTCGTTTTCGCTGTACATATCAACTACCATAATAAGGCTGTTTTGTTGCTTGGCAGTGGTAACACCTGCCTGCACCACTTCGCTGGGCAGCTGGTTGGTGGCTTGCGCTACACGGTTTTGCACGTTTACAGCAGCCTGGTCCGGGTTAGTGCCCAGTTTAAAATATACAGTTATCACCAATGATCCGTCATTACTGGCGGTAGAGGTCATGTAACTCATATTTTCCACCCCGTTTATAGATTCTTCCAGAGAGGGTGCTACCGAACGTAATACTGTTTCGGCATTGGCACCGGGATAAAGTGCTGTAACCTGAACTGCGGGGGGGGCTATATCAGGAAACTGCCCCAGGGGTAGGGAGGTAAGGCCAATAATCCCTAAAATAGACAATAGGATGGATATGACCGTGGCCAGGACCGGCCGGTCTATAAATTTTTTAAACATGTGTTGGAGATGTTAAGTCGTTTTGATATAATTATTTAGAGGCAACTTCCGGTGTAATTTTTTCAGGAGTAATGGGGGTGCCGTCCTGCAGGCCTTCAAATCCTTTGTACACAATACGGTCGCCGGGTTTAAGGCCACTTTTAACCAGGTAATCGGTACCCGATTTGCCCACTATAGTTATAGGCACCTTGGCTACCTTGTTTGATTTGTCTACTATATAAACAAAAATTTTATCCTGCAATTCTACCGTACAGGCCTGTGGTACAAGTACTGCACCGGCATGTGGCAAACCCATTTTTACCTTGCCTGTATTGCCCGAACGCAATAACCCTTTATCATTAGGAAAGCTTGCCCTTAGCGTAATGGCACCCGTATTTTTATTAAACTGCCCGTTTACCATATCTATATGCCCTTTTTGACTGTATTCGGTATTGTTGGGCAACATTAAAGACAGGGCAGGAAGGTGGCTTATTTTATCACTTAATGTGTTGCCTTCATATGTGTCACGCAGGGTGATAAAATCGGACTCGCTTATTGAAAAATAGGCATGCATTTGGGTGTTGTCTGATACGGTTGTAAGGGGCTGCGGGTCAGTAGCTGAAATAAGGCTGCCCTGTTTTTTAGGGATCCGGGTAACATAGCCGCTTACGGGCGCCTTAATAAGCGTAAAATCAAGATTAATTTTTGCCGAGGCCACTGCCGCTTCTGCCTGTTTTTTATTGCCTTCAGCTATTTTTAATGCAGCTTTAGCCGATTTTAGCTGATATTCAGATATTACTTTTCCGTCTACAAGCGGCGCCAGTTTTTCTACTTCTAAACCGGCATTAATAAGTGCAGCATCTGCTACATTCAGGCTTCCAGTTGCATTGTTCAATGCTTCTCGATAGCGATGGTCTTCAATTTTAAACAGGGGTTGCCCGGCTTTAATAAACGCACCTTCATCTACAAAAACGGTTTGCAGGTATCCGTCTACCTGTGGCCGTATCTCTACATCGGTGCGCCCTTCAAGCATTACAGGGTATTCCTGCCAAGTTAAGGCATCTTTTTGGGTTACATCATACACCGGTACCGGCATTGCCTGTGCAGCGGGGGCTGCCTGGCCCTGGTTACCCGAACATGCAGTTATGAGTGTAAGTAATGCTATGAAAAAGAATGAATAAATTGTTTTCATAAGGGTATTAAATTATTTAATGACGTTAAGTTTAATGTAAAAAAATATTTAGTTAATGTTATAAAAGTATTTAACGGTGTTAAGTAATGTGCTAAAAAAATATGCCTTCTAAGGCATTGCTATAATCATATTAAATGGTTTAACAGTGTTAAGTATAGTGGTAAAAAAAATCTAATTGTGTAGTGTCCGTGTTATGCCGATAATGGCATCTTTAAGTATTTGCTTGTTCATTTTATCCCCAAGGCCTTCGTTAAGCATATTAATAGAAATGAGTCCGTGGATTATAGAAAAGAAGGTAAAGTATTTTTGCATTACAATATCTTCATCGTCTGTTTGCATTATTTTGCCAATAACATTTGTTATAAGGTTATAAGGATGGTCGGTTTTAGGTGTTGTTTGAGAGCAACACGTCATTTGCACCCCATACATAAGCTGGTACATTTCTTTGTTCTTGTGGGCAAAATCCCAGTAGGCCATCCACATACTTTCCAGTTGTTCATCTGGGGCATCGTGTTTTTTTCTGGCTTCTTCAAGGTCTTTTGATAAAAGCTGGAAACCTTTACAGGTAAGTTCCTGCAATATCGCTTCCTTACTCGAGAAATACTCATATATAATGGGCGCGGTATATTCTATTTTATCGGCAATTTTGCGCATACTAAGCCCTTGCCATCCTTCCTGTTTTACAATTTGCCTTGCGGCTTTCAGGATGTTGGCGCGGGTTTGTTCTTTCTGCCGCAAAATTCGTTCTTTACTTCCCATGTTTTTAAGTGTTTTAATCACTTAACACCGTTAAGCAAATTTACGGCAATTAAATTTTAATTTGCAAGTTTTATGTGTATATTTTTTTTCAGTGTAAATGGTATCAGAAATATATACTACAGCCAGGCAGGTATTTTTTTATTTTTTCCTGTTCTTTTTTTGAAATTGGGTTTCCGGTAAGTATAAGTGTTTTAAGTTTTTTTAAAGCAAAAATGCTTTCCGGCAGGCTTCTTAATTCATTTTCTGAAAGTGAAAGCAATTGCAGTTCCTGCAGGTTACCAATAGACTCTGGCAGGTTTTTAAGTTTGTTGTTGTTTATAATAAGGGTTTTAAGGTTTGTTAATACCCCTATATTATCCGGTAATGTTTTCAGGTGGTTATATTCCAGGTTTAAATCGGTTAACGCAGCAAGGTTAAGCCATTCGCCCTGTATCTCATTAAACTGGTTGTAACCCAGGTCTAATGTTTTAAGATTTTTTAATTGCGAAAATTCATCCGGCAGGTAGCTCAGTTGGTTATTATCCAGCTGCAGTGCTTCAAGGTTCTGGCAATTACCAAGCGTATATGGTACCGCTGTAAGGTTATTATAAGAAAGGTGTAAAAACCTGAGGTTTCGCAATTTCATAACATCCTGTGGCAGGGAATGGATTTCATTATCAGAAACATCAAGCCGTATAAGGTGTTTAAGATTAGAAATACCTTCGGGAAGGTATTTAAGCGCATTAAGTTTTAAATTGAGTACTTCAAGCTTTTTAAGGGTAAAAATATCCTCCTCAACATACTCCAGGTTATTGCCCATTAGGTTTAAGAAAACAAGTTTTTTTAATTTGCCTAATTCTTCCGGCACATGAAAAATACCCTGATCCCTAAAGTTTAGCTGGGTGGCTGTTTGCTTATTGGCAACAGCATCGGCTATATTGTTATACACGGCTTGATGTAATGGATCCGGGTTTTGGGCCGAAGCCAAAAATGTTGCTGTTAAAGCTGCTGTTATTATATATTTTTTCATATTGTTATAAATAATAAAGGGCAGGTAATGCATACCTGCCCCTTATAAAATTAAATTAACCTATTTAACTTTCAACAATTTGTAAGTGCCTGTAGTATCGCCCACTTTTAACTGGATGATGAATACCTGCTCACCTGCAAAACGTGTTAAGTCAAGCTCTATTTCCTGTTTTCCGGATACCGTCTGTATATTATTCATTTCAGTAATTTTCCTTCCAAGAAGGTCATATACTTCTACCGAAACATCTTTACCTGCTGCATCATTACTTAGTGCTATAGTTACTTTGCCCTGCGTTGGGTTAGGGTAAAGTTTTACAGTACCCGCTGCAATAGGATTATCAACGTTAAGCACTTCTTCTACAACAATGTAATCTGTTTTAGTTTCTTCACCGTTACCGGCTACGTTCTCGGTAACAAGTGTTACATCATACGTGCCAGCAGTTTGGTAAGTAACTGTTGGGTTTTGCTCTGTTGATGTAGCCGGGTTACCGCCTTCAAACGTCCACTGCCATGTGGTAGGGTTGTTTGTGGTAAGGTCCGTAAAGGTTACTGTTTGCCCTTCACTTACGGTTACCTGGTTTGCAACGAAATCAGTTATCGGTGCCTGTGGCCCAAGAAACTGGTCAAGCGAGAATACTACTGTAGACGATGCATTAAAAGTAACATCAGTAAAGCTGGCATCTTCCTGCGGTGTATTACTGCCGCTTGGGTGTTGTACCGAGAAGAAGCCATACTTATAGTCTGGTGTAAAGGTAAGGCCTGTAGGTTCTGCACCGGCTGGCATAGAGGCAAACAATTTAACATTCGGCGCATCCTGCCTGTGGTCTGGCCTTACTACCCAAATGTAGTTTAACCCACCATCCTGGCATACCCATAAGTTACCTTTATCATCAAACACAAGGTTGTCATTACCATCGGCCCATGCCTCAGTTACGGTGCCCGAAGCTGTTTCTAGCGGATAGTTTTTACCGCCTACAAATACTTCAAAATCACTTACTGTGTCATCTCCGTCTACAAATCGGTAAACGCGGTTTTTACCTTTAGATGTAAAGTATATCCTGCCATCAAGAGGGCTGATTTCAACATCTTCAACACCGTTAAAGTTAGTACCACCAAGAGATGATGCTATGGTATTTAGATTATTACGGTCAGATTGTGTAGTATTTGGTACCTGTATCCACGTACCTGTAGAAGAGCTCGGCTCATCTGAGGCAAGGGGCAGGTCAAGGTGCAATACATATACATTACCGGAGTATAGGTTACCCGCCACAGTCGGCACATATTTATATAAACAATGTGTACCGCCATCTTCGCCATAATACGCTACGGCTCCATCCTGGCGCACCACTACGTTTTCGTGGTTCATACGGCCCATCGCCCATAGTTTTTCCTGTATACCGTTACCGTATTCTTTTACTTCTGCGGTTTCAGGGTCTATTTCTACAAGCCATCCTACATCCTGGTAGCCATCGCCGTTAACATCACCGGCATCAGTAGCTTCTTCAGCAGTAATTACGGTTCCCCATGGTGTAATACCTCCACTACAGTTTCTGTTAGTGGTAACCAGGTTATCGTTATATAAATCAACAGCCTGAGACTGGTCTACCGTCCATAAGTTATTGTTATCAGTATCAAGGTGAATGTTAAGCATACTCACACCACCCGGGTTATTTTCATGATTTACCGAAAGGTGTCCTAACTCACTACTGCCATTTATAGGCACATAAGCAGTAAAGTCATTATTACCCGGTACGGTACCATTACCTATAGTGTAATTATCACCTTGTTTAAAGAACAACTGAAAACGGTGTTCTGTAGGTATAATAAGGTGTGGCGTTTGCCCTGTAGGATTTATAGAGGTAAAACAGGCAATATGTGGCTCATCGCAAGTTACACTAAGGTCAACCTGGTTGCGGATGTACATATCAAACTTAAGGTCTGAGCTTGACCCATCGCGGTTGTGTACTTCTACTGATACCCTGTTAACACCTTCGTTAAACATTGTTTTAGGTACAAAGTGTACAAAATACCTGTTTTCGTCAGCGCCGTCTACAATAGTAGCAGAATGGGTAAGGTAGTCTATATCACCTTCCGGCATATTTTCCCTAAATGCCTCTACACCGTTTATATACACCACGGCACCATCATCACGCTTAACACCAAACTCTACCATATCGCTCACTTCCGAAAGGTCTATGTTAATATCCCTGTAGAAGTATGAGGTAATGTATTTGTTAGATGAATCGCCGCCATAACTTACAGTTGTATTTACAGGGTCACCATATCCAAAAGGCGCTTTTCCTGAAAGCCATCCGGGTGCATAAGTGGTAACGCCCCATACTACATCATCAAGGCTGGTTCCGTTATCAAGGTAATGCCATTCAGAGTCTTTAGGCAGCGGATAGTTAGCTGCATCAAGTTCCGGCGGCAATGCCCTTAAATGCATATCAAAACTTAGGTCAGAACTGTTGGCAGCACCCTGGTGCAGCTCTACAGCAATCACATTTTCACCATCCTGAAGCAGGTTTGGTGTAATGTTTTGTACAAAAGTGGTTTCGTCAGCACCACCTATCTGAGATAGCGCATACGTGTTATAAGTAATATCACCTTCGGGCATATTGCTGCGGAAAGCCTCTATACCGTTTACATATACTACAACACCGTCATCCCTAAGGGTTTCAAACAACAGCGAAGCATATTGTGAAGCATCTTCTACAGTAAATGTATGCCTTAAGTAAGTGGTTGGGTATTTATTCTGGTCATCGGTACCATAGCTAAGTACGGTACTTTCGTTGTTGTTGCCATAACCCAGTATGCCATTGCCAAATAACCAGGCGCTGTCATCATAGTTACTGTTTTTCCAGTCAGTACCCAGGTTAGCACCAGTGTCATTATACTTCCACAGGCTCTCAAGTTCCACAGGGAAAGAACCTATCGGATAGGTAGTATCGGTTAACCAGGCAAGATATACCGGCTGGTCATTAAAGGTAATCTGAGAGAAAGTAACAATGTTGTTTTGCTTGGTACCTGTAGCAATAATGTTATATGTGCCCTGAGGGTCGCCCTGTAACAGGTAATATTCATTAGCCAGTACCTCTACATTGTTAAGGTTGCTGAAAATATTGGCAAGCTTAACCTGTGGCGTACCGTTTTCTATATAAAGCGATTCAAACTTCCAACGGCTGTTAAGGTATTTCATATCGTTGTTGTTGGTATTAGGCAGCGCTAAAATTTCATCGCCGTCTTCTTTACCTATAACTACGTTTTGGTCTTCAGACGATATTACATCCTGAAGGTACATACCGTTGCGGCTGTCATTCATAACGCTCCAGTTACCGCCTACATTATAGCGGAAAGGATCTTGTATATCCCTTACAGGATCTGTAGCAGGTATTATGGCAGCATTGGTATAGGCTACTTCTACCGGAGTAGAACCACTGTTTACAAGATAACCGCTGTTATCCTGGTTAAAGGTATAGTTGTAAGAAAGGTTTTCGGTACCCTCTGGCATAGTAAGATACATATCCCTGCGGATATCATTAACCGATTTTGCCACAGTCCATATCCTGAATTCATCAATATCACTTTGGGTAGGTGAATTGTTGGCTATGTTTTTACCAAAAGCAAGGTTATTGGCGCCTGGGTAAAATTGGCCTACCGGCATACTGTCGGCAAGTTCACCATTAACGTAAAATTTAAATTCGCCATTAGGCACAAACGTTACCGCAACGTGGTTCCATTCGCCATGTGTCCATACATGCGATGAGTTTAGCGTGTTCCAGCCTCCCGAAGGGCCTTTGCCTGTAATGGTTTGCAGTGTCTGGTTACCCAAAAACTCCATTTCCCAACCATACTCACCACCACCAAAGTTACTAAAGCCAACCAGCTTGGTATTGGCTCCTGCGGTTTCGGTAAGGCGTGCCCACATTTCTATAGTAAATTCACCTGAAAGGGCTTCGTTAACCCCTTCTTTAGGCACATAAACTTCATGTCCCTGCTCAAGGTGCAGTGCACCGCCTTGTTCTGTAATTACAGCATCCACATCCGTTTCAAAAGCAAGGTAATAGTTACCCAGCGCTGTATTTACGTTTTCAAAAGTTACCATAAGTCCTTCTGCCGTACCTGTAGCTACTATCTGGTAGTTACTTGCAGGGTCTCCTTTTAGTAACATGTATTGCTCTACAGTGGCATTGGTTAGCTCGGCATTATCAAATACTTCTTCAAGGTTTACCTGTAGGTTGGCATTTTCTATCCCTAATGGGTTAAGGTGCCACCCACCGGCAAGGTAAGAGGTGTCTTCTACATCGGCAAGCGGTAGTATTTCGTTATCAGTATCACGGCTTATTACTACATTTTGTATAAAGCTGTTAATGTTGGTAGCAAGGTACAGCCCATTAGCAGTTTCGTTAGTAACGCTCCAGTTACCTGTCATATTATCAGGAAATGCCGGTTCAATCTCCGCAACCGGGCTGGTAGCATCAATAATAGAAGCACTGCTATAGGCAATATCACTGTTTACGCCATTGTTGGTAAGCGTACCGTTATCTTCCTGGTCAAATGTAAAGTTGTAAATAAGGTGCTCATCATCCTCAGTTACTATTTCGTGCATTTGCTCTACAATCTCTTCCTGTGTTTTTGCTATATCCCAAATACGAAATTCATCCATAAGGGAATAGGTTTGCCCGCCATAGTTAAGGCTGGTACCCAATGCAAGGTTCCAGTTGGTGTTTGCCACATAAGTACCATAAGCAGCGCTGGCTTTAAGCTCGCCATTTATGTATAGCTTAATAGCACTATCCGGCGTAGCGGTAACTGCTATGTGGTTCCACTCGCCAACAGTAAGTGGCGTGCCGGAGTTTATACTATTCCAGTTACCTGTATTGGTGCCAAATACAGCGCTTACTGTATTGTTATCCGGCATTTCTATTGCAAACCCTGTAGAGTTTCCGTTTATTTTACCGTGGTTAGATAAAAGCTTGTCATTATTACCCGGATCCTGGGTTACATTTACCCAAAATTCTACGGTAAAGGCTCCGCTGGCAACTGCATTCATATCAGCATATGCAATTTGTGCCTGATGCCCGCCTGCAAGTGATAAGGCACCGCCACGCCCGGCATTAAAATCGCCATCAGAAAATGCCATATAATAGGTGCCTTCTGTAATGCTGGTATTATAGAAAGAAGCATTTTGTCCATCATAGCTACCTTCAGAAACAATATTGAATTCGCCTTCTTCACCTTCTTTGATAAGAAAGAACTGCCCGGCAGTATTACTTATTTCATTAAAGTTGCTAATGGCTTCTTCAAGGTTTATTTTTATAGTAGCAAACGGTGCATTTACAGGATCTATTCTCCATCCGCCTGTCAGGTAAGACATATCTTCGTTACCCGGTACTGTAGCAATTTCTGTAGCATTTTGCTTACCTACTATAATGTTGCTGCTATAGTTTGTAATAGCATCAGGAAAACTAAGGCCTGAGTTACTAACGTTATTGTTTTTGCTCCACTTTCCGCTAACTACATCCCTGTGCGATGCGTCAAGAGCGCTTACCGGAGAAGTAGCAGGAGAAAGCAGCCCACCGTTAAGTACCACATCTTCGTTAGCAGTACCAAGGTCATCAGCTACTGTAGTTTCTTCTTCTTCGCTATTAAAGTTATAATAATGGGCAAGGCCTTCTTCGTCACCGTTAAGTGTTACGTGCATACCCTGCTGAATTTCTTCAGCAGTAAGTGCTTTGCTCCAGATGCGTACCTCATCAAGTTCTCCGTTTATACCTCCTGAATAGGCAGGGCTTTTACCAAAGCCTAATCCCCATGAGTTAGGTATGTATGCTTCAAAAGGTATTTCGCTAACCTGTGAGCCGTTTATAAAATATTTAATAGTACCATTTTGGGTAGCGCTTACTGCCACATGGTTCCATTCACCAACATTCCATGAATCTCCCTGCTCGGTTATAGTATTCCAGCCGGTAGTATTATTTCCTATTACTACATTTAGCTTATTGCTGTCCGGATATTCAAATGATATACCTGTAGTAAGGTTGTTTATACGGCCGTTGCTTGCAAATATTTTATAATTTGTGCCGGGGTCACCATTAAGCTTAGCCCAGAATTCTATAGTAAAATCATTAGCAAGGGCGCTGTTAACAGCACTGCCCGGAATAGCCATTTCTGGCGCTCCACTCATTTTTAATGTACCGCCACGGCTGGACTGTACATCGGCATCCATAAGTATTTGCTGGTCTGATATTATTCTTCCGTAAAGGGTAAGGTTATCTATAAGGCCGCTAAATTGCTTGTTTTGGAAGTTGTTTCCTATCCTTACATCAGCAGTAGATGCCGATGGGCTTACCACATTATTCCATGCCTGTATAAGGAATCCGTTATAATATAACGAAAGTTTTCTCCTAACGTTGTCATATTTCCAAACCACATTACTCCAGGTATTTGGCAATATACCATACTGGCTTGTATAAGTGGTATTTGTATTATGGTTAGTAAAAGTTAGTTTACCAGAGCCGTCAAAACCTAAACTTATACCATTTCCGGCAGCACCGTTGCTAAGTATAGTAGCACCGTTTGCAGGTATGTTGTCCGGGTTTATCCATGCAGTAAGGCTAAATGGCCTGTCATGAAAATCAAGAGACAGATCTGCAGCTGCGTGCAGGTCTGTAGCAGTGGTAAAATGTAAAGCCCCGTTTGCGTCGCCTTCGCGGCCTTCAGCAAAAGTATAGCCTGTAGCATTTAAATCATGTGCATACTCAGATGCATCGGCTACATCATTATTTATACCAAGAGCCAGTTTTAAGGCATCGCTATTCTGGCTGGTAAGCATATCTTCGTGAATGATTTCCTCAAAATACGGCTCACCGTCAAGGCCTACATATTGTACTTTCATCCTACGGTCATCTTCCGGGCCGTAAACACTTACTTTAAGATATGTTTGCTTTACACCGGTAAGTATATAATCAGAAGTATAGTTAACGTTTGTAATACCGTTGCCTATATCTGAATTAAGGTTGCCTGAAAGCACATCGTATAACGGATAATTGGTATCACCCTCACGTATCATGAATTTTTGCTCATGGATATCTGCGCTAAGCGAAAGGATACCATTTATGTTGTTATCCTGTATAAACTGTATAAGCTCTGTGCTTTGCTCTGTATTACAAAAGTTACGCCCACCGCAGTTACGCTCAAAAGAAGGGGTTCCGTTTATAATTACCTTAAATGTAGCAGTAGAGTTTAAAAGTCCTTGTTTTAACCATGCAAGCTGATCCGGGCCATAGTGTTGTGTGGTGCCGTCCCTGTAGCTGCGGTTATCTGTTAAAAAGTATTCAACATCTTTATATACATAAGACGAATAAAGCCCTTGCCCTTCGGGAGTACTTAAATACTCGGGGTTTGGCCACCAGTCCATAAATATTTCGCGGGTTTCCGCAATAGTAGGCATGGTTTTGTTAAACTCATTCGGGCCAAGGTCGTGGTTATCGGTAATAGCCAGTTGCGGCATGGCCGAAATAAGCTGGTCATGAAACTGACGGAAAAATAAATAACGGTCAAAAGCCATATCTTTATTAGCCCAGTCATCTACACCATCGGGGCACTGCCCCATAGCATGCTCAAGTCCAAGTAAGTATACGGCATCGCCCAGCCAAACCATAAGGTCGCTGTCTTCCTGTGCCATAACATTAAACATTTCGGGGTCACCATTTACGTGAAACTGAGACTCCGGGGTATCTATACAACGGCTAAGGTCGTATATCCTTCCGCACCCCCCGGAAAGGAAACTGAAATCACCAAGCGTATTTTGCCCATTGACAATAGTTGCTGTGCGGCTTCCTGCCTCGCCATTAGTTAAAACATTGGCGGTGTACGTTACACCTTCCTCAAGGCCGGTATACTCAAAGGAGCGCAGGCTATAGCCCAGGCGGTCATCCTGATTGTACACGGTTCCTGTAAGATTGGTGCCCGGGGCGTTATCCCCGGTAAGGGCAATGCTAAGCGCATTACCAGAGCCTGTGTTGTTTTTGGTTAGCACCCATACACGCACACTGTTGTTATAAACAGGGCTGAACATGGGGCCATGAACAATGGAATCGCCGGGTATGGACTGGGCTTTTGCCCCAAGTGACATACAAAGCGAGACCAGTAAACTTAAAAAGAGTAAGTTCTTTTTCATTTAGCTGTTGTGTTTGAAAATTATAAGATGAATGATTATCCAGCTAAATTACTCCGGCATAGTAGTCTGTACCCTTATAAAAAGTTATGTTTGTTTTAAGCAAAGATGAAGTGCTGTAAGAAAAACAATCTTGTAGAAAACGATTTTGTTATAATTTGAGATGCTTTTTATAGTATGGCTTTGCAGGTGTACTAATAAAATAGTAAAAGTGTTGTTATATGTTTAAGCAGTATGCTTTTTTGATGAGTGATTTGTATTTAAAATCTAAAAAAATACATTTTAACTTTTAGTTAATGTAGGCGTATTTATTAAATTGGGGTTAAATGGCTCTTAACATAAACGCTGAGAAAATTATTTTTTAAGGAAAAGGATTGCTGTTAAGCGATTTTATAAAGGCTATAATAGCCTTTTTTTCTTTGTTGCTAAGGTTAAGCGCATCCGGCGCCAGTGTCTGGTTTGGTATTTCATATTCAAACCCCATACCGGCAGCGCCACCCTGGTCATAAAACTCCAGTACTTCTTCTAATGTCTTATATCCGCCGTTATGAAAATAAGGTGCTGTAAGCGCTGCATTACGCACTGTTGAGGTTTTAAAAGACCGCCTGTAAATATCTTCTTTGTCCTGCGGTATGCCACTATTGTAACGCCCCAGGTCATTATCAGGTACTTTCTCATCAGCGCTTTTAAGTACACCCAATACTTCGGTTTCACTTTCCTCAAAAAGCGGGGGCACCAGCCCGCTAAACGTGGGAATATAATGGCAGGTAGCGCAGGCCGCTTTACCTGCAAAAAGGTTAAACCCATCTTTTACCTGTTTGGGCAGTTGGGTGCTTTTACCCTGCACATATCGGTCAAATTCACTGTCAAAAGAACGTAACGAAAGCACATACGATGACAAAGCCTGTGCAAACTGGTAGCGGTTTATGGGTTTTTTGTTTCCAAATACCTTATAAAAGAGATTTTTATAAGTGTCATTTTTATTTAATTGCTTTTCTATATTAGCAAAACTGGTATTAAATTCCAAATGGTTTTCTACAACGTGTTCTGCCTGTTCTTCCAGGTCATACGCACGCAGGTCATAAAAATAACAATCAGAAAATACTGCGTTTATGAGGGTAGGGGCGTTGCGTAATACATTTTTTCCTTCCACACTGGCTGCCGAGGTAGGCAATCCGTCAGTAAAAGCCAGCTTTGGGTCATGGCAACTGGCACAGCTCATAGTACCACTATTGCTGAGCAGGGGTTCATAAAAAAGCTTTTTGCCCAATGCACGTAGCGAATCGTTATCTTTTTCCTGTGGGAGGAGACTGTAATAGTAAGGGTTCAAAAAATCTTCTGAGAAGATGTTTGTGCTTGCTGCATTCCAAGCCGGTACTTTACCCCAGCGTTCTGCCGAGCTTGGAAGGTGAAGCTGCTGTTGCACTTCACCAAGTTTTTTGTAGAGGGGATTAATATAAACGGTAAGAAACTCAAGGCGGTCAAACGTATTAAAATTATTGTGTTTGGTAAGGTAAGCTGCCGCACCCAATGCCAGACCCTGCACCTGGCTGCCCAATACACCGGTTGTTTTATTGGTTAATGGTTTTATGAGTGATTGTAATGAGGCTAATGCCACGGCTGATTCTGGTAGGGCCTGTAATGACCCTGGCGTATCAAAACCAGTAATGCCAAGGCTTAGTATGCGCACTACCTCCAGGCGTGCTGCTTCAATAATTTCAAAGTCATAAAAAAAGTTGCGCTTTTGTAACGCAATTTGTATGGCGGGTACTGCATTTTCCAACTGGTAAGCAAGTTCGGTAATCCTTCCGGCAGACTGCGTAGCTTCTTCAGAAAATACCAGTTCATCCAGCGCCTGTAGCCCAACGGGATCAATAATTTTTCGTTCACCTTTATAGTGTTCAATGTCAAGATAATCAAGCGGCTGGTCTTTACTGTATTCTTCCGGTGTTACGCCATAATAATTCTGGCTGCTGTATTTTTGGTTTACCGGGTAGGGGTCAGGGTGCTTTAATGGTGCGCCGTTTAGGTATGCCTTGCAATGCTGAGGGTAATAATACTCGGTTATCGTCTCAATATTTTTATAGGCAAGGCGTGTTTTTGCGACCTCATTTTGCAATTGTTCAAGTGTAATGGTGCCATTTTTAAAATCGTCTGATGCTTTTTTAAGCTGTTCGCACTCATCCGCAAAAGCATTGGCACCTTTTATAATATATGCCCTGAAATCATCGGTATAATAGGTTTCACTTTTTGGAAGTGGCAGGGTTTTTAAAGCAATAAAGCAAAAGATAAAAATAAAGGGCAGGGCATAGAGGTTTTTCATTATTAATGGTGCTGTGTTGCGGCAGATGTATCTGTAAGCGCTTTAATAAAGGCAATCAGTTCTTTCTTTTCTTTTTCGGTAAGGTTAAGCTTATCGGGTGCCAGTGTTTGGTTTTTTACAGTAAGTCCCATCCCGGCGCCACCGCCTTCATTATAAAAATCAATTACTTCCTCTAAAGTTTTATAAGCACCGTTATGAAAATAAGGCGCTGTTTTTTCGGCATTTCGTACAGTTGAGGTTTTAAATGATTTTTCATAAATCCAGGCATATTCAGTATACACTTCATTATCTATACGTCCACTATCTGAGTCTACACTTTTACTGCTTGGGTCTTTAAGCACACCAAGTATTTCACTTTCGTTCTCGTTATAAAGCGGCGGTACGAGCCCGGCAAAGGTGGGGGCAAAGTGGCAGGTGGCACAGGCCGCTTTACCCATAAAAAGGTTAAGGCCATTTTGCGCTTCCTGCGAAATATACTGAGTTTCGCCACGGAGAAATTTATCCATAGGACTGTTAAATGATTTTAGTGACATTACATATGATGCAAGCGCCTTTGAAAAATTTTCGCGGGTTATACCTTTTTTGCCAAATGCTTTTTTAAACCGCGAAACATAGTCTTGATTTTTCTCTAATTTTTTAAGGATAATACTATAGGCCGTATTAAATTCTTCAGGATTAAAAATAACATGTTCTGCCTGCTGCTCCAGCGTAAAAGCACGTAAGTCATAAAAATAACGGTCTGCATAAGCTGCATTTAATAATGTAGGCGCATTGCGCAGTACCGTTTTGCCCTGTATGTTACTGGCCGATTTGGATAATCCGTCTGTAAATGCTTTTTCGGGCTGGTGGCAAGTGGCACAGCTTACAGTGCCTTCTTCGCTAAGTGCGGGGTCATAAAAAAGGCTGCGCCCAAGCGCCCTTATTTCTGTATTATCTTCTTCCTGTTTCAGGTTGGTAAAAAAGTATGGGTTTAAAAAATCTTCGGCAAATACAGAGGTGCTTTTACTGTTCCACGCACTTTCATTACTAATAAAACCGGGAACCTGCCCGTTAACTTCGCCCAGTTGCTTATACAGCGGGTCAATATATTTTTTAAAAAACTCCAGCCTGTTAAACGTGTCAAAATCAGTATTGTCACCCAGATAACCTATAGCTTCATTAAACAGCGTATTAACCGGGCCTGATTTAGAAAACTGCTCTTCATAAAAAAGTTGCATGGCTTGTAACGATTCCTTTGCTTCTGTAAGGCCGTTAAGGGAGCCGGGGGTGTCAAATCCGGTAATGCCAAGGCTAAAGATCCGTATAAGCTGTAAACGCATTGCTGTAGCGCCGTTAACACCAGTCATATCCGGGTTTCCTATACCGTCATACAAATCAATATAAGCGCCGTGCAATTTTTTGCATAATGCGCCAATCTGTACTTTTTCTTCCGGTGCGTCATCGCTGTACACAAGTTCATCCAGTACCTGCAAGCCTTCTGGGGTTACAACTTTTGGACGGGTACCTTCTTTTTCAATCTGCAATAGTGGGGCGCCGTTAAAATGGTCGTTTGTATACTCAGGGAAATAAAAAGCCAGATAAAACTCTGCCCGCTTGTAACTAAGGCGTGTTTGTGATACCGTTTTCTGAAGCGTATCCAACGGAATTTTTCCGGCCTTATACAATTGGGCAACCTCATCAAGGTGAGTTATATCGGTATTGAGGCTTGTTATAAGGGTTTTGAGTGTGCTGGGTTGGGTATATGTTTCTCTGGAGGAAAACGAATATAAAAAAAAGACTGTTGACGCTGTTAAAAACAGGGTGATATATTTAAGTTGCCGGGAAATCATTTTCATTTTGCTGCTAAAACATGCAAAATTAAACCTCAACACAATAATTGTATTAAGTGAGTATTACTAAATCATGAATTAAAAATGTAAGGATTTGTGTATACTACTTTAAATAGCGCCCGTAGTTATGGTTCAGGCTTGATGATTTTTTTTATAAATGCTAGATAATTTTACTTTTTAAAAACCAGTTTGTTAGCATTGTCAATTTCATCCTGGCTTATGGTGTGCGGCATATTTTCATATATTTTTAAGGTAACATGGGCACCCATTTTTTTAAATACTTCTTCAGTAGCTGTAACCCGCGCTACAGGAACATGAAAATCAGGATTACTGGTGCCTATAAAAACCGGTGTGCCTGCAAAATTGCCCTTATAGTTTTCGGTATAAAGGGTATCTCCAATAAGTCCACCGGTAAAAATTACAACACCGCCATATTTTGCGGCATTCCGTGCTGTAAATTCTGCTGTAAGGCAGGCTCCCTGAGAAAATCCTAAAAAATATATGTTGTTTTTGACAATTCCATTTGATTCAATATCAGATACAACATCAGCCAACAGAGAAAGTGCATTACTCAGGTAAGGCTCATTTTGTTGTGGCGTAGCTAAAAAGGAAAGCGGGTACCATGTATTGCCTGCAGCCTGGGGTGCCACAAGAGCAAAATTTTCTACATCCAGATAGTTAGCAATACTTAGTATATCCTGTGCCGCTGCACCGCGGCCGTGTATCATTATGAGCGCTTTTTCGGCTTCAGCCAAAGATACCCCTGCGGTAATTACGTTTTTCATACTACTTATTGCTTTAGCCAGATATCATTATATACATCGGGATGTTTTTTAAATTGTGCATGTACATAGGGACACAGCGGTTTAACCTCCAATCCGTTTTCACGGGTGTAGGCAACCATAGTATCTAACAACTGTTTAGCATAGCCTTTCCCTTCCGCACTTTTATTAACCTCTGTATGATAAACGGTAAGTACAGGGTCTTTAACGCCTATTACCATTTCTCCAATTTCACTTCCGTCTTCATATACCTTAAAGGCTCCGTGTTTTTTATCATCAATTTCTAATTCTATAGTTGCCATAAGTAACTTGTTTATGTAAATTGTTAGGTACGGTTTCTTAGCCGGTTTTTAAAAAAAACCGATTCACGAAAATACAACAAATTCAGGTAAATTGCGAATAGTAAACAGGGTATATATAAAAAGGGAAACGAATCCGTTTCCCTTTCTGTGTAAATATAATCAGAATACTTATTCTGAAATTTTAGATTCTCTTTCCCAAATACGGTGCTTACCCATTTGTGTGGTAAAATCATCAGTAAATGCTTTCGCTGTACCGTTGTTAATAATTATGCCCGGCATAGATTTATCTTTACCGGCTTCACGTTTATTACCAATAGTAGTTTTTTCAATCAGCCCGTCAAGGCCTTCATCAAAACCAATTACCTTACAATGCCTGTAAGCATCATTAATAAACTCAATAATATTATCATTTTCTTCCAGCATGGCATTGTTTTTTGATTTTAGTACATATACCGCATCAAACAATACCGAAGATGATGAAAAAGAAGCAAAATCAACTTTAATTTGAGTATCGGCATCACCTTTTATCATGCCAGCATGTGGCGCTACAACTTTGGCCATAGCACCTTTTGCCTCCAGTGCTTTTTTAAGCGCATTAAATGATTTTTCACTTACACCGTCAGCACATATAAAGGCTACCTGGCGTGTTTCAATACTATCGGTAGTTGCCGGGTTTTTTATCATACTAAGTGCCGGAGAGGGCTCATAGTTTTTTAACGGCTTTGGTTCGTGTTTATCAGGGTCAGCATCAGCGCCAATACCATGGTTCATCGGCTTTTCAGGCTTAGATGGTTCTTCAATTCCTAGTCCTTCAGCTACTTTTTGCGCCAGTTTTTTATCAACCTCATTCAGCAGCCCTACCATACGTTCACGTATAGCAACAGTTTCTACCTTACTCAGTTCAAACCGCAAAGCCTTTATTATATGATTTTGTTCCGGCTCTGTCTGGCTTTTAAAAAACAGTGCTGCCTGGCTAAAATGGTCGGCAAAGCTCTCGCTGCGTTCCCGCACTTTATGCGCTTCAACCCTTTCATAATGGCTTACAAAACCACCTTCATTTTCTTTAGCCTGTTCAGGATAACCATTGTTTAATGAATTTGGGCTGTAATGGGTTTTTCCCACGTTTATTTCCTGCCTCATATGGCCATCGCGCTGGTTGTTGTGCATGGGCGAAATAGTCCTGTTAATAGGTATTTCATGAAAGTTAGGGCTTCCCAGCCTTGAGAGTTGCGTATCAGTGTACGAGAATAATCTTCCCTGAAGCAATGGGTCGTTGGTAAAATCAATACCCGGAACCACATGCCCCGGGTGAAAGGCTACCTGCTCTGTTTCGGCAAAAAAGTTATCAGGGTTGCGGTTAAGTACCAGCCTGCCTATTTTAGTTACAGGTACCTGCTCTTCCGGTATAATCTTGGTAGGGTCCAGCAAGTCAAAGTCAAACTTATGTTCATCTTCTTCCGGTACTAACTGTACACCGAATTCCCATTCCGGAAAATTACCCATCTCTATAGCATCATGTAGGTCCCTACGGTGAAAGTCAGGGTCATTACCAGATATTTTAAGAGCCTCATCCCAAACTACACCATGTATACCCAGTTTTGGTTTAAGGTGGAATTTTACAAATGTAGATTTACCTTCTTTATTAATAAAACGGAAGGTATGTATGCCAAATCCTTCCATCATACGCAATGAGCGTGGAATGGCACGGTCACTCATAGCCCACATAATCATGTGCATACTCTCGGGCATAAGCGATATAAAATCCCAAAACGTATCATGTGCCGATGCTGCCTGTGGTATCTCATTATGGGGTTCGGGTTTTACAGCATGTATAAGGTCTGGAAACTTCATGGCATCCTGTATAAAAAATACGGGCATATTATTACCTACCATATCAAAGATACCCTCCTGGGTATAAAATTTAATAGCAAAGCCACGCACATCACGTGCAAGGTCTGTAGAACCGCGGAAACCCGCTACAGTAGAAAAACGTACAAAAACAGGGGTTTTTGTAGTGGTATCGTTTAGGAAATTAGCTTTTGTGTAGTCGCCTACGTTTCCAAAAGCTTCAAAATAACCATGTGCCCCAGAGCCACGTGCATGTACAATACGCTCAGGAATTCGCTCATGGTCAAAATGCGTAATTTTTTCACGCATTATAAAATCTTCAAGTAGTGACGGGCCTCTTTCCCCGGCCTTTAATGTGTTATGGTCGTTATTTATTTTAACACCTTGGTCGGTAGTTATAAACTGGTCCTTGCTGTATTCCCTGTTTTTTTCCAGGTCCTGCAGTTTAGCATTGTCATTATCTGGTTTACTATTTTTTTCCATTATAAATGTTGTAAGGTTAAAATTAAGGTTTGTATTATACCTGCTGTAGTTTTTGCACAGCTTCAGTGTTTCTTTGTTGTACTGCAAGATCAGCGGCAGTAAATCCGCGGGTATCAGTTATGGTTATGTCGGCACCACTTTCTATAAGCAAATCCACAAGGTCATTACGGCCAAACATACTGGCAAACATAAGTGCTGTGCCACCATTACCATGCTGTGCATTAATATCTGCCCCGTGGTTTATAAGTATTCGGGCAATATTGGCATATCCTTTAAAAGAAGCACCCATTAGGGCCGTATAACCGCTGTTATCAGTGGCGTCTATATGGGCTCCTGCATGTAAAAGGGCTCTTACAGCTTCGGGCTGGTTGTTATAAGCAGCAATTATTAAAGGGGTGTAGCCGTGGTCATCTTTAATGTCAAGGTTGTGCAGGTGTGTAAAAATTTCCTGCAATACAGGTACATTTCCCTGTCTTGAGGCTGCAAAAAGCGCGTTTTCAATTTCAGTCATAGGTGTTGTTTTAAGCAAGCTCAATTTACGAAACCTGTAATTGCCAAATACTTAATGTTATCCTAAAACTTTTATTAAAATATTGTAAGGCTGGTATTAAGAGAGATTTATATATTTTGCCTTATAAATTATCTATACGTTAAGAAAAGCGGATTGTGCTTACCTGTATCTTCGGTTTAAATAATTTACTGATGGAAACGCCTACAGAGCGGGCTGCAATATCGTTACGCCCAAAAAAACTATACTCATATCAGGTTGATGATATTAATACTATATTTAGCCGTATAGAACAACAGCCGGCAAACTACAGGCTGTTGTACCAATTGCCTACCGGTGGTGGCAAAACCATTATATTTAGCGAGCTTGCCAAACGGTTTATTGAAAAGTATAATAAAAAAGTGATTGTGCTTACCCACCGTACAGAACTTTCTAAACAAACTGCCGGAACGCTTAAAAGATCAGGCGTGCAAAATAAGCTTATCAATACTACTATAAAATCAGTGCCGCGTAATGATAAGCATCATTGCTATGTAGCTATGGTAGAAACCTTAAAAAACAGGTTAAAAAAACGGGCAATTGCAACAGATAGTGTTGGACTGGTAATTATAGATGAAGCACACAATAATTCTTTCCAAAAACTCTTGGGGAATTTTAAAAATGCATTTATTATAGGGGTAACGGCTACACCGCTGAGTTCTGATGTAAACTTGCCAATGAACAAAAATTATAATGAGCTAATAACAGGTAAATGTATAACATCGCTTATAGAAGAGGGGTTTTTGGCAAAGCCCAAAACCTGGCGTTATGATGTTGAACTTAATAGTTTAAAAACAGGCGTTCACGGCGATTTTACAGTAAGGACATCAGACGAGCTTTATAGCTCACCAGCCATGCTTTCGCTTTTGCGCGATGCGTATGAGGCACACTCTAAAAACAAAAAAACACTCATATTCAATACAGGTATATTTACATCAAAAAAGGTATGCCAAATGTTTACAGAGGCGGGTTATAATATACGCCACCTTGATAATAAAACCCCGGCAGAAGAGCGGAAGCAAACCCTGCTTTGGTTTAAAAAAACAAAAGGGGCCATACTTACATCAGTATCTATACTTACTACGGGTTTTGATGAGCCGAGTGTGCAATCAGTCATACTTAACCGTGCTACCACCTCTTTAACCTTATACCATCAGATGATAGGACGTGGATCCAGGAGGTTGTCATCTAAAAAAACATTTATTATTACAGATCTTGGTAATAATACCGAACGTTTTGGGCATTGGCACGAACCGGTAGACTGGGAGTTTGTGTTTGAAAATCCTGAAGTTTATTATGAAATGATGAGTGCCCGGTCTGCATCAGAGGCACATAACATCCCCTCTGATATAAGGGCTAAATTTCCAAACAGTAAAGAGGTAGCTTTTGATATAGAGCAGGCGCACCACGATGCTATAGTGCAAGGGCTAAAACCAAAAACTGTTATACAGGAGTCTATCCGTCAGCATGCGCTTATGTGCATGTCTAATGCATCTTCAATTACCGAAGCACTGCATCTTAGCGATGAGCTGGATGCTGAAATAACATGGAGGATAAAACAATATGCCAAATGCCTGGGCAATACCACTAAAAATTATAAAGAATGGCTTATGCAGGATTATAAACAGCGCCTGCAGACATTGATTAAAAAATGGATGAACAGGCACGATATGCAGAAAACAGCTTAAGGTTTTTATACAAACAAAAAAGCATTGAATTACAAGGCAATAATAACTAAATGAAAAGTAAAAAAGCATATACCGGTAAAAAGCCTTTTGAAGGTATAGTGCCTAAAGAAAAGCGGTATGCCCACGGAAATTTTTTAAGGCAAAAATTTCCGTTGGAAATGCATGCAGTTGCACATATTGAAAACAGGCCAGATCCGGTTGCTATTTTTACTGAAAGCTCAAAAAACAGGATAAGCAAATTAATGCCCCTGTTACATGAGCGTGTATTAGAGTCACCTTTTACATTTTATAGAGGTAATGCCGGTATAATGGCATCAGATCTTTCGCTGCTGCCATCTACCAATATGAAAATACAGGTGTGCGGAGACTGCCATCTTCTTAATTTTGGCGGTTTTGCTACACCGGAACGCAAGTTGATTTTTGATATAAATGATTTTGACCAAACTGCGGTAGCCCCATGGGAATGGGATGTTAAACGCCTTGCGGCAAGTTTTGTAATTGCTGGTCGTGACAAGGGTTTTACTGAAGAGCAGTGCACGGAGGCTGCCCGGAAAGCCGTACGGAGTTACCGTAAACAAATGGCAGTATATGCCGAAATGTCGGCACTTCAAATATGGTATCACCACATTGAACTTACTGATATTATAAAATCGGGAAAACTGGAAGATGCAAAGCAGTTTAAAGCAAAAGAAGCTAAAAGAGCACTTTTGCAATTGCCACACGAAAAAGATTTTGCAAAACTTACCTACAGGAACAATAAGCAGCCTAAAATTAAAGACCAGTTACCACTTATCTTTCATGCCAGCCCGGAAAGTGAGGAAGAATTTTATAATCAGGCAGAACTATCCTATACACGCTATCTAAAATCCCTGTCTCAGGATCGCCGGGCACTATTGCAACGTTATAAAATACAAGATGTAGCCCTTAAGGTGGTGGGTGTGGGCAGTGTAGGTACTTTTTGTGGTATAACATTACTCATGTCTGCCACGGGAGATCCACTCTTTCTGCAATTTAAAGAAGCGTGCCAAAGTGTGCTGGAACCTTTTACAGGGCGTAGCCGCTACTTAAACCATGGCCAGCGTGTGGTAGAGGGGCAAAGATTGATACAATCTGCATCTGATATATTTTTAGGATGGACAACCAACGATTATGGCCAGCACTTTTATGTGCGCCAGTTGCGCGATGCTAAGGTAAAACCTGCGCTGGGCAGTATGAGTCTGGATACATTTATGTTATATGCCAAATCCTGCGGCTGGGCGCTTAGCCGTGCGCACGCACGCACGGGTGACCCTGTCATATTAAGCGGGTATATGGGTACTGATAAACTTTTTGATGAGGCCATAAGCGCTTTTGCAACGTCTTATGCTAACCAAAATGAAAAAGATTATGCGCTTATGATTGAGCATCTAAGTAAAAAAGCATGACAGCTTATTCACCCTTACTAGCCAGCTTCTCGCAACTATTAATTTTTAGCAATAATTAGTAATAAAAACAGGCCGGCAAATTTTCCCGGCCTGTTTTCTAATTTTTGATGTTTTTAATTTTCCGCAGTTTCTTTTCTGCTGTTAACTGCTACACCAGTATTTGGTGAAGTTGCAGCTTTATTTGCTGACGGGGTATCTTTAATTTCAGTATCATTTTCTTCAGTTGTAGCTTGCTGAACTTTAGTGTTTGTAGCTTCAGTTGCTGCTTTGCTATAATTATCTTTAACAACATAGGTTTTAGGATCGGGCTGTTTTGGGTATGATTGTGCCGAAGCTATGGTTAATGCTAATAAGGCTATTGAGGTAAAAATACTCTTTTTCATAATATTGATTTTTTGATTATCAAATCCTTTTTTTGTTCTAATTATACATCAAAATTAAGAAGTATATTATAGGGCGTCAAGTAGTTTATAGTTGTGTTAACAGGTAATTAAATGTTAAAAACAGGTACATAAAACATTTGGTAAAATGTTTATGATTAATGTGTTATGATTTTCTGGCTTTAATTGTTCTTTTCTTCACTACAGTATCTTTTACACGGTCTGAATCAGGATAACTTTTTACATGCTCATCTTTAGCCGCATCTTTATTGTATGGGGTAGGCGCAACTTTATCATTTCCCGTTTCATCAATAATATTATCAGGAGCCTGGGTTTCTTTTTTTGCATCCTTAATTACTTCAGGCTGCGTTGCAGATGTTTTATCGGTCTTACTTTTAGTATCTGTTTGCGCCTGGGCTAACACAACGGTTAGCATTGCGGCAAGTAAAATCATCTTTTTCATAGCGGTTATATTATTTAGTTTATATAACAGCAAGTTAGGGTCAATGTCTTTTTTTTGATGTTAATCCATTGTTAATCAATGGTTAAAAGTCTGTTGATTTATTTGTAGGAGCTTTATCTTTATAAATGTAATCTTGGTAAAGATGGAACGGTATAAAAACAAGCAGGGCCATTCTGGTGTAACTGCTTATAACATAGCAGCTAAAAGTATAACGGTAACATTTAACAACAACACATCATACTGTTATACGTATGGCAGCACTGGTAAAAAGGCAGTTGAGCATATGAAAGAACTTGCTAAAAATGGGCGTGGCCTCAGTACATACATCAGCCGTTACGTCAAACAAAAATTTGAAAGGAAATTTTAAAAATTAAATATTGTATTATGATTGAAACGTTAACTAATGTGCCTAAAAATGTTGCAGCATTTAGGGCAGTGGGAGAAGTAACAAAAGAAGATTATGAAAAAGTACTTGTGCCCAAGGTACAGGAAGTAGCTAAAAATAATGGCGAAATAAATTTTATGTATGTGATAGACACAGACCTGAGCGATTTTACCCTGGGGGCATGGCTACGGGATGCGCTTTTAGGCCTGGAGGAATTCAGTAAATGGAACCGTGCCGCTATTGTAACTGATTCTGATACTGCTGTAAAATTCACCAATGCATTTAGTGTAATAGCTCCCGGAGAATATAAGGGCTTTTCTAAAAACCAAATGCAAGAGGCCCTTTCGTGGGTTGCGGGCAGCAACTAGTATGGATTATATTGAGATACTTGGGCTGGTAGCTGCTTTTTTTACTACCGCTGCTAACATACCCCAAACTATAAAGGTGCTAAAAACACGTTCCACAAAAAGCCTTTCATCTGTAACCTATTCTATGCTTTTTACAGGAATGTTGCTATGGGTATTTTACGGTATAGAACGTGATGATGTACCTATTATACTTGCCAATGGCATAGCAGCAGCTTTATGCGGGATTATATTAGTTGTTAAATTATTAGCGCTATTAAAAGGCAAAAGAGGGGAGTGAAAATATTTTTAATGCTAACTAATTTTGTAACCAGGTTTATAATAATGATGAGATGTTATCATGGGCAGAATATTATTACGGTTAGGGCTTGCGGCTATTTTCGGTGCGGGTATTGAAGTAAAACTAGCTAAGCCAGGCAGTACTAATCTGGTAAAATTTATAGAAAAGTTACAATATGCACCAAGTATAAAAAAAAATAAGCTGGAGTAAATAACCTCCAGCTTTACAATAAATTTATGAATAAATTTTTACGGTTTCCTGTTGCAGCCTTTGCGATGTTCCCGTTTCCATATAACGTTTAAAGCCCATAATGTCTTTACGCACAATATCTTCAAAAACAGGTGTGAGTAGCTTGGCTACTTCTTCTCCCGCATGCCCCAGTGGCGCATGATATGATATTATTACATGTACCAGAGTACCCATTTCGCCTGCATCTTTAAATTGCACCTTACCTGCATTGCGTATAGATGATCCCGGTAAAGACTGCCATCCTATAAACTTATTAGGTTCTTCACCCACTATTTCTGCTTTCCAGCTAATAGTTTTATTTAATGCCGGTAATTTTGCTTTCCACTCAGAGTACACATCATCTATTACCCGTACCTCCTCAAGGTGCTCCATAAAAAGTGGCAGGTTAGCTAAGTGGCGCCAAAAAGTATATACCTCACTAACAGAGCGGTTAATAATAAGGCGTGTATGCACGTTTACATTAGAATCTCTGCGTTTGCGTGGTTTTTTAAAAAGGGCTTTCCCCAAATCGCTCTCGGCAAAACCTTTTGCGCCCCGGTATATCATAAACCCTGCGGCAGCTATTTCAAATAGGTTTCTCTTCTCTCTTTTAATAGCATCATACAACAGGTATACTCCACCGGCTAATGATACTACCCTTTCTATATCACCTATATTCTTATTAAGTTCTTCGCCTGTTATTTTATCTATAGTAGATTTCATTTTTGAGGTTTTATATTATTCATTATAGCTTTTAAAAATACTAAACTCCCCTATAATTATAAATCAATTTAACAATACGTTATTAAAAATCCCCTGCAGTAACAGGGGATTGTAGTATATAGTATAATTATTGTTTTGGCCTTGCAGGTATTGTTGTAGCCGGGTTGTTGTCAACTTCAGTATCCGTAACAGTACTTTTCTTCTGCTTTCTGGTTTTAAGTGTTTTTTTGTCTGTGTAAGCAGTATCCTTAGTTTGCTCAGGCGTAATCTGTGTACGGTCAATACGTTCAGCTCTCACAGGCATACTTTGTGTTTTACTACTTGTAGTGTCAGTTTGGGCCGAGGCTACAGTAATACTAAGAAGAAAAGTTAGTGTAAAAAAATCTTTTTCATGATACGGGTTGCTGTTTAAGGATTAGTAGGATATGTACCCGTTGGCGATGTAGTTGTGGGTGGGTTGGTTACAGGCGGCGGTGTAGCTGGGTTAGAAGGTGTGCCAGACTGTGTTGGTGTACCTGTAGTAGGTGTTGGCGATGTTGCCGGAGGCAACGTATTAGTAGGCATAGTTGTATTAGGTGGTGTAGTAACAGGGGTTGTTACCGCCGCTTTACGCGCATTTCTGTTCGGGGCACCATCTGTAGCAGGTGTTGCGGGCAGTGTAGTACTGCGGGGCGTGTCAATTGTAGTACGGTTTGTGCGTGTACTATCTGTTTGTGCTGCTGCTATACCCGATACAAGTACGGCAGCAAATGTTATAACTAATTTTTTCATTTGAGTTTTTTTATTTAAAGATAAGCCGTAAATCATTTATAATACGCTGTTTATAATAATATTAACCTGATGTTAACCCTCTTTTTAGAAGATGTGCCAATACATTGTTAATTAATGGTATTATAATGAAGCATAAAGTTTATTAGATTATAATTATTTCAAAAATTGATTTATTTTATTATAAATAATAAAAATGAATGAGAGTTTGTGTAGGCTTAAAATGTTTTAATTGCGTTGTTTATGTTAATTAATTGAAATTATTACCAATCATATTGGAGATTAACTTTTTTTACCCTTAATTTTGTTAAAGAAATATTAAACCAGTATGAACCAATTTTAAATTGCTTAAAAGATGACTAGATCAGCAATTATCGCTGCAATGCACAAATGGCAAAGATATAAAACAGACACTAAGGTTATAGTGAATTTATTTAATGCGGGCAACCATTTTTTTTATGAATTACCGTCAGATTATGATATTACCGATTCAAATTACATACATGCATATCCGGGTATAATGAATGGAAATTTATATTTCTTTCTTATCCCTTCACAATATGATAAACCTACATGCCAAAATACATTTGAGCAGTATACAACAGCGTGTATAGTTACTAATGCAGTGGGTGGTGGCCAGACTATGCCTGCGCCTGAAGCACAGGCAAGAATTGACCGTTGGATTTTGGAATATCCAACCTGGATTCCGGAACAGATAGCCAGGCCTGATGGTATTTTTATGGGCTTTGCTATACCAAGAACTGATTTTGGTACTATTGGCGAACAAGGTACGGTGTATATGGCCTTAAGGCCCAATGACACTGCGGGTGATCCTGATATAGCCGATATGGTTATAGCTACTACTAGTTCAACCGGTTCGCTGGTATATGATGATTCAAGTATGCCTGTGCCTCCTTTTATTCCTGACCCATCTCCATTTTCTCAATCAAGTTTTTATTTATTATCCTTATAATTAATGACACTTGTTAATTTTATATGGTATCTGGCACATATTCCACCAATAATTTCAGGCTCAGGTTTTATAATGGGCCTGATCTTTTATAAAAAACTTCCTGGCTTTTATAGGAGTTTGGTAGTCTTTTTGGGTTTGATGCTTTTGGTAGAAAGAATAATGTTTTATATTGCTAATTCAACAGGTTCTAATTATGTAGTACAACCTTACTATGCGCTAATTGAGCTTGTTTTTTTTGTCTTTTTGTATAAAAAATACATGCTGAATAAAAACTATACTTTACTACTTATTTTAGAAATAACATCAATTGCATACCTTATATATGAAATAATTTATTATAGTCTAATTACAACCACTGCTGAACAATTTCAATCATATGCCAAACCTCTTGATAATTTTATTATAATTTTATTATCACTATGTTATTTATATGAAAATACTAATTCATTCGATGCTTCACGCTTCAAGTATTTATGGTTTAATATTATAGTGCTGGCATATTGCAGTTTAAGTACTTTTATTTTTTTACCCTTTAATTTTATGATCAATCAGTCAACAAATTTAATATTTGTTTTTTGGCTAATAAATATAATTGCTTTAGTTGTTTTTTACGGTTTCATCACATATAAAATCTGGAGGGCGGCAAGAAATTAATGATTTTTAATGTATAGTGAATTGACGTTGATTGTAGAATAGTCTATTTATTATAATATTAATTCCTTAAAATTACTTTTAAACCGAAATCACCTCAAGCATATATATAGCAGTTTTAAATTTATAACACTCACAATATGGAATAGAGTAAAAACCCTTAAAAACAGCATAAAACACCTTACACCCCAAAATAAATAGAATGACAATTATTGAAATTTCCAAGTACATTGGTAAAATGTCTCCTTTGCTTTCAGGTACAGGGTTTTTTATAGGTATGCTTTTTTACAAGCGCCTCAATGGTTTTTACAGGAGCCTTTCCATTTTTTTAGGCCTTATGCTTATTATTGAATTAGCCATGAGGTTATTAGGTAATATATTGGGTTATAATTACATCTTTCAGCCGTATTATGCCATCACCGAAATAGCCTTTTTTATATACTTCTATAACAAATATCTTCTTAGCAAAAAATACAAAGCACTTTTAGCATTGCAGGTATTCATTTGCGTTTATGATATGGCCGAAATATTGTATTATGCTTTTAATCCGGTAAGCCCTGCCCAATTTCAGTCGTATGGAAAGCCCTTAGGTAATTTCCTGGTTATTATTATGGTGCTTACGTATTTCTATGAAAAAATAAATTCTTTCGATGCGCATAGGGCCAAGCATATTGGATTCAATCTTATGGTTTTTCTATATTTTTCTTGTAGTACCCTTGTTTTTTTGCCCTTTAATTTTATGTTAAATGAGTCAACCGGTATAAAGTTTTACTTCTGGACATTTAATGCAGTGCTTATTTTTATTTTTTATAGCTACTTATGCTTACAAATAATAAAGAACTTACTTATGGCCAGAGACTTAAAGCTACACACCAACATGAAGCTTTAAAAACAAGTATATTTCTTGCGCTATTATAACAAGTTTTGTTAAGAAGTGTTATTAGGGGCAGAGTATGAAATAACCCGGTTTCTGTAAAGCTTCGTGTTTTTGGAGCATTTATTAAATTAACCTTACAGAGCTTTTTTTTGAAGCTGAATACTTACTTTTGTTTTTATATTTGGTTAAACGGGTAAGATGGAGAAATGGCAGGACCCAAGGGTCATAGCATTATGGATTGCTATAATTATAGTAATTATACTTACTATACTTTGTTTTGTAGTATGGATAGTTTATACGGGTTATAAGCGGATGACAGAGGCTAACCTGCGTGAGGCGCGCATGCAGGTAGAACACCAAAAAAGCATGCTGCAAAACAGCCTCCAAACCCAGGAGAGTGAACGTGAGCGTATTGCTGCTGATTTACATGACAGCCTTATAGGTAAACTCACAATTATAAAACTTAAAAACCAAACTGCTTATAACGAAGAACAGATGGATGTGCTGTTGGAAGAAAGCATTGCCGAAGCCCGTAGGATATCGCATGACCTGAGCCCCCCAATGCTTGATTTTATATCGCTGGATGCTTTATTGTTGCAGGCACTAAATCCTTGGAAAGTCAGGCTTAAAGTTACAGAGTATTTTGATGTGCGTACCCAGCCGGAAATTGCAGTATCAGTAAAAATACAGCTTTTGCGTATAATACAGGAAATATTTGTAAACATAAACAAACATGCAGCAGCTACAGAAATAACCTTTAATTACAGGCAAACTACCAAAGGATTAGCAATTTATATAGCCGATAACGGAAAAGGTTTTGATGCCGCTTTACTAAAAAAAGGGCTTGGCCTTAATAATATTGAAATCAGAATTCAGTATCTTGGTGGAAAATATAAAATAAAATCAGCTCCCGGTAAGGGCACGGCAACATTAATGGTACTACAAATATGAGTGAAATAAAAGTAGCTATTACAGATGACGATAGCCTGGTAGTTTCATTACTTGAAGACTATCTTCAGCTTCAGGAAAATATTAATATCATTTTCACCGCGCAAAGCGGCGAAGAGCTGCTTGTAAAAATTGAAGAGGGCCTAATGCCGGAAATATTGCTGTTAGATCTTAAAATGGAGGGTATGGATGGCCTTGAGGTAATTGAGCATCTAAAGGCTGCTAATACCAATATTAAAATAATTGTAGTATCATCCCATTACCAAAATGTATTTATGGGCTTTATGTTAAAAGCAGGTGTAGCTGCTTTTTTGCCCAAAGGAGTGTCTCCAAAAACACTTGTTGAGATAATACATGCCGTAAAACGCCAGGGCTTTTATTTTTTAGATGACCAGTTAAGCATCATCCGCACACAAATATCAGGCAAATCACCTAAGCCTGAACTCGAAGAAAATATACTCTCCGAAAGAGAAGTAGATGTGCTCAGGCTTATTTGCCAGCAAAAAACAGCTAAAGAAATCGGCGAAAAATTATTTATTACCCAACGTACTGCCGAAGGCCATAAAAACAACCTGTTTGCTAAAACAGGCGCCAAAAATATAGCAGGACTTGTTATTTATGCGCTTCAGCATCAAATAATTAGTATAGACGAATTACCTATTATTTAAATACTTTTCTATTTATAATTTAAATATGTAAAAATACCTGTTTTATGTAAACAGGTGTTTTCTACCTGTGCTGTGCTTGGTGATGTAGCTACTTTTACAACATCAAACTAAACAAACGCACAAAACATTAACAAAGAAACCAACCGATTTTTTATTTAATATTTAAATTAAGCTGGCGGGATAATATTTTAAAGTTCAACCCTTTTTGTTCCCCAAAATACAATCCTATTGCTACAATATAAGTCCCGCCTGCTTTTATTATCTATGAGTTTAAGATAGTTCTATTTATATTTTGAGGTGTGGAAGCTATGCTGGGTCTTTTGACCCGCTGGCTTCCTTTTTTTGGAATGTTCTGCTATTTGATTTTGGTATTAGTTTAATTATTGAAATAATGGATCTCTTTTTTTTTGAAACACTAAGCAATTCTACATACATCCTTATGGATGGAATGCTAAGACGCATTACAGAAAACACATTTTATAACCTTTTTGATAAGTTGATGAATCCTTCCGGGTATATTCATTTTAATCTTGAAGAATCACCATATCCTATTGGCTGGCCCCTGCCGGACAATGCAAAGCTGGTAAAAGAAAAAAGTATTGTTTTTTTAGAAGATGTTTATCCGTGGGACACATATAAAATAATACTACGCCCGGTAATCAGGCCTGTAAAAGAAGTTAATATAAACTGGGATTTTGTAAAGTTTGTTCCCGCTAATCCGGTATATGGCGTGCCGCTATCCATAAACAATAACCACAATATAAAAACAGCACAAGAACTGGCAGGCCTGCAGGAACTATACAAGCATTTTGTAGATAAAGAGCATCTAAACCCTTTTTTTTATTATTTATTGCCAAATTATCCTGGAGAGGATAAAAGTGAATATGAGTCTATATTAAAACTGCAGATAGAAGAAGTAGAAAGAAAAATGGTGCAGTTAATGCTGAATGATGCAGGGGCTTATATGTCTGAAATCACACACTAGTAGATATTAATTGTTTTTTAATATGAATAAATACAGCCGGGTCTTACCTGGCTTTTTGTATGTTGAAGGCTCAGGTTAGTTTTGTAAATTTGTAATAAATAAAGGAGGGTACATTATGAATAAAGAGGTAATTGTTAAAGAACTTGGTATCAGGGATTATAAAGAAATTTGGGAATACCAGGAAAAACTTTTTGCGCAAACCCTGGATGTGAAAATCGCGAACCGCAGGGAAGGCAAAGAAAACGAAACGGCTAACTACCTTTTATTTGTAGAGCACCCTCATGTTTATACACTTGGAAAAAGCGGTGATTTTTCTAATTTACTAATTAATGAAAAGCAGCTTGCAGAAAAACACGCCAAGTATTATAAAGTAAATAGGGGAGGCGATATTACCTATCATGGTCCCGGCCAGATAGTAGGCTATCCTATATTAGACCTCGAAAATTTTTTTACTGATATACATAAATACCTGCGCCTTTTAGAAGAAACTATTATTAAAGTTTTGTCAGATTATGGTCTGGTTGCCGGGCGTAGTGATGGCGAAACCGGCGTGTGGCTTGGTGTAGGAACGCCCTTTGCCCGAAAGATATGTGCTATGGGTGTAAGAGCCTCTAGGTGGGTAACCATGCATGGTTTTGCTTTTAATGTAAATGCAGATCTCGGCTATTTTGATAATATTATTCCCTGCGGCATACGGGGCAAAGCAGTAACCTCATTACACGTTGAACTTGGCAGGAAAGTTAATGAAGAAGAAGTTAAAGAAAAGATATTACAATATTTTTCTGAATTATTTGAGGCAAAAATTATCTCTGCGCCAAATTTTGTTTAAAAACCACATAAATTTTATCTGTTTGCCTGATCAAATTCAAATTCAAGCTGATCAGGCAATTGACGGAATGAAAGACGGTGATACTTGGTAAGACCGTATTTTCGAATAGCGGCACGGTGCTCTGTAGTAGGATAACCTTTATTACTCTTCCAGTTGTACATTGGGTATTCTTCGTGCAGGCGGCACATGTATTCGTCCCTGTACGTTTTTGCAAGCACAGAAGCTGCAGCAATGCTAAGGTACTTGCTGTCTCCTTTTATTATACAGCTATGCGGAATATCATTTACCGGTTTAAAACGGTTACCGTCAACTATAATATATTGTGGAACCGGTGTAAGGTTAAGTATACACTCCTGCATGGCGCGTATAGAGGCGTTTAAAATGTTTATCTCGTCAATAATATCAGGATCTATATGTGTAACGTGATAACAAATGGCTTTTTCCTGTATTAAAGGCCTTAATTCTTCGCGTACTTTTTCCGAAAGTTGTTTTGAATCGTTAAGTAATTTCAATTCAAAATTATCGGGTAATATTACTGCAGCGGCAGTAACAGGGCCGGCCAGGCACCCGCGGCCGGCTTCATCGGTGCCGGTTTCATACTGAAAAGTTGAATAATTTAATGAAAGCATAAACCGTAGTTGTTATTTATGCGTAAATACACAGGCAAAGGTAAAAGGTATAAGTTAAAATTAAAATTAATATTATATTATTTGTTATAATTCATATTTTTGCAAAACTACATTAGATAAAACATTAATTTTGTTGCCTTTTGTATCATATCTTTATAAAATATTAATAATAACTATCAGTTTATCATGAAAAAAAATACTGTAAAAGTATTAGTCTTTTCTGCCTTTTTTATGGGGAGTGCGGCTATGGTTGCACAAACCCCAGAACAAAGGAAACAAATAACAAAAGACTATGATCACGAATTGCTTGCCAAAATTTCAGCCGAATTAACTGAAAAAGCAAGTAAAGATAAGGAAGAAGCGTACAGGCTTGCCGAGCTTAATGGCTGGCCAATAAAATATGTTACTGAAAGAGGTGCTCATGCAGAGCTTATGAGTGTTTCTGCTTCTGGGAAGCCTCAATATTATGTTACCGATAATGTAGGTGCAGCGTTTACCTCGGGTATAAATACTTTAAATACAGGAGGGAGCCTTGGCCTTGAGTTAGACGGGCAGAATATGTATGTAGGTATGTGGGATCAGGATGGCCCCAGGGCTTCGCACAATACATTTGGAGGCAGGCTTACTATTGCAGATGCTTCTACAAACCAGGCTACCCATTCCACCCACGTTATGGGTACCATGATTGGTAGCGGTGTAGGTTCAATAAATGACAATGCAAAAGGGATGGCTACACAGGCAAATGGTTTAGCATATAGCTGGACTAACGATACTGGCGAAATGGCTGTAGCAGCAGATGAGATAGGTTTGCTGGTTTCTAACCACTCATATGGTGCTATTCCAGGCCAGCTTGCCGAATGGCAGTTTGGTGCTTATTCAGGCGCTGCATATAATTATGATCTTGTAGCGTTTAATGCGCCTAATTATCTTATTGTACAAGCTGCCGGTAATGACAGGGGAGAGGGATTTAACCCTAATAAAGGAGGCTATGATCTTATTAATGGTACCAAAACAGCCAAAAATGCGGTAACAGTAGCTGCGGTAAACGGTTTGGTGGCTCCTTATAGCCAGCCAAGCAATGTTGTAATGTCTACTTTTAGTAGTTATGGCCCTACAGATGATAACAGGGTTAAACCGGATATTGCGGCAAAAGGCGTTTCTGTATATTCTTCAACTAATGACTCTAATTCAAGTTATGCGTCTTTAAACGGTACCTCTATGGCTTCACCCGTGGTTTCCGGAGGAGCAATATTGCTTCAACAACTTTATAACCAAGAAGAAGGCACTTATATGCGTTCGGCTACTTTGAGGGGGCTTATTTGTCATACTGCAGATGAAGCAGGTTTATGGCCTGGCCCTGACCCTAAATTTGGTTGGGGATTATTTGATGCAAAAAAAGCTGCACAAGCAATTTTAAATAATGGTACTAGTTCTATAATAGATGAAAGGTCGCTTTCTCAAGGCCAAACTTACACTAAACAAGTAAACGCTGTTGAAGGAGAATTGCTGCAGGTGAGTATTTGCTGGACAGACCCGGTATCTCAATCTACAATAAATAATGGAACAATTGATGATACTGACCCTGTGCTGATTAACGACCTTGATGTGAGAGTTACTAAAAATGGCGTAACCTACTACCCGTGGAAACTAGGCGCCGGATATGAAGAAGATGCTATACAGGGCGATAATACTGTAGATAATATAGAACGTATTGATATACCAGAAGCTTCAGGAACTTATACTATCACGGTTGGCCATAAAGGCGGTATTTCTTTTGGACCTCAAAAATACTCTCTAATAGTAACCAATGCTTCTGAAATACTAGGTGTTGATGCTAATACAGTTAATTTGTTTTCTGTATGGCCTAACCCGGCAGGTTCTTTTATAAATATTTCCTTAAATAATAGTGCAGAAAATTCTAAAGTTGCAGTTTACGATGTTCAGGGCCGTAATGTATTGTCGGCAGATATTTCTGGAACACAAACAACTTTAAATACTAGTAACCTAACCTCAGGAGTTTACATGGTTAAAGTTTCGCAAGGAGATAGGAATCAGATTAAAAAAATAGTTATCAAATAGTAATTTTAACATTTATTATTTAAGATTCTAACGCAACCAAACATGTTTTTAAGCATCTTAAATAATAAATGTTAGTTATGCTATTCTTTTTAATATGACGAAGTTTTTTTAGGATATCCGGAATGAATAAAAAGATTAATGTTAAAATGTTGAAAATAATTTATTTAAGCAAGAATATTGATGTGTTTTTTTTATAATGCCAACGTTAAAAGTTTGTTATATAAAAATAAATTAATAGATTTGCGGCTTAACTAACTCAAATTAATGTAATATGAAATTAAAGTTTACTTGGATTTTTACGCTTTTGTTAGCGTTTTTTATTCAGTTTTCCTATGCGCAGGAGAAGACTGTTACAGGTACTGTAAAAGATGACCAAGGTCTTCCTTTGCCAGGTGTTATTGTAAAAGTGCAAGGGGCTTCTTCTCAGGGAGTGGTTACTGACTTTGATGGAAAATTTTCCATTCAGGCTGCACAGGGTCAAAAATTAGTGTTTAGCTATGTTGGTTACCAGGATGCTGTTGTTACTGTAGGTGCTTCAAGCACTGTGCCTGATGTTGAATTGCAGCCAGGTAGAATGCTTGATGATGTTGTTGTGGAAGCATACCGTACAACATCAAAAAGAAAATCAACTGTAGCGGTAACTACAATAACGTCTGAGACTATAGAGAACAGGCCAAACGTGTCGTTTATACAGTCACTTCAGGGTCAGATACCGGGTCTTAATATTTCTACAGGTTCTGGTTCACCGGGTTCAAGTCAGACTTCAGTTCTTTTAAGGGGGCTTGGTTCGATAAATGGTAATACAGATCCATTATATGTTATTGATGGTGTGCCTTCAGATTTTGCAAACTTCAGGACTATTAACTCTAATGACATCGCTTCGGTTTCTGTTCTTAAAGATGCTGGTGCTACTTCTATTTATGGTAATAGGGGTGCAAATGGAGTAATTGTTGTGAAAACTAAAAGAGGTAGTTATGATGGTAAATTTTCTGTTCGTTACTCTGGGGTAACTGGTTTTACTACTTTACAGGATAATAATTACAACATCATGAATGGCCAGGATCTTTTAAGGTTAGAAAGAGAACGTGGTTTGGGTGAAGGTGCTACGGGCGGTGTAGGTGGTACGCCACTTACTGATGCTGAAATAGCACAATATCCAAATACCAACTGGAAAGATTACTTTTTCAGGACAGGTGTTACCCAACAACACAATTTGAGTTTTACAGGAGGTAGTAAATTACTAAACTCTTTTGTTTCTCTTGGTTATTTTAAACAGGAAGGTATTGTACCTAGTACTGATATTCAAAGAATCTCTTTAAGATCAAACTTTACAGGTAAAAGTAATAATGAGCGTTTTGATTATACTGTTAACGTTTATGGTGGTTTTTCAAGGCGTAACCAGTTAGAGGCAGAAACAAGGTCACAAACTGATCCTGATTTTGCGGGTAACATTCTTCAAAACCCGTTGCAGGGTATGCTTTCTTCGCTGCCTTATCTTGATCCTAATGCTTATCCGGCTGATAACGGTCAGGATCTTTATGATTTAATTGGAAATCCTTCATTCCGTAATACCCCATATATGCTAATGGATTATATAGACCATATGTATAACAGGTATGACGAAATAAAATTGTTATTTAATGGTACTGCCAATTACAAAATTACTGAAGATCTTACCTTTGGTGTTATAGGTGGTGTTGATTTTACAGATTATAACCGTGTATTTGCTAGAACTCCGGAATCATACCTTGCAGTAGTTGCTGCTGCGCCTGCAGGATGGAGGGAATTTGCCGGTTTAGAACAAATTACAGATTACCGTAACTTTGGTTTTAATGGTAATACAAGGTTAAGTTACAGCAAAATATTTGGTGAGAAACACGGTTTGGATATTTCAGTAATGACTGAATATTACAAAGCGCATAATTCATATAATATATTCCAGACTTCAGGTTTGAATCCTAAAACTTATGAGCCGGGTGCAGGTACAGGTTATGTTCCGTTTGACCCTTCTAATCCTAATTTATTTCAACGTACTGTATCTGCATATAAAGCAGAAGCAGGTTTGTTTTCTTACTTTGCTACTCTTGATTATGATTATAATTCAAGATTTGGTCTTGGTGCTTCAATCCGTAGGGATGCGAGTTACAGGTTTGTTGCAGACAACAGGTGGGGTACGTTTTGGTCTGTTTCCGGTAGATGGAATATAGATCAGGAGCCTTTTATGGCAAACTCATCAATAACAGAACTTAAATTAAGGGGATCTATTGGTACTACAGGTAATCAAAATATAGATGGCGACAGTCCTTATGCTGCTGGTAACTATACCAGAACATTATATGGTACGGGTAGTGGTTATAACAACCAATCTGGTCTTGCTCAGATTCAGTTAGGAAACCCTGGTTTAAAGTGGGAAACCATAATGCAGGCTAACATAGGTATTGATTTTGTTTGGAACAGAAAAGTTAGTGGTACGATAGATGTGTACAGAAAATATACTAAAGACCTGTTCCAGTCTGCTCCTGTTTCTGCTGTTTATGGTACTTATGGTGCTTTTGGTAACACAGGTAATCTTGAAAACAAAGGTGTGGAAGCGTTGCTTAACTATGACGTTTTTCCTTCAAGCAGTGATTTTACTTTAAGGTTAACGGCTAATGGATCATACAACCACAACAAAGTAGATAATTTTCCAGATGGAGCTACTTACTTAACAAGCCAGGCACACGTTAATGGTCAGGTTGCATATCAATATTGGTTATATAAGTATGCCGGTGTAAACCCTGTAGATGGTAATTTATTATTTTATACTGCTGATGGCGATCTTACAGAAAACCCTCAACAAGGAGACCGTGTGCTTACAGGAAAATCTCCAATACCAAGATATCAGGGAGGATTTGGTTTTGAGGCAAATTATAAAGGATTTTACCTAACTACCCAGTTTACTTTTGTAGCTGATGTTTACAGGTTTGATTATGATTTATCTAACTTAATGGATCCTAATAACTTAGGTTCATTCCCTGTTGCAGATGATTTCAATAATGCATGGACACCAGATAATCGTTCAACTTCTGTTCCTTCAATTTTTGCTACTAATGCAGCAAGTGCAAGTGGATCTGATAGGTTTTTACGTGACTCTTCTTATTTAAGATTGAAATTTACTTCAATAGGATATAATGTTCCGGCTAAATTCCTTGATAAAACATTCTTGACTAGTGCAAGGCTTTATGTTCAAGGTGAGAACTTCCTTACATGGACAAAATGGAGAGGTTTTGACCCTGAAAGTAATAATGCAGGCAGTACTTTTGGTGGCTATCCAACCCCTAGAGTATTTTCTTTTGGAGTTGATTTATCATTATAAAAAAAAATAATATGAAAAATATAAAAGTTTTATTTGCCTTACTATTGTTTGCGGGGATTTTTAATTCCTGTTCAGATGCGTATGAAATCGTGCAGCCTGGTGAGCTTTACCCGATAGATGCTATCCAGAATGTGAATGATATGAATTCTGCATTGATTTCACTTTATGACCAGGTGTATCCGGATGATGAAATAGCTTTTACCAGTTATTTTACTGATGAAACAGCTATCGGTATTGATAATGGTGGGCAATCGTTGCCAGAATACAGGTTTAACCTTTTAGCAACAAACAGCTATGTAAGGGCTATCTGGTTAAATAATTATAACCTGATTGTTTCTGCAAATCGTATCATACAACTTTCAGATAATGTTGTGCTTGATCCTGAATCTGCAAGTTTTGAAGATGATACTATAGAGAAAAATAGAATCTTAGCTGAAGTACGTACCCTTAGGGCATTAGGCTTTATTCAGTTGGAAGCTTATTTTTCTACTGATATGACTGATGATAATGCTCTTGGTGTTATGTTGTTAGACCATGTTCCTAGTGATCTTCCTAATAAGGAAATGTTGCCAAGGGTAGAAAATGGATTAATTTATGCGTTTATTAATGAAGATTTAGATTTTGCTGAAGATAATCTGCAAGCTAATAGCTCTGCTCTTGTTACTCAACAGCTAGTTACAGGATTAAGGGCTCGTTTAGCACTTTACCGTGCTAAATATGCCGAAGCGTTAACATATGCTGATGAGGTTATTAATCAATATCCTGCTACCTCTCAAGGTTTGGCTTCTGCTAATTCTTATCCTAGTATTTGGGATAATAGTAGTAGTTCTGAAATAATTTTTGGTCTTGAAAGGCCGAGTGGTAAACCAGGTATTGCTTCTAACTGGTATTTCAACGAAGTTTCTATTAGTGGAGGTGCTTATATGGAAGTGAGCAGATCTCTTTATAATGCTTATCCAAATAATGACGTTCGCCGTGGTGTTGTGGTGTTGGATGGAAGTGTTATTTCGCCCAATTACTCTACTGTTTTTGATTACAGAGGGCAGGATATATTACTTCCTGGTAAATATCCTGGTGTTGCACAGCTTCCTCTTAATAACAGGGTACCTGTAATGAGAACTGCTGAAATTCATTTGATTAAAGCGGAAGCCCAAGTTGGTCTTGGAGATCTTGATGGCGCTCTTACAACCCTTAATTTCTTAAGAAGCAGAAGAATTAGTTCAGGTTCAGCACTTAGTGCATTCACTACTCAACAAGATGGTTTTGCAGCTGTGCTTAAAGAAAGAAGGCTTGAACTTGCTTTTGAAGGCTTCCGTTATATAGATCTTCACCGTTTAGGTACTCTTGCAGGTGTATCTAGTGTAGACCGTTATGAGAGAGATTGCGAACCTTATGGTGCATGTACACTTTCTGTAACTGATTACAGGTTTACATTGCCTATCCCACAAGCTGAAATAAATGGTAACAATGTTATCGCCGATCAGCAAAATCCGGGTTATTAATAATAAAAAAACGAATCTATGAAGAATATATTTTTAAAATTTGCCCTGATAGCTTTTATTGGCTCTGCTATTACTGCTTGTGACAGGGATGAGTTGACACTTTCTGGTGACGCGCCAGAGATGTATATGTTTGCTGATAGCGAATCTGATGCTCCTATTAATGAGGAACAAAATGTAGTGTATGTTGAATTTGGTGTAACAACTAAAAGTAATCAGGACAGGACAATTGCTATTAGCGTTGATCCTACTTCTACTATTACTCCTTCTCAATATAGTATCCCCTCAACTGTAACTATACCTGCAGGATCTTTTGTTGGTGAAATACCAATTACTTTTAATGTAGATCAATTTTCTGAAGGACAGGATTTTGATATGATTCTGACTGTTGATGAAGCTTCTTATCCTATTTTAGATGATAAAAACTTTCATACATTAACAGTATTTAAATATTGTGGTACGGAAAGCCTTGCAGGGGTACATGATTATGTACAATATAATATGTTTAAAGGTGCAGGTGGTGGTACTGGTTCAGGTACACCTGTTGAAGGTACTATTGAAGGACAATTGGCATGGACAGAAACATCTACAGGAGTTTATTCTATTTCTGATTTGTCTTGGGGTCATTACGATTTTGTATGGGATGATGCTCCTGCTACTGATGGTACTGCTGCTATACAGTGGACATGTAGCGGCCTTGCTCTTGCAGGTACTGCTAAAGACCAATATGGCTTAACTTATACATATAACTTTATAAGCGTTGATGGGCCTGTATTGACATTTGTATGGACTAATAACTATGGTGACCAAGGTACTGTTGAAGTAACAAGGGCTGGTGGTGAAGACTGGCCTGATGGTTTACTATAATTAATTCGTTAATAGTTTAACATATAATTTTTAAAAGGGGCTTTTGTAAAAAAGCCCCTTTTTTATACTTTATCGTGTTATTTTGAGTTATGAAAAATAAGTACCTTTGCCAAATAAAAATTCAGGATGCTAAAGAAATACTTGTTGTTATTACTCCTGCTGCCTTTGGCAGTATTTTCCCAAAATAAAAAATTAAAGGGAAATACTATTAGGAGTAATGCCCTGAATGATACCCTACAACGGGCAGGGCGCCAAACTGCTACTGTAGCAACCGATAGCGTTGCTACTTTAGATATGTATAAGATAATTTCCCTTGAGCGGGATACTACTTATGTTGATACCGCTCTAATCATACAAAAAGAATATGCTGCAAATTATTTAAGAAAAGATAATTTTGGTTTACTAGCTTTTCCTAATGAGGGACAAACTTACAATATATTAGATTATGGATTAGTGGAACATAATCCATTTCCTGAGTTTGGTTTTAGGGCTAAACATTTTGCTTATCTTGAAGCTAAAGAGGTACCTTATTTTGAAGTAGCTACTCCATTTACAGACCTTTTTTATAAATCGGTGCTGGAACAGGGGCAGATTATGGACGCTTTATTTTCGGTAAATACCTCTAGAAACCTCAATTTGTTTATAGGTTATAAAGCCATACGATCAATAGGTAAATACGTTAATTCAATTTCAAGTAACGGTGTTTTTAGAATTGGGTTAAGTTATAATACTACTGATAAGCGCTATTTCTTAAAATTGCATTTTACAGGACAGGATTTTTCTAACCAGGAAAATGGTGGTATTACAGATATTTCTCTTTTTGAAGAAAGTGAAGAGCCTTATAGCCAACGCGAAAGACTTCCCGTATATTTAACTAATGCTAAATCTAAGCTTTTAGGTAACCGCTATTTTTTTGACCATACTTTCAGGCTTAGCAAGTCAAATCCAAACAGTATTGTTTTGCATCACCAGTTTAACTATGAAAATAAATTTTTCGAGTTTGAGCAACCCACACCATCATTACGTTTTGGTGAATTTTATGAATCTTCTATAAACAATAAAACCCGTTATAACCGTATGTATAACTTGCTAGGCGCTGCATACAATCATGAAAAACTGGGGTTGTTAGAGTTTTATGTTGAAGATTATAATTATAATTATTATTACCATACCGTAATTCTTGGGCAGGATAATACTATTGCTATTCCAAATTCATTGAGTGATAGGATAGATACGTACGGGGCAAAATATACTTATAAAAAAGGAAAGTGGAATGGTACAGCTTTATTGAGTAATTCTATCACAAATCAGTCTTTAGCAAACATAGATATAAAAGCACTCTATACTTTTAATGACAGCACTTCTGTGTCGGGCAGGTTTAATAGGATAAATAAACTACCCAACAATAATTTTGTATTATATCAAAGTGATTATAAAAATTATAACTGGTATAATGACGGGTTAAAAAACGAGAAGATAAACCGTTTTGAATTTGAATTTAAAACAAAATGGCTCAATGCTTCTGCTTCATACCAGGTAATGAACGATTATCTGTATTTTAAAGATTCAATTGTAGCTCCTGAAAGACCTACCGATATTGAGCAACTTTTTGTTACACCACAACAGGATGGTAATACTATTAATTATTTTTCAGTTAAAGCGAATAAAGAATTCAGGTTTGGTAAATTTGGCTTAGATAATACGGTGCTTTACCAAAATGTGCAGCAATCAGGTAATGTGCTTAATGTACCTTCTTTCCTTACCCGAAATACCGTATACTATACTGACAGGTGGTTTAAAAAAGCTCTGCTGATACAAACGGGTGTTACATTTCAATACTTTACAAAATATTATGCAAATGGCTACAGCCCTGTATTAGGCGAGTTTTATTCTCAGGATGAAACTAAAATCGGAGGTTTTCCACTAATGGATTTCTTTATCAACCTGAAAATTCAAGAATTCAGACTTTTTTTTAAGGCAGAGCATTTTAATTCAAGTTTTACAGGATATAATTATTATTCTGCGCCAAATTATCCTTACCGGGATTTTACAGTACGCTTTGGCGTTATATGGGATTTCTTTTCTTAATACCAAGGATTTTTTATTTAAATACTATAAAAGTATCTTTGCAAGAGTTATTTTTAATACCCGTAACCGGATTATATTGATATGAAATACGCACAAAATATATTGCAAACCATTGGCAATACGCCTTTGGTTAAAATAAACAAACTTGCTACCGGCATTGATGCGCTTGTATTGGCTAAGGTGGAAACATTTAATCCAGGCAATTCTGTTAAAGACCGTATGGCGGTAAAAATGGTAGAGGATGCTGAAGCCGACGGGCGGCTTAAGCCCGGAGGTACTATTATAGAAGGCACATCGGGAAACACGGGTATGGGGCTTGCCCTCGCAGCTATAGTAAAAGGATATAAGCTGGTATGTGTGATGTCTGACAAGCAATCTAAAGAGAAAATGGACATCCTTAGGGCTGTGGGGGCCAAAGTTGTGGTTTGTCCGACCGATGTAGAGCCAGATGATCCGAGGTCTTATTATTCGGTGTCAAAGCGCATGGCTGAGGAAATACCTAACAGCTGGTATGTAAACCAATACGATAACCTGAGCAATACGGCTGCACATTATGAGCAGACCGGACCCGAGATATGGGAACAAACTGAAGGCAAAATAACCCACTTTGTTGTAGGTGTTGGTACCGGCGGAACTATATCTGGGGTAGCAAAGTATCTGAAAGAGAAGAACCCTGATATTAAGATATGGGGAATTGACACGTATGGTTCGGTTTTCAAAAAATACCATGAAACAGGCATTTTTGATGAAAATGAAATCTACTCTTATGTTACCGAAGGGATTGGGGAAGATATACTTCCAAAAAATGTAAATTTTTCGCTTATTGACGGTTTTACTAAAGTAACAGATAAAGATGCTGCGGTATATACCCGAAAACTTGCCGTGGAAGAAGGGATTTTTGTTGGTAATTCTGCCGGGGCAGCTATAAAAGGCGTGTTGCAGCTAAAAGAGCATTTTAAGCCTGATGATGTAGTGGTAGTGCTGTTTCATGATAGTGGTAGCCGTTATGTAGGTAAAATGTTTAATGATGACTGGATGCGTGAGCGTGGTTATCTGGACGACACTATTACTAAGGCCGAAGACCTGATTAAGGATCATGTAGATAAACCTCTTGTAGTAGTACGAACTGAAGAATTGGTAAGCCATGCCATAGATCGTTTACGTAAGTATAAAATATCACAAATACCTGTGGTAGATACTACAGGCATTGTAGGCTCGCTAGATGAAACAGATCTTTTCAGGAGTTTTATTGCCGATAAAAATATAGCTGATAAACCTGTGAAAGAAGTTATGGGTAAGCCATATCCTATAGTTAAGGCTGGTACTTCTGTAGATGAAATATCAAAATTGTTCAGTAAAGATAACCAGGCGGTATTGGTACACCTGAGTGAGGATAAATACCATATTATTACCAAACATGATATTATAAGTTCAATGAAATAAAAAATATTAAAAGGGCCGTAAGGCTCTTTTTTTATGATAAAAGCCTTTACGCTATAGATTTTTGAAGGCATATAAGTACATCTGCATTGTGCCTGTATGGTTGATGCTATAATTGTTTATTGCTATAGTTTTTTAGCTTATAAATAAAATGGCTGCCGAGAGGCAGCCATTTTTAGTTAAAATAGTATTAGTAAAAATTAATTCTTTATAATTTTTATCGTTTTAACAGCATTTGCTGTTTTAATCCTTACCATGTAATTTCCTTCAGAAAGCTGGGATAAATCTAATTCAACTTCATCAGCGTTAAAGCTATTGCTATAAACTTCCTGCCCAAGCATATTGAATACAGAAACATCTTCTATTTGATTTTGGCCTGATATAGTAAGTGTACTAATAACCGGGTTTGGATAATACCTAAACTTATCTGCTGCAAAATCATCTCTGTTTAATACAAGATTAGCCGTTACTGCCAAAGCTTCGCTGGCACACTCTCCTACAGTTTGTGTAACATAGTAGGTAGTTCCGTCAACAAGTACAGTGGTCTCAGGTAAAGCATTCGTCAATTCAGCATCAGTATACCACATTAAGTTATCACCTGTTACATCAAGGTCTGCTAATGTCTGGCCTGCTGTAAAGTCTTGTTCAGTATCTCCTACAGGAACTGTAATTCCTGCACAAGGATCAGTTACAGTTACCGTTATGGCTAAAGCTTCACTTATACATGTGGCTACAGTTTGTGTTACATAATAAGTAGCACCGTCAACTGCCACGGTAGTAGCATCAACTTCAGTAGTCAATTCTGCATCAGTATACCATGTCAGGTTATCGCCTTCAACCTCAAGGTCAGCAAGTGTCTGGCCTAAACTTAATTCCTGTTCAGTATCACCTGTAGGTGCTGTAACTCCTGCACAAGGGTCAGTCACAGTTACTGTAACAGCAAGGGCGTCGCTTTCGCAGGCAACTTCAGTTTGTGTTACATAATAAGTAGCGCCGTCAACTGCTGTTGTAGTATCAGGTATTTCATTTGTTAGTTCCGCATCAGAATACCATGTAAGATTATCGCCATCAACTTCAAGGTCGGCAAGCGTTTCACCAAGAAGCAAGTCCTGAGTCATTTCTCCATCAGGGGCTTCCACATCACAAGGTTCAGCATATGCTGCAATATCAAATGCGCCAAAAACACCGTTATAGCCCCAGGTCCTTACGTAAATTACAGAACCAGGATCAAGATCAGAAAGCTCTAATAGTGAGAAGTTGCCTTCGCCGTCATCAGCATCACATTCTAGTGATGTTAAATCACCACAAGTGCCGGTATATGCTGCAAGCCCGGTATCTTCTATATCTTCATCTCCATTGCTTCTTGTTTCCAGTGTTAGTTCACCTGTTGGTGGCACCACAACCGTAAACCAGATATCTTTACCGTTTGTATCAAAGTTATATGCATCACAAGATGGTGTTTCATCGTCATCATTGTGCGAAGCGCCAGCGTTTGTAGTAGCTACTGCGGCACTTTCAAAATCAAGGCCTACTGTAAGTGCTATAGCATTTGCACACTCATCATTTGCCGGCGGCGGCGGGAATGTACCTATGCAAATAGTAAAGTTTTGGTTTGAAGAACTGCCGTAGCTATATACCCTTAAGTAATATGTTTCTCCAATAGTAAGTCCGTTTACGGTATTGCTGTCGGCATCAGAACAAAGCAGGCTGCTGAAATTACCACAGCTTCCGCTTAATACCTGAAAATACATATCAGTGCTTGTGCCAATCATAGCCTCAACATCTGATAAGGTTATTAGGTGTGATGTTGCACCGGCAACAAAAGAGAACCACACATCATCATCAGGGTTTCCAGAACAAGGATCAGCTTCCATAGATTCAGTAGCTGATAGTGTAGTTCCTGCAATAGTGTTTGTACATTCTAAATCATCATTCACAGTAATAGCAATGGCACCTGTACAATCATCATTTACAGGCGGTGGCGGTGGCGTACCTACGCAGATAGTAAAAGTATCCATTGAGGTAGCTCCATAACTATAAACCCTTACATAATAAGTGTTTCCCGTCGTGAGTCCACTCGCAATTGCACTGTTCGGGTCAGAACAAAGCAAGCTGGTTGTTGTGCCACAGCTTCCGCTTAATACCTGAAAATACATATCGGTACTAGAGCCTATTACTGCAGCAACATCAGAAATTGTAATAGTATGCGCATTATTAGTGGCTACAAAAGAGAACCATACATCATCATCAGGAGTACCATAACATGGGTCTGCTGCCATAGACTGCGTAGCACCGGCAGTAGTAGCCTGTGTACTATTAGTGCAAGTAAGGTCTGGGTTAACTGTAAGTGCAATTGCACCAGAACAATCATCATTTGCTGGCGGAGGAGGAAAACTACCTACACAAATATCAAAAGTCTGACTTGATGTACTACCATAGCTGTAAACCCGTATAAGATAAGTTTCCCCAACTGTTAGTCCCTGAGCAGTATTAATATTAGGATCAGAACAAAGCAGGCTGGTTGTAGCACCGCAGCTTCCGCTTAATACCTGAAAATACATATCGGTACCTGAGCCTGATACAGCGGTAACATTAGAAAGCTTTATTTGATGCGAGGTCGCAGTAGCCACAAAAGAGTACCATACATCGTCATTAGGTGTTCCATAACATGGGTCTGCTGCCATAGATTGCGAGGCATATTGTGTAGTGCCTGATGTAATATTGGTACAGCTCAAGTCGCTGTTTACAGTAAGTGCTACAGCACCGCTACACTCATCATTTGCTGGTGGTGGCGGTGGCGTACCTATACAAATATTAAAAGTCTGGCTGGATGTAGTACCATAACTATAAACCCTTACCAAATACGTTTCACCTATTGTTAGCCCTCCAACATTATTAGTGTTAGGGTCTGAACACAGGAGGCTGTTGGTATTGCCACAGCTTCCGCTTAATACCTGAAAATACATATCCGTACTTGTTCCTGCAACTGCAGTAATATCAGAAAGCGTAACGTTATGTACTGTGCTTGTTGCCACAAAAGAGTACCATACATCATCATTAGGATTTCCGTAGCATGGAGCCGGAGCCATAGTGTAACTTGCATTTAATGTAGTGCCAGCTGTAACATTAGTACAGCTTAAGTCATTATTTACGGTAAGTGCTACGGCAGCAGCACACTCATCGTTTGCAGGACCTGCAGGCGGTGTACTAACACAGATATTAAAATTATTTACAGATGAAGAACCGTAGCTGTAAACCCTTACAAAATACGCTTCGCCAATAGTAAGGCCTCCTACAGATAGTGAGTTAGGGTCTGAACATGCTTTGCTTACTGTATTACCACACGTGCCGCTTAGTACCTGGAAGTACATATCGGTACTTGTGCCTGCCACTGCAGTAATATCAGAAATTGTAATAGTGTGGGCTACTGCAGTTGCTACGAAAGAAAACCACACGTCGTCATCAGGTGTTCCATTACATGGTGCAGCTTCCATTGACTGGGAAGCGCCTGCTGTTGTCCCTGCTGTTACATTAGCACAAGAAGTGTCAGGGTTAACAGTAAGCGCAATTGCATTAGCGCAGTTGTCATTTGCCGGTGCAGCAGGCAAACTACCTATACAAACATCAAAGGTTTGTCTTGAAGAGGTATAGTAGCTATATACACGTAATAAATATGTATTGCCAACTGTTAAACCTGATGCAAGATTAGAGTTAGGGTCTGAACATAAAAGGCTGGTAGTACTGCCACAAGTACCGTCAAGCACTTGAAAATACATATCAGTGCTTGTTCCTTGTACAGCAACAACATTAGAAATAGTTATTTGCTGGGTAGTACTTTGTGCTACAAAGCTAAACCATACATCATCATTTGGTGTTCCAGAACATGGTGCTGCAGCCATAGATTCGGTTGCATTAACAGTGGTACCAGATGTTACAGAAGTACATGTAAGGTTGCTGTTTACTGTAATGGGTATTGCACCACTACAATCATCATTTGCTGGTGCCTGCGCATAAGAATCTGCACAAACACTTAGTGACAATATAAAAAACAATGCTTGGAAACATCGTAATGATGCTTTCAAATAATTGTCACCAATAAATAAAGTATTGTTCATCATAAGATAATAATTAGATAATATTACACGTAAATGTAATTATACAAATGTTAAGTTCATAACAAGTGTGGTGTGTAATGTTATATTATTTATATTTTGTGATGTTAAATGATCTTTTTTTATATTAAAAAACAAATTATTTATATGGTTTTTTGTGTAAAAAAAGTATATATAAAAAATTTAATGTTAAACTATTAGTTAAAAATATAAAAGTTATATATTGATTAATGCATCTCAATGCAATTAGGGCAGATAATATTTTTTAACAGGATAAAGCTGTAAGGTTTATTATTTTTGTTTCTCAAAATTTCTTATGAAAGAAGATTTACTTCATTATATATGGCAATTTAAAAAGTTTGCTGTAAAAGAACTGAAAACCGTGCAGGGGGATTTAGTAGAGATTATTACAGTTGGGCAATACCTGCAGCAACAAGGCCCGGATTTTTTTAATGCTCAAATTAGTATTGGCGGCCAAAAATGGGCCGGAAACGTAGAGATACACATTAATTCGTCTGACTGGTATGTACATCACCATGAAACCGACAAAAATTATGATAGTGTAATACTCCATGTGGTATGGGAGCATGATGTAGAAGTGCTGCGCAGTAATAACTCTGAACTACCCGTGCTGGAGTTAAAGAAGTATGTTGATACAAAACTACTTGAAAGCTATAGCAAACTTGCAGCTTCAAAATCATGGATATATTGTGAGAAAGAGTTGAATAGCCTCAATTCTTTTGTGGTTGATAACTGGAAAGAGCGTTTATTTTTTGAACGCCTTGAGCGTAAGGCAAAACCTGTTTTAGAATTGGCAGATGCCACAAATAATGATTGGGAGGCGGTGTTGTTTTGTTTTTTGGCGCGCAATTTTGGGCTTAATAGCAACGGAGAGGCATTTTTTGCGTTGGCTAAATCAGTTCCGTTTTCTATAATACGTAAAGAAAGCCATAACCCGGAACATATTGAAGCTTTACTCTTTGGCAGGGCTGGTTTATTGGATGGGGATTTTGAGGAGAACTATCCTAAAGCCCTACAGGCACATTATGCTTACCTAAAGCATAAATATACCTTTGATGTGTATCATCCTGTTCCGGTTGAATTTTTCAGGCACCGCCCGGATAATTTCCCAAGCATAAGGCTTTCGCAACTTGCTATGTTATACAATACCGTGCAAAACTTATTTTCAAAAATAATAGCAGCACAAACCCCGGATCAAATATATGATGTTTTTAAAACACAGGTGTCGCCCTATTGGATAAACCATTACCGCTTTGATAAGGTTAGCCCGCCAAAGCGTAAGCCGCTTTCGGTATCTTTTATCAATTTACTGATTATAAATACTATTGTGCCTTTTAAATTTGCTTACGCCAAGAATAGGGGCAAACAAAATCACGAAGAACTTTTAGGGCTTATGCAGGCCCTTGCGCCGGAAAAAAACACTGTTATAGATAAGTTTAGATATTTTAATATGCAGGTTAATTCTGCTTATGACAGCCAGGCACTACTGCAGCTTAAAAAAGAATACTGCGATAACAAACAATGTATGAAATGTGCTTTTGGCCTAGAAATTATTAAGAATTAAGTATATTATTTTTACCTTTGGTTTTCATTATTCTATAATAATAAAACTAGTTTTATATGTCTTTTATTACCAAAATAAGGCATTTTTTTGAGCGTAATGGCTTTGAGGTGGCGCAACGCCTTGCAGACAGGCTTGGTATGCGGGCCACAAATGTACGTTTGTTTTTTATTTACATTAGTTTTGTTACGGCAGGGCTATGGTTTGGGGTATACCTGACTTTAGCATTTTGGCTGAAACTCAAAGATATGATATATACCAAGCGCAGTTCTGTATTTGACCTTTAGCAGCGTATGAAAGCATTCCGGTTTTTTTACCGTTTTACAAAAGGCCAGCAAAAAGGTATTTTAGCGCTGTTTTCTATAATTATTATTTTTCAGGCGGGATATTATGTTATTTCACGAAATACTATTGTAAATCCTGTTTCAGTTCAAGCCGAAGAATGGCTGTCTTTACAGGCAATTATAGATTCACTTAAACAACAAGCGGTTGTTGGTATTGTAGAAGATACTGTAGCGTATACGACAAATAAAGCTGTTGTTTATCCATTCAACCCAAATTATATTACCGATTATAAAGCTTATGTACTGGGGCTTTCTTCAGAAGAATTTGCAAAATTACAGGTTTACAGGGATGAAGGCAAATTTATAGAATCTGCGGAAGATTTTAAGAGGGTTACCGGTGTGCATGATACACTGTTAACTAAAATATCACCGTTTTTTAAATTTCCTGATTGGGTTGAATATAAACACAGGGCGGAAGAAGCCCGCGCGGCTTACGAAAAACTGGTTACACTGCCTATAGATATTAATGAGGCTGTAGAAGAAGACCTGGTATATGTTAATGGCATCGGGCCCGTTTCTGCAAAAAAAATACTGCGCCGAAGGGCACAGCTTGGTGCTTATGTAAGCATGGAGCAGTTGGAAGAGTTTAAATTTTCTGATAATGCTGTTAAAGGCCTTAAAGAACGTTTTGCCATAAAAGGCAGGCCTGATATAAAAAGACTCAATATCAACACGGCAACGGCGGAACAATTAAGCAATTTTCCGTATTTTAATGAAGCTGCTGTTGAGGTTATACTAAAGCGCCGTCTGGATGGTAAAATCACTGATTTTGATGAATTATCAGAAATAAACATTTTTAATGATAAAAAATCAAAAATAATTCGCTTATATTTGGAATATTAAAATTATAAGTATGGATTTTGAATATATGGAGGCCGATAACATTGTAGCGGCTTCAGTTAAAGACTTTGCAGAACAGTATATACGCCCACATATAAACGAGTGGGATGAAAAGCAGCATTTTCCGGTAGATTTATTTAAAAAACTCGGAGAAATGGGTTTTATGGGTGTTTTAGTGCCCGAAGCCTATGGTGGATCGGGTATGGATTATAATGAATATATCAATGTAATTGAAGAAATATCTAAAGTAGACCCTTCTATAGGGTTATCTGTTGCCGCGCATAATTCGCTTTGCACTAACCATATTCTTATGTTTGGTAATGAAGAACAAAAATCACGCTGGCTGCCGGAACTTGCATCCGCAAGATATATTGGTGCTTGGGGTCTTACTGAACATAATACCGGTAGTGATGCTGGAGGTATGAATACAACCGCTGTAAAAGATGGTGACCACTGGATATTAAAAGGGGCTAAAAACTTTATTACACATGCTATATCCGGCAATATTGCCGTAGTAATTGTGCGTACCGGAGATAAGGGAGATTCGCGGGGCATGACTGCTTTTGTTGTAGAAAAAGGTACACCCGGCTTTGCCAGTGGAAAAAAAGAAGACAAGCTGGGTATGCGCGCCAGTGAAACGGCCGAGCTTATATTTACAGATTGCCGCATACCCGATGCCAACCGACTTGGAGAGGTTGGAGAAGGATTTATACAGGCTATGAAGGTATTAGATGGGGGACGCATTAGTATAGGGGCATTATCTCTGGGTATTGCTAAAGGTGCTTATGAGGCGGCGCTAAAATATAGTAAAGAGCGTCATCAGTTTGGGAAAGCTATAAGCAGTTTTCAGGGTATAAGCTTTAAACTTGCCGATATGGCTACAGAAATAGAAGCCAGTGAGCTCTTGCTGCGCAAGGCAGCCTGGTTAAAAAACAATAATAAACCTGTAACTACAATAGGGGCTATGGCAAAAATGTATGCCAGCGAAGCCTGTGTGCGTATTGCTAATGAGGCGGTACAAATTCATGGAGGGTATGGGTATATAAAAGATTACCCAGTAGAGAAGTTTTACCGTGATGCAAAACTGTGTACTATAGGAGAAGGTACTACAGAAATTCAGAAAGTGGTAATATCACGTAATCTATTGAAGGACTAATATTTAAATAGTAAATACAACTTTTAAGCCTTACAGTAACATGTAAGGTTTTTTTTTGATTATTTATTAACACTATAACGATGTAGTAGTTGTTTTGGTTATTGAATGTAAAATTTTTGATATAGTATTTTATAAATTAGATAAAAATCAAACCTTTTAATTATGAAATACTTATTTTACTCAGTAGTTTTAAGTCTTGGGTTTTGCAGCTGTACCACCGATGCAGAAATTCAGGATGAAACACAACCGCAACAACAGGTGCCGGCACAAAGCGGCCCATATAACGCTACGCGTTCGGCAGGGGGCAAAGTAATGATGCAGGCTTTTTATTGGGATTGCCCCGGTGGCGGCACCTGGTGGAATACCATTAAAGGCAAAGCACCCTCTTGGGCATCTGCCGGTATAGATGCAATATGGTTGCCCCCGGCAACAAAAGGCTCCAGCGGGGGCTACTCTATGGGATATGACCCTTTTGATTATTTTGATTTTGGTAATTATAATCAAATGGGTAATACCGAAACCCGTTTTGGCTCTAAAACAGAGTTGCAGAGCCTTATTGCTACAGCGCATAGTAATGACCTTAGTGTTATTGCCGATATTGTGATAAACCATTGTAGTGGCGGGGCTTCAGAATATAACCCGTTTACGGGAGGTAATACCTATACTAACTTCCAGCCGGCTTCGGGTTTATTTAACCGCTCTTATTATGATTTTCATCCAAACGACTACCATAGTAATGATGCCGGTACTTTTGGAGGATACCCGGATATGTGCCATGATAAATTATATGTGCAAAACTGGCTGTATAACAACAGTAATTCCATTGCTAAATACTATAAAAACACTATGGGTTTTGATGGTTGGCGCTTTGATATGGTTAAAGGCTTTGATCCATGGGTGGTAAAAAATTTTAAAAATGCCGTAGGCGGTTTTACAGTTGGGGAGTATTGGGATGGAAACGCTGCTACGCTTGAAAGTTGGGCAAATGGTGCAGAAGCAAGCGCGTTTGATTTTGCCTGCTATTATAAAATGCGCGATGCCCTTGCTAATAACGATCTTACACAGCTTAACGGAGATATGTTGTTAAAGCGCAATGCTTACAGGGCAGTTACCTTTGTAGCCAATCATGATACTGACGAAATTTATAATAACAAATTACTGGCGTATGCTTTTATACTTACCCATGAAGGTTATCCTTGCATATTTTACAGGGATTATGAGGAATGGCTGGATAAAAATAAACTCAACAACCTGATATGGGTGCATAACACCCTGGCAAGTGGCAGTACCACTTACCTTTATGCCGATGCTGATGAGTATGTGGCACGCCGAAACGGCAGCCCGGGCCTTATAGTGTATATAAATAATAGTAACACCTGGCAGGAACGCTGGGTGGATACCAACTGGGCCAACACGGTAATAAAAGATTATACCGGCAGTAGCGGGTGGGAGCCAACCACTCAAAACGATACCTGGGTTAAGGTTGAAGCGCCACCACACGGCTATACAGTATGGTCTGTAAAATAATAAGTTATTGTTTGCAGGGTTTAAAAAATATATCTATGTTTGCACCCCAAACGAAAGGAGGTGTTAGACTATGTTAATTATACCAATTAAAGACGGAGAAAATATTGATAGGGCGCTAAAACGTTACAAACGTAAATTTGACAGGACCGGGACGGTACGTCAGCTTAGGGCACGTCAACAATTTACAAAACCATCAGTAGTCAGAAGGACTGAGATACAGAAAGCGGCTTATATCCAAGGATTAAGAGACGCTGCTGAAAACTAATATATTTCAGTAAATCATATTGAACCGTTAGCAGTAAAAGTATAACTTTGCTGCTAATGGTTTTTTTATGCCTGATACTAAACAATCATACAGCGACTATATGTTGAAAGAGAAAAACTATTCCCTTTTAACCCTGCGTGCTTATACTGATGATGTGGCTGCCTTTGAAAGGTTTATCAAAGAGCGTGATGAAGGGGCTGAACTTTTAGAGGTAAATTACAGCCAGGTGCGTAGCTGGATTGTGCACCTTGTAGAAACAGGGCTTTCTAACAGGTCGGTTAACCGTAAAGTATCTTCGCTTAAATCCTTTTACCGTTTTTTGCTAAAGGTCAGGCAAATTGAAGTAAATCCACTGCAAAAACATAAGGCGCTTAAAACAGAAAAAAAGGTGCAGGTGCCTTTTAGTGAAAAAGAATTACGCGATGTAATTGACTATAATTCTTTTCCGGATGATTTTGAAGGCGTACGCAACAGGCTTATTATAGAACTTTTTTATACTACAGGCATGCGCCGTGCCGAACTTATTAATTTAAAAATGTCAGGTTACCAGGGTAAAACCCTTAAAGTTTTAGGTAAACGTAATAAAGAACGTATTATGCCCTTGCTTGATTGCACTATATTGTTAATAGATAAATACTTACAGTATAGGGCAGCGCTACAACAGCTACACGATGCTGATATGTTAATTTTAGGCAACGGTGGAAAAAAACTTAGCGAAAGCTTTGTGTACAGGTTAATAAATAGTTACTTTAGTGTTATCTCTGTAAAGGTGAAAAAGAGTCCGCATGTGTTGCGGCATACTTTTGCAACACATCTTTTAAATAACGGAGCCGATTTAAATTCAGTAAAGGAATTGCTGGGCCATGCAAGTTTGTCGTCTACCCAGGTTTATACACATAGTAGCCTTGCAGAACTGCAGGCAGTATATAAGGGGGCGCATCCGCGGAGCCAGGGTAATTCCTGAAATGTTCAACCTAAATTATTTTTATTATGAAAGTAAATGTTCATGCAGTCAACTTTGCAGTTGACAGAAAACTTGTTGGCTATGTTCAGGGCAGATTGGATAAGCTTGAAAAGTACTATGACAGGGTGGTTTACTCCGATGTTTTTTTTAAACTGGATAATACCAGTAATAAAGAAAATAAAATTGCAGAAATCAAAATCAATGTACCCGGCGATGAGTTTATTGTGAAAAAGCAGTGCAAAACATTTGAGCAAGCTGTAGAGCTTGCGGCAGATTCAATGGAACGTTTACTTATGAAAAGAAAGCAAAAAATCAGGGCAAGTTCTTAGAAAGAAAAAATTTTCAGGAAAATGTTTTGATTAAAGAATAAAATCTATACATTTGCAGTCCGTTAGAAATAACGGGCTTTTTTGTTGTAAACGCCGGTGTAGCTCAGCTGGCTAGAGCAGCTGATTTGTAATCAGCAGGTCGTGGGTTCGAGTCCCTCTATCGGCTCAAGTGAAGCGTTTTTTTGTAACATACTGAAATTAAGGCGGGGAGATACTCAAGCGGCCAACGAGGGCAGACTGTAAATCTGCTGACTATGTCTTCGCAGGTTCGAATCCTGCTCTCCCCACAAGGTTTCAAGTTGTAGGTTTTGTTTATTGAAATCGGTAATTTGAGGCTGAGAATTCAAAAGCCGGTGTAGCTCAGGGGTAGAGTGCTTCCTTGGTAAGGAAGAGGTCACGGGTTCAAATCCCGTCATTGGCTCAAGTTTTTGAAAAATTTTTGAACACTAATTATATAACTAAGATTAAATTATTAAATCATGGCAAAGGAAACATTTGATCGTTCCAAACCCCACTTGAATATTGGTACTATTGGACACGTTGACCACGGAAAAACTACCCTTACTGCAGCTATTACTAAGGTGTTGGCTGACGCAGGTCTTTCTGAAGCAAGATCATTTGATCAAATTGATAATGCTCCTGAAGAAAAAGAAAGGGGTATTACTATTAATACTTCTCACGTAGAGTATGCTACTGCAAAACGTCACTATGCTCACGTTGACTGTCCTGGTCACGCGGATTATGTGAAGAACATGGTTACCGGTGCTGCCCAGATGGACGGTGCTATACTTGTGGTTGCTGCGACAGACGGTCCTATGCCACAAACACGTGAACACATCCTTCTTGGTCGTCAGGTAGGTGTGCCTCGTATTGTTGTTTTTATGAATAAAGTAGATATGGTTGATGATGCTGAGCTTCTTGAGCTAGTTGAGATGGAAATCCGTGACCTGCTTTCTTTCTATCAGTATGATGGTGATAATGGTCCTGTTATCCAGGGTTCTGCTCTTGGTGCTCTTAACGGTGAGCAAAAATGGGTTGATACTGTAATGCAGCTTATGGATGCAGTTGATGAGTGGATTGAAGAGCCTGTACGTGACAGGGAGAAACCATTCCTTATGCCGATAGAAGACGTATTTACAATTACTGGTCGTGGTACTGTTGCTACAGGCCGTATAGAAACTGGTGTTGCTAACACTGGAGATCCTGTTGAAATTATTGGTATGGGTGCTGATAAGCTTACCTCTACTATTACAGGTGTTGAGATGTTCCGTAAAATCCTTGATAGGGGTGAAGCTGGTGATAACGTAGGTATTCTTCTACGTGGTATAGATAAAGCTGATATCCGTCGTGGTATGGTTATCTGTAAACCAGGTACTGTTAAACCACATGCTAAATTTAAAGCTGAGGTTTACATCCTTAAAAAAGAAGAAGGTGGACGTCACACTCCATTCCACAACAACTACCGTCCTCAGTTCTATGTTCGTACAACTGACGTAACTGGTACAATTTCTCTACCTTCAGGTGTTGAGATGGTTATGCCTGGTGATAACCTTACTATTGAGGTTGAACTACATAGCCCGATTGCACTTAGCGTTGGTCTTCGTTTCGCTATCCGCGAAGGTGGCCGTACAGTTGGTGCTGGTCAGGTAACTGAAATATTAGACTAATTTTTTATAAGATAAAAAGCCAGCCGGGCATGCTATGTATGTCTGCTGGCTTTTAAATAAACGGGTGTAGTTCAAGGGTAGAATAGCGGTCTCCAAAACCGTTGATGGGAGTTCGAATCTCTCCACCCGTGCAAAAAAGAGAAATACAATGGCAAAGATTACCAATTACGTATCGGATGCTTTTACAGAACTAAAAGAAAATGTTACCTGGCCAGAGTGGGCCGAGGTGCAGCGCCTTACTATTATAGTGGCGGTGTTCTCTATACTATTTGCTCTCATAACTTTTGGTGTAGACAGAGGCTTTGAGGTAATTGTTGCCAGGATATACAGTACTTTGTTAAACAGTTAATTTTATTTGAAATGACAGACAACAATGTCAAAAAATGGTATGTGGTCAGGGCGGTAAGCGGTCAGGAAAATAAAGTTAAAAACTACATTGAAACTGAAATCGGCAGGCTTGGCATGTCAGATTATATATCGCAGGTGCTTGTGCCTACTGAAAAAGTAGTACAGGTACGCGATGGAAAAAAAATAAGCAAGGATAAAGTTTATTTTCCCGGTTATGTAATGATAGAAGCTAATTTAACCGGTGAAGTTCCGCATATTATAAAATCTATAACGGGTGTTATAGGTTTTTTAGGTGAAACTAAAGGTGGAGATCCTGTGCCTTTGCGTCAAAGCGAGGTAAACCGTATGCTGGGTAAAGTAGATGAACTTTCGGTTAAAACTGATAATGTTTCTATACCTTTTAACCTTGGCGAAACTGTAAAAGTTATAGACGGGCCTTTTAATGGCTTTAACGGTACAGTAGAAAAAGTTAATGAAGAAAAGCGTAAGCTGGAGGTAATGGTGAAAATTTTTGGAAGAAAAACACCGCTTGAACTCAGTTTTATGCAGGTTGAAAAAGTATAATTTTTGTTACACTTATTATAAAAATCACATCCTCGCTTCCAATTGGAGAATGTGCTAATCTTTTAAAGAAATGGCTAAAGAAATTAGTAAAGTAGTTAAACTACAAGTTAAGGGAGGTGCTGCGAATCCGTCGCCACCGGTTGGACCTGCTTTGGGAGCTGCTGGGGTTAACATTATGGAGTTCTGTAAGCAATTTAATGCCAGAACCCAAGATAAACCCGGCAAAGTTTTACCGGTACAAATTACCGTGTACAAAGACAAGTCTTTCGATTTTGTTGTTAAAACGCCGCCTGCTGCTGTTCAATTACTGGAGGCTGCTAAGCTTAAGGGAGGCTCTGGAGAGCCAAACCGTAAGAAAGTAGCAAGTGTTACCTGGGATCAGATCAAGGCTATAGCCGAAGATAAAATGGCTGACCTGAATGCTTTTACGCCTGAAAAGGCTATGAGTATGGTAGCAGGTACTGCACGATCTATGGGTATAACTGTATCAGGAGACGCTCCTTTTTAATTGTAAAAAGACAAGGAAATGGCAAAATTGACAAAGAAACAAAAAGAAGCTGCTTCTAAAATTGAAAAGAATAAACTGTATAGTCTGAAAGATGCTTCAGAGCTATTAAAAACAGTTGCTTCTGCTAAATTTGACGAATCAGTAGATATTGCAGTGCGCCTGGGTGTAGATCCAAGGAAAGCAAACCAGATGGTAAGGGGTGTGGTAACACTACCTCACGGTACAGGTAAAGATGTAAAAGTGCTTGCACTTGTTACTCCTGATAAAGAGGCTGATGCTAAAGCTGCAGGTGCAGACTATGTAGGCTTAGATGAATACCTTCAAAAAATTAAAGATGGCTGGACAGATGTTGATGTAATTATCACTATGCCTGCTGTTATGGGTAAGCTTGGCCCTCTTGGTAGGATATTAGGTCCCCGTGGCCTTATGCCAAACCCTAAAACCGGTACAGTAACTATGGATGTGGCTAAAGCCGTTCAGGAAGTTAAAGCCGGTAAAATAGATTTTAAAGTTGATAAAACGGGTATCGTTCATGCAGGTATAGGAAAAGTATCTTTTGATGCTGATAAGATAGCAGAGAACGCTCACGAAATTATCCAAACATTAATTAAAATGAAACCAGTTGCGGCAAAAGGTACTTATATAAAAGGTATTCACCTATCAAGCACCATGAGCCCTGCTATTGCTTTAGACCCTAAAGCGGTATAATTGGTAGTTAAAAATTTTTTATTATGACTAAGGAAGAAAAATCAAGGGTTATTGAAGATTTAGCTGCACAGTTAGCCGGTACAAATGTTGTTTATGTAACAGATATTTCGGGACTTAATGCAGAAAGTACTTCTAACTTAAGAAGGGCTTGCTTTAAAGCGGGCATCAAACTTGAGGTTGTAAAAAACACACTGCTTGAAAAAGCAATGAATGGTGTTGAAAACAACTATGGTGAGTTACCTTCTATATTAAAAGGAAGTACTTCTATAATGATTTCAGAAAACGGTAATGCCCCTGCAAAAATTATACAGGAGTTCCGTAAAAAATCTGATAAACCTGTACTTAAAGGAGCTTACATCCACGAAGCAGTATTTATTGGAGATAACCAGATTGAGGCACTTGTTGCCCTTAAATCTAAAGATGAAGTTATTGGCGATATCATCGGCTTACTTCAGTCTCCTGCCAAAAATGTTGTTTCTGCCCTTAAATCAGGTGGTGGCAAAATTGCTGGTATCATTAAAACATTATCCGAGAGAGAAGGATAATCATTGCGCGTACGCACTAAATAAATTATATATTACAAACTTGTTAAAACGATAGAAAAAATGGCAGATTTGAAACAATTCGCAGAACAACTTGTTAACTTAACAGTAAAAGAAGTTAATGAACTTGCAACAATATTAAAAGAGGAGTATGGCATTGAGCCTGCAGCTGCAGCTGTTGCTGTTGCTGGTCCTGCTGCCGGTGGTGGTGCTGGTGAGGCTGCTGCTGAGCAAACTGAATTCACTGTAGTACTTAAAGAAGCTGGTGCTTCTAAACTTGCAGTAGTTAAAGCCGTTAAAGAACTTACAGGTCTTGGACTTAAAGAAGCTAAAGATCTAGTTGACGGTGCTCCTGCCAATGTTAAGGAAGGCGTTTCTAAAGATGAGGCTGAAGGTCTTAAAAAATCTTTAGAAGAAGCCGGTGCTACTGTTGAGCTTAAGTAAGCTCCTTCCGGTTAAAAAAACCAGGTTTAGGCCTTGAGAAGTACTCTCAAAGGCCTAAACCATTTTTCGTATAATAACATTTGTACGTTCCTTTTTACATTTTTTTAATCAAAATTTTGTCCATTGATGATAACAAATCAGACTGAAAGATTAAATTTTGCCTCAACAAAAAACATCCCGAGCTACCCGGATTTCCTGGATATACAGGTAAAATCTTTTAGGGATTTCTTCCAGCTCGAAACCAAATCGGATGAAAGAGGCAACGAAGGTCTTTATAACACCTTCATGGAAAACTTTCCGATTACTGATACCCGCAATCAGTTTGTATTGGAGTTCCTTGATTACTTTGTTGACCCACCACGATATACAATTGAAGAGTGTATTGACAGGGGGCTTACTTACAGCGTACCTTTAAAAGCCAGGTTGAAGCTGTATTGTACTGACCCCGAGCATGAAGATTTTGAAACAATTGTGCAGGATGTTTACCTGGGAACCATCCCATACATGACACCAAGTGGTACTTTTGTTATCAATGGGGCAGAGCGTGTGGTTGTATCACAGCTTCACAGGTCGCCCGGTGTTTTCTTTGGCCAGTCGTTCCACGCTAACGGAACCAAACTGTATTCGGCCAGGGTTATTCCATTCAAAGGTTCATGGATTGAGTTTGCTACTGACATTAACAGTGTTATGTATGCTTATATAGACAGGAAGAAAAAACTTCCTGTAACTACGCTTTTCCGTGCTATTGGTTATGAAAGAGATAAAGACATCCTTGAAATATTTGACCTTGCCGAAGAAATAAAGGTTTCTAAAACCGGACTTAAAAAATATATTGGCAGAAGGCTTGCTGCACGTGTGCTAAACACATGGCATGAAGATTTTGTTGATGAGGATACAGGAGAAGTAGTATCAATAGAGCGTAATGAAATTATATTAGACAGGGATACCATTATTGATAAAGACAATGTGGAGGAAATTCTTGATGCTAATGTAAAAACTATATTATTGCACAAAGAGGATAATAACCAGGCAGATTATGCCATTATCCACAATACGCTGCAAAAAGATCCTACCAACTCTGAAAAAGAAGCCGTAGAACATATTTACCGCCAGTTGCGTAATGCCGAACCGCCAGATGAGGAAACCGCACGTGGTATTATAGATAAACTGTTCTTCTCAGACCAGCGTTACAACCTTGGAGATGTTGGACGTTACAGAATGAACAAAAAACTTGGCCTTGATATTGCTATGGAAAAGCAGGTGCTTACCAAAGAAGATATCATTACCATAGTTAAATATTTAATTGAGCTTATTAACTCTAAAGCAGAGATTGATGATATTGACCACCTTTCTAACCGTAGGGTAAGAACTGTGGGCGAGCAACTTTCTGCGCAATTTGGTGTAGGGCTTGCCCGTATGGCACGTACCATCCGTGAGCGTATGAATGTAAGGGATAACGAGGTGTTTACCCCGATTGACCTTATTAATGCTAAAACATTATCATCGGTTATTAATTCATTCTTTGGTACCAACCAGCTTTCACAGTTTATGGACCAAACGAACCCGCTTGCAGAGATTACACATAAAAGGAGGCTATCAGCATTAGGACCAGGTGGTCTTTCAAGGGAGCGTGCAGGTTTCGAGGTTCGAGACGTTCACTATACCCACTACGGGCGCCTTTGCCCGATTGAAACGCCTGAAGGGCCAAACATTGGTCTTATTTCTTCTCTTGGTGTATATGCCAAAGTAAACGGTATGGGCTTTATTGAAACCCCTTACCGGAAAGTAACCAATGGTAAAGTAGATTTAGAGAGTACCCCTATTTACCTTAGCGCAGAAGAAGAAGAAGGTAAGATGATTGCCCAGGCAAATATTGCTATGGATGATGACGGTACTATTACGGCAGACAGGGTTATTGCCCGTGAGGAAGGCGACTTCCCAGTGGTAGAGCCTTCTGTGGTAGATTATACAGACGTTGCACCTAACCAGATTGCTTCTATCTCGGCTTCACTTATCCCGTTCCTTGAACATGATGATGCGAACCGTGCGCTGATGGGAAGTAACATGATGCGCCAGGCCGTACCATTGTTACGTCCTGAAGCACCAATTGTAGGTACTGGTCTTGAGCGTCAGGTAGCGTCAGACTCTCGTGTGCTTATTAATGCCGAAGGGCATGGTACCGTTGAGTATGTAGATGCTAATAAAATTACTATAAAGTATGACAGGACTGACCGTGAAAGGACAGTAAGTTTTGACCCGGACGAGAAAACATACCAGCTTATCAAGTTTCGTAAAACCAACCAGAGCACCAGCATTAACCTTAAGCCTATTGTACGCAAAGGCGACAGGGTGCAACCGGGCCAGGTACTTTGTGAAGGTTATGCTACACAAAATGGTGAACTTGCTCTGGGTCGTAACCTTTTAGTGGCATTTATGCCATGGAAAGGGTATAACTTTGAGGATGCAATTGTTATCTCAGAAAAAGTGGTGCGCGATGATATCTTCACCTCTATACATATAGATGACTATTCGCTTGAAGTAAGGGATACTAAACTGGGTAATGAGGAACTTACCAACGATATACCAAACGTATCTGAAGAAGCTACAAGAGAGCTTGATGAAAACGGTATGATTCGTATTGGTGCCGAGGTTAAACCCGGCGATATCCTTATCGGTAAAATTACTCCTAAAGGAGAAAGTGACCCAACTCCGGAAGAAAAACTGCTTCGCGCCATATTTGGTGACAAGGCAGGTGATGTTAAAGATGCTTCATTAAAAGCATCTCCATCGCTAAACGGTGTGGTTCTTGATAAAAAACTTTTTGCGCGTGCTGTGAAAGATAAGCGTAAGCGTACTAAAGATAAAGATGATTTGAGCAAGCTTGAACTTGAGTTTGAAGTGAAATTTAACGAGCTTAAAGAAAAGCTTATTGATAAGCTGTTCAACATCATTAACGGAAAAACATCTCAGGGTGTTATGAATGACCTGGGTGAGGAAGTATTGCCCAAAGGCAAGAAATATACCCAGAAAATGTTATATGCAGTTGAGGATTTTGCACACCTTACCAAAGGGCAGTGGACTACAGATGATGAGACCAATGCTATGGTGAATGACCTTATCCACAACTATAAAATTAAGCTTAATGACCTGCAGGGGGCGCTAAGGAGAGAGAAATTCACCATTACGGTGGGTGATGAACTACCAAGCGGTATTCTTAAACTTGCCAAAGTTTACATTGCTAAAAAACGTAAACTAAAAGTGGGTGATAAAATGGCAGGACGCCACGGTAACAAAGGTATTGTTGCCAGGATTGTACGCCAGGAGGATATGCCGTTCTTAGAAGACGGAACGCCTGTTGACATTGTGCTTAACCCGCTGGGTGTACCTTCTCGTATGAACATTGGGCAGATATATGAAACCGTGCTTGGATGGGCAGGTATGAATTTAGGCAAGAAATTTGCAACACCTATTTTTGATGGTGCAAGCCTTGATTCTATCAACAGCCTTACAGATGAAGCAGGCATACCGCGTTTTGGCCATACATACCTGTATGATGGTGGTACGGGAGACCGTTTTCACCAGCCGGCAACCGTTGGTGTTATTTACATGCTTAAACTGGGCCACATGGTTGATGATAAAATGCACGCACGTTCTATCGGTCCGTACTCACTTATTACGCAACAGCCTCTTGGAGGTAAGGCACAGTTTGGTGGCCAGCGTTTTGGTGAAATGGAGGTGTGGGCGCTTGAAGCCTACGGTGCATCAAGCACACTTAGGGAAATACTGACTGTTAAATCGGATGACGTAATAGGAAGGGCTAAAACTTATGAAGCGATTGTTAAAGGTGAAACCATGCCAGAACCTGGCCTGCCGGAATCTTTCAACGTATTAATGCATGAGCTTAAAGGCCTTGGCCTTGACATCAGGTTAGAAGAATAAATTTTTTCTGTGGGAATGGCGTTTTTCGCCATTCCCTTCTATACTTTTCAATAAATTGGTAGATTATATATCATGACGAGATTAAAAGATAAAAATACCGTAAAAAGATTCAACAAGATTTCTATAGGGCTTGCATCGCCCGAGGCTATCCTGGCAGAATCAAGAGGTGAGGTGTTAAAGCCTGAAACCATTAACTATCGTACTCACAAACCAGAAAGGGACGGCCTTTTTTGCGAGCGTATTTTTGGTCCTGTAAAGGATTTTGAATGTGCCTGCGGTAAATATAAAAGGATTAGGTATAAAGGAATTGTTTGTGACCGATGCGGTGTTGAAGTTACTGAAAAGAAAGTACGCCGTGACAGGGTGGGCCACATTAACCTTGTGGTGCCCATTGCCCATATATGGTATTTCCGCTCACTACCAAACAAAATAGGTTACCTGCTTGGACTTCCTTCTAAAAAGCTGGACATGATCATATACTATGAAAGGTATGTGGTTATACAGCCAGGTATTGCCAAAGGCCCTGATGGAGAAGCGTTAAAAGAACTTGATTTTCTTACTGAAGAGGAATATATAAACATTGCAGACAGCCTGCCAATGGAAAACCAGTATCTTGATGATACTGATCCTAATAAATTTATCGCCAAAATGGGTGCTGAATGTATTATGGACTTATTGGCCAGAACTGATCTTGATGCGCTTTCGTATAAACTGCGTCACAGTGCTAACACTGAAACCTCCAAACAACGTAAAACTGAAGCTCTTAAAAGGCTGCAGGTTGTAGAGTCGTTCCGTGAAAGCAATATTGGTAAAGAAAACAGGCCGGAATGGATGATACTTAAAGTAATTCCTGTTATTCCGCCAGAACTTCGCCCATTGGTGCCGCTTGATGGTGGACGTTTTGCCACGTCTGACCTTAATGACCTTTACAGGAGGGTTATAATCCGTAATAACCGCCTTAAAAGGCTTATGGAGATTAAAGCTCCGGAGGTTATCCTTCGTAACGAAAAGCGTATGCTACAGGAATCTGTAGATTCACTTTTTGATAATACAAGGAAAGCTTCTGCTGTTAAAACAGAAAGCAACAGGCCGCTTAAATCACTTTCAGATTCATTAAAAGGTAAACAAGGACGTTTCCGTCAGAACTTACTTGGTAAACGTGTTGACTACTCGGCGCGTTCGGTAATTGTTGTTGGGCCAGAAATGAAATTGTTTGAATGCGGTTTGCCAAAAGATATGGCTGCCGAACTGTACAAACCGTTTGTTATCCGTAAGCTTATAGAACGCGGAATCGTTAAAACGGTAAAATCGGCTAAAAAGATAATTGATAAAAAAGAGCCTGTAGTTTGGGATATTCTTGAAAATGTAATTAAAGGACACCCGGTATTACTAAACAGGGCCCCAACCCTTCACAGGCTGGGTATACAGGCATTTCAGCCAAAACTTATTGAAGGTAAAGCAATTCAGTTACACCCATTAGTGTGTACGGCGTTTAATGCCGACTTTGATGGTGACCAGATGGCAGTACACCTTCCGCTTGGGCCAGAGGCTATATTAGAGGCACAGCTTTTAATGCTTGCTTCTCACAATATACTTAACCCGGCAAACGGTGCGCCTATTACCGTACCTTCTCAGGACATGGTACTTGGGCTTTATTATATGACAAAAGAGCGCCTTTCTACCGACACGCTTAAAATTCCAGGCGAAGGCCTTACATTTTATTCGGCAGAAGAAGTTAATATTGCTATTAATGAGAACAAGCTGCACCTTAATGCCCGCGTTAAAATACGTGCTAAAGACTTTAATGAAAACGGAGAGCTGGTTTGGAAAATAATTCAGACAACAGCCGGTAGGGTATTATTTAATGAAGTTGTGCCGGAAAAGGCAGGATATATTAATGAAGTACTAACCAAAAAGTCGTTAAGAGACATTATAGGCAGGATATTAGGCGCTACAGATGTGCCTACTACTGCCGCTTTTCTTGACGGTATAAAAGATATGGGGTACCGCTTTGCATTCCGCGGTGGTCTTTCCTTCAGCCTTGGGGATATTATTATCCCTGAAAGGAAGCAGGAACTTATTGCCGATGCTAACGAACAGGTTGAAGGTATTACCATGAACTATAACATGGGGCTTATTACCAACAACGAGCGTTACAACCAGGTAATTGACGTGTGGACCTCTACCAACGCATTGCTTACAGAGCTTGCCATGAAAAACATCCGCGAAGACCAACAGGGCTTTAACTCGGTGTTTATGATGCTTGACTCCGGAGCGAGGGGTAGTAAAGAGCAGATCCGTCAGCTTACCGGTATGCGTGGTTTGATGGCTAAGCCTAAAAAATCAACTGCAGGTGGCGGTGAGATTATTGAGAACCCGATTCTTTCTAACTTTAAAGAAGGCCTTTCGATTCTTGAATACTTTATCTCTACCCACGGTGCACGTAAAGGTCTTGCGGATACAGCCCTTAAAACGGCCGATGCCGGTTACCTTACCAGGAGGCTTCATGATGTTTCTCAGGATGTAATTGTAAACTCTGTGGACTGTGGTACACTTAGGGGTATTGAGGTTACAGCGCTTAAAAAGAATGAGGAGATTGTTGAAAGCCTTGGAGAAAGAATTTTGGGCCGTGTAACGCTTCAGGATGTTATTAACCCGCTTACCAATACCGTAATTGTAGCTGCCGGAGAACAAATAACCGAGGCCGAGGTAAAAGCTATTAACGCTGCCCCTATAGAGAGTGTAGAAGTACGTTCGCCATTAACTTGTGAGGCTAAAAAAGGTATATGTGCCAAATGTTACGGACGTAACCTTGCTACCGGTAAAATGACCCAAAAAGGTGAGGCAGTAGGTGTAATTGCTGCACAGTCTATTGGTGAGCCTGGTACACAGCTTACATTGCGTACCTTCCACGTGGGTGGTACTGCAGGTAACATTTCTGAAGAGTCAAGCATTGTTACCAAGTTTAAAGGAAGGCTTGAGATAGAAGACCTTAAAACGGTTAAAGGTGAAGATAACGATGGCAACTCTGTTGATATTGTTATATCACGTTCTACCGAACTTAAACTTGTAGATGAAAATACAGGTATTGTACTTAATACACACAACATACCTTACGGTTCAAGTTTTTACGTAAAAGATGGGCAGGTTGTAGACCAGGGCACAGTTATATGTAAATGGGACCCGTATAATGGTGTAATTATCTCTGAGTTTACCGGTAAGATAGCTTATGAAGATATTGAACAGGGACAGAGCTTTATTGTAGAAATTGACGAACAGACAGGTTTCCAGGAAAAAGTAATTTCTGAATCAAGAAATAAAAAACTTATTCCAACCCTGTTAATATATGGTAGTGACGGAGAGCTTATCCGTTCTTATAACCTGCCGGTGGGTGCACACCTTATGGTTGATAACGGTGAGAAAATTAAGTCAGGTAAAGTACTGGTTAAAATACCAAGACGTTCATCTAAAGCAGGTGATATTACCGGTGGTTTACCAAGGATTACCGAACTTCTTGAAGCACGTAACCCAAGTAACCCTGCCGTAGTTTCTGAAATTGACGGTGTGGTATCATTCGGTAAAATTAAGAGGGGTAACCGCGAGATTATTATCGAATCTAAATTTGGTGAAATTAAGAAGTATCTTGTAAAACTTTCTAACCAGATATTAGTTCAGGAAAATGATTATGTAAAAGCAGGTTTACCGCTTTCTGATGGTGCTATTACTCCAGAGGATATTTTGAGGATACAAGGGCCAAGCGCTGTACAGCAGTACCTTGTAAACGAAATTCAGGAGGTATACCGTCTTCAGGGTGTGAAGATTAATGATAAGCACTTTGAAGTTGTTATCCGCCAGATGATGCGTAAGGTACAAATTCAGGATCCGGGTGATACCCTGTTCCTTGAAGGCCAGCTTGCACATACCTCAGACTTTATTGAGGAAAATGACAAACTATATGGTATGAAGGTGGTTGAAGATGAAGGAGATTCTGCAAACCTTAAAGCGGGCCAGATTATTACGCCACGCCAGTTAAGGGATGAAAACTCTATACTGAAACGTAATGACCAAAACCCAGTAGTAGCAAGAGATGTAGTTCCGGCAACGGCTACACCTATACTTCAGGGTATTACCAGGGCTTCACTTCAAACTAAGTCGTTCATTTCGGCAGCATCATTCCAAGAAACTACAAAAGTACTTAATGAAGCCGCTGTAGCCGGTAAAGTAGATACACTTGAAGGTCTTAAAGAAAATGTTATTGTAGGTCACCGTATTCCGGCTGGTACTGGTATGAGGGATTATGATGACATACTTGTAGGCTCTAAAGATGAGTATAATGAATTATTAACACCTGAAAGGGAATATAATTATTAATAGTAATGAGTGACCAAAAGCAGCAACCGGGACAAATAAATATTGAACTGGATGAGAAAACAGCCGAAGGTACCTATTGCAATCTGGCCATCATCAACCACTCTGCTTCAGAGTTTGTGGTAGATTTTGTAGCCGTAATGCCCGGGGTACCAAAAGCTAAAGTAAAGTCGCGCATTGTATTAACGCCCCAGCATGCCAAGCGCCTGCTGAAGGCTTTAGGCGAAAACATCCACCGCTTTGAGGCTGCACATGGCCCCATAAGCGATACGGAACAACCGCCGTTACCTTTAAACTTTGGGCCTACAGGACAGGCTTAAATATAATACCCGAAAAGCCCCGCCATTGAGCGGGGCTTTTTTGTTTACAATTGGTTGCCGTATGTTTAATGCGTTGAAAATAAGTTGATAAATACCTATAGTTAGGGATTGCTAAATATAATTTACTAATATAACTTTAGTACCGTTTTCAGCATTTTGGTAACCATTAAATACAATATTATATGTTCGGGTCTAATACTCTTGAAATTGTTATCGGGTTAATTGTAATTTTTATCCTGATAAGCACTATATGCTCTGCCATTCGCGAAGGCATTGAGTCTATATTAAAAACACGCGCTGCATACCTTGAACAGGGCATTCGTCAACTCCTTAATGATAAGACCGGTACCCGGCTTGCCAAAGATTTTTTTAATCATCCGCTTATATCGGGGCTTTTTAACGGATCATATACCCCGGGTAGCGGCTGGGATAAAGCTAATGTGCTAGCCAATGGTAAAAGCCTGCCTTCATATATTCCGTCTAAAAACTTTGCAAGGGCATTAATGGATATAGCGGCCAAAGGGGCCGATATGGATGTAAATAATGGCAGCACCTCTCCTATAGTATCTTTAGCCAGCATTAGGGAAAATATTTCCAAGATAGAAAACCCTGATGTGCAAAGGGTAATTTTAAATGCTATAGATATAGCCCAGGGCGATCTTAATAAAGCACAACAAGCGCTTGAAAGCTGGTTTAACAGCGCTATGGACCGCGTATCGGGCTGGTATAAACGTTCTACCCAATGGATTATATTGGTCATTACTCTTTTTGTAGCGGTTGGTTTAAATGTAAACTCTATAGCTATTATAAATTACCTCAATAAAAATGACACCGCCCGCAAAGTATTGCTTGAAAAAGCCGAACAGCTTAATACTGCTAATATGGCTGCAAATGGCGCACCGTTAGACTATGAAAAAGCACAGGAATACCTTGATGAAATGAAACTGCCCATTGGATGGGATATCTATGGAAAGAAAGGCGACACAGGCGGGAAAAAATTTACGCTTACGTTTACGGTGATATTAGGGTGGCTTATTACGGCATTAGCGGCAACACTGGGTACACCTTATTGGTTTGACCTGTTAAACAAGGTAATGGTTATCCGTTCTACTGTAAAGCCGCATGAAAAAAGCCTTGAAGAGGCCTCGCAGGATGCACAGCCGCCAGCGCCCAAAAAAGTATATGTAACGCCGCAGGAATATGAAAATCCGCCAAGTGGGGGCGGTGGCAGCGGCATTTCAAATGCAGTAACTGCACAAGCGCAGAGTCATGATGATATTGATGGCTGTGGGGTTGCTTTTAATGATATAACGCCGGATGAAGACCTTCCGGAAGCGAAAGGAGGAGTGGCATAATGGCGTACTCACTAATCTGGCTGTCAGATGTCCTGAAGGATGCGGGCCTTAAAGTTGCCGAGTGCCAGGGATGGAAAACCAGCGGTGTAGGCGAAATGGTAAGGGTAGAAGGGGTGATGTGCCACCATACTGCTACTACCAATAAAAATGGCAATATGCCATCATTAAACACTATTATAAACGGCAGGCCGGATTTGCGTGGGCCATTATCACAACTTGGCCTGGGCAGGGACGGCACATTTTATATAATAGCAGCCGGACGTTGCAACCATGCTGGCCGTGGCGAATGGAATGGTGTTAGCGGGGGCAATAGCCATTTTATAGGCATTGAAGCCGAAAACATGGGTACAGGCCAGGAACCCTGGCCGGAAGTACAAATGGATGCGTACAGGCGGGGCGTTGCTGCCATATTAAAGAAAATAGGCAAGGGTGTTGAGGCCTGTGCCGGGCACAAAGAGTATGCACAGCCTGCCGGGCGAAAACCCGACCCTAATTTTGATATGGATGCTTTCCGTGCAGAAGTGGGGCGTATTATGCGTGGTGAAAACAATGCGGTACTCATACCTGCTGAAGAGTGTGTAGCAGTAAACCCGCGCGCTACCCTAAGGCGCGGTATAGCCAATGATGCTGCTTTGGTTAAAATAGTACAAAGCAAAGTAGGCGCTGTGGCAGACGGCTTTTTCGGCCCCAAAACCGAAGCTAAAGTAAGGGAGTTCCAAAGGTTACATGGCGCGGTACCCGATGGTATAGTAGGCCCTAAAACATGGAAATTGATTGATAGTAATTAAATAATTGCAATAGCATTGCCCTGAGGCCCATATAGTGAATGTTCTCCTGTAAAAACATAACATTCTCCCCTTAAGCCAGCTTTTGAGGCAGTTATGGCAGGTAATATTTTATTGATTTGATTAGCTGTTTATACTAATATACAAAGTTTAGCATAAAGGTGTTTTCCGCATCCCGTAAAATTTATGTAACTTTGATGTTCCAAAAAAACAACAGCTTTACTTCCAGAAATGTCCAGTATTATTCAGCTTCTTCCAGACCATGTTGCCAACCAGATAGCCGCCGGCGAGGTAGTGCAACGGCCTGCCTCTGTAGTAAAAGAACTATTGGAAAACGCTGTTGATGCCCGTGCTACAGATATTAAACTGATTGTAAAAGATGCGGGTAAAACCCTTATACAGGTTATAGATAATGGTGTGGGTATGAATGTTACCGATGCCCGCCTGTGTTTTGAACGCCATGCTACCAGTAAAATTCGCCATGCAGAAGATTTGTTTGCCCTGCACACCAAAGGTTTTCGTGGTGAGGCATTAGCTTCTATCGCGGCTATTGCCCATGTAGAAATGAAAACAAAGCAAGATCAGGATGAGCTGGGCACGCATATAGTAGTTGAAGGAAGTAAATTTGCAAGCCAGGATGTAGCCGTATTGCCTAAGGGCACATCATTTTCGGTTAAAAATCTTTTTTTTAATATACCTGCCCGGCGTAACTTTTTAAAGAGTGATACGGTAGAATTTCGCCATATTGTTGATGAGTTTGAGCGTGTAGCGCTGGCACACCCCAATATTGGTTTTGTGCTGTACCATAATGGCAGTGAAATGTTTAACCTGCCTATGGGTAATATGAGGCAGCGTATTGTAGGTATTTTTGGTTCGCGTACTAATGAAAAACTGGTTCCCGTAAAAGAAAGCACCGAAATAGTGGCTATAGAAGGTTTTGTAACCAAGCCGGAGTTTGCTAAAAAGAGCAGGGGCGAGCAGTTTTTTTTTGTAAACAACCGTTTTATAAAAAGCGGCTACCTGCACCATGCCGTTATGGCGGCCTATGAGGGCTTGCTGAAAGACGGTTGCCAGCCCGGCTATTATATTTACCTTGATGTACCGCCACATACTATAGATATAAATATTCATCCTACAAAAACTGAGATCAAGTTTGATGATGAGCATGCATTGTATGCCATTTTACGTTCGTCTATAAAACACAGCCTGGGGCAGTTTAACGTAGCACCGGTGCTTGATTTTGAACGCGATGCCAACCTTGATACGCCCTATGATTATCAAAAACGCGAAGCGGTAGTGCCCAATGTAGAAGTAGACCGCAATTTTAACCCCTTTGCTGATGAAGCAATCAAAGGGACAGCAACAGCATCACGCCCGGCAGGGAGTAGTGGCGGGTTTGGTAATACGCACTTTAAGCGCGAACGGCAACCGGCTTGGGAGAGCCTTTATATTGGTACAAACCCTGCTTCGGAAGAAATTGCCGATATTAACTTTGAATCGGAGGAAGTAACAGGTTCGCTTTTTAATGATAATGAAGTTGAAGATACCGACTATAAAACCTATCAGATACACCGTAAATATTTAGTAAGCCCTATAAAATCAGGCCTTTTGGTAATAGACCAGAAACGGGCACACCAGCGGATACTATATGAGCAGTTTTTGCGTAATATTACAGTACAGCACGGCGCAAGCCAGCAATTGCTGTTTCCGTTAGTGCTGCATTATAATAAAACCGAGCTTGACCTGATACGCGAAATGAAGGAAGCCCTGCAAAATACAGGTTTTGTTTTCGCTGAAATAAATGATGACCATATTGTGGTAAACGGGCTGCCGGTTAATGTACCGGAGAGTGAGGTTTCTATATTGCTTGAAGAGCTTATAAGCGACCTGCAACAGGAAGTGCCGGGCAGTAGTTTTAGCCAGAGTGACCGTATAGCCAAATCTATGGCGCGCAGCCTTGCAGTAAAAACAGGAACAGCACTTTCGGGCAAAGAACAGGAAAACATGGTTAATGCACTTTTTGCCTGTAAAGAGCCTGATGTATCACCTTTTAACAAACCAACTTTCATTACGGTAAGTGTGGAAGACCTCGATAAACGTTTTGCTATATGATGCGTATTACAGATACTGTTAAGCAGTTAATTATAATTAATATAATTTTTTTTATAGGTACTTATATAATTGGCACCCCCATAGCCTATAAATACCTTGCACTGCACTATCCCCAAAATCCTGATTTTAAATTTTGGCAAATAATTACCCACATGTTTATGCATGGGGGTATACCCCATATTCTTTTCAACATGCTTGGATTATGGATGTTTGGTAGTCCGCTTGAACATTTTTGGGGTACAAAAAAGTTTTTATTCTTTTATTTTTCCTGTGGTTTGGGCGCTGCGGCACTTCACCTTGCGGTAAGCTATTTTTCTTTTGAGCATACATTAAATATGTTGGTCGAGAACGGGTTTAACAAGCAGGATGTCCTCAATACGCTTAATAGGGGCATGTTTGACCAGAGATGGTTAGAATATATATCAGAAAGTCAACTATCACCATATTTTGCGCCTATGCTAGGCGCCTCGGGTGCTATATATGGTATAATTGTTGCTTTTGCCTTTATGTTTCCTAATGCCGAACTCATGCTTATTTTTTTACCTATCCCTATAAAAGCAAAATATTTTGTACCCGGGCTTGTGGCAATAGACCTGATTTTAGGAGTACAGGGGCAATCAATTTTCGGAAGCCGGTTTGATGATGGAATAGCCCATTTTGCTCACCTTGGAGGGGCACTGATAGGCTTTTTAATGATGTGGTACTGGAATAAGAATAAATTTAATCATAACCGTTGGAATTGATATAAATGGGTATTATTGACGATTTAAAAATGGAATACCGCGTAGGCGGAATAACACAGAGGCTCATTTTCTGGAATGTAGGCCTGTTTGTTATTCCGCTTATAGTATTCAGCCTACTGAAGCTTGGGGGGATTTATTTGCCGGCACTGGACTGGAATATCGGGGGTACCCAAAACTGGTTTAGCCTTTCTTCAAATCCCGCTGATTTGCTCTGGAAGCCCTGGTCGCTTATAACGTATGCATTTTTACATGCCAGCTTTGGGCATATATTTTTTAATATGATCATGCTGTATTTTTCCGGCAGGTTGTTTCTTACCTTTTTTACCCAGAAACAGCTTTTTGGTGTATATATACTGTCAGCTATATTCTCCGGCCTTATATTTATCGCCGGTTACCAATTTATCCCAATGTTGAGGGGGGCATCAAGCCCAATGGTTGGGGCTTCGGCAGCTATTATGGCTATTTTATTTGCAACAGTAGTATATGCACCGTATTACCCAGTACGCTTATTGCTTATCGGCACGGTAAAATTGTGGTACATAGCCGCTTTTTTCCTAGCTATAGATATGATTAATGCTTCGGTTAGTAATTATGGCGGGCACATAGCGCACCTGGCCGGTGCCCTATTTGGCTTTGTTTATATAAAATTACTGCAAAATGGTACCGACCTAAGTACTGGTGTAACAGTGGTAATAGATTTTTTTGCTAACCTGTTTAAACCTAAAAAATATACACCCTTTAAAACTGTGCACCGTAACACAACACCGGCCAAAGGGCGCACAGCAGCATCGGCTAAACCCAAAGACCTTACCCAGCAGCAGATTGATGATATACTAGACAAGATAAGCAAGTCGGGCTACGACAGTCTTACTAAAGAGGAAAAAGAATTTTTATTTAAAATGAGCAAATAATAAGTGGCTACGGCAAAAGGCAGGGTATGAGGAAACTTTCATGGTTTAATAAAGTCATGTACTTTTTTAATATAGTACTTACGCTATTAACGGTATTTGCCTATTTGCTGCCGTTTATGGCGCCACGGCTTTTCCCTATACTGTCTGTATTTACTTTGGTGCTGCCGCTTATGCTGGTATTCAATTTTTTATTTTTTATTTACTGGCTGTTTCAGGCCAAAAGGCAAATGCTGCTTAGCGGTCTTATATTGCTGCTGGGCATTACTTTTGTAAATAAATTTTTTAAGTTTTCATCTACAACATTGCCCGATGCGGCTGATGATGTAACCCTGATGAGCTATAACGTGCGCCTGTTTAATTTATATGAATGGTTGCCGGATAATGATATTGCCCAGAAAATACCTGCCTTTGTAAAAGAGAAAAACCCGGATATAGTATGCCTGCAGGAGTATAACAAAGTAGGGGATAACTCATTTAGCCAATATAAGTACAGTTATATTTTTTCCCCAAAAGGACAGACGGGGCAGGCAATATTTTCGTATTTCCCTATTATAAACCGGGGTAGCATTGAGTTTCCCGAATCGGCCAATAATGCTATTTATGCTGATATTAAAAGGGGTAACGATACCCTGCGTATTTATAGTATGCATTTGCAATCTATTAAAATAAGCCCTGATATACATGAAAATATAGATGAGGAAAAATCTAAGCTTATTTTCAGGCGTATTAGCAATGCATTTGAAAAGCAACAGTTACAGGCCGACTTAGTAGAGAAACATAAAAGCGAATGCCCATATGCCATGGTTATTTGCGGCGACCTTAACAACAGTGCTTTTTCTTATGTATACCGCAGCATACGGGGAGATATGAATGATGCTTTTGAAGAGGCCGGGGGTGGCTTTGGAAAATCGTACAACTACAAATACTATCCTGCACGTATTGATTACTTTTTTGCAGATGAAAAACTGGAAGTGAAAGAATTTAACACATTTAGTAATTTTGTGAATTCTGACCATTTTCCCATTATGACCCGCCTTAATTTTATTAAGGACAAAGAGTAAATGTGCCTGCTATAATAACTGTTGTTTTTTAAGGTAATCTAACGCATAGCGGCCCTCGTTAAAAAGCAGGTCTACTATGCTGAGGTTGTTGATGTACCCGTGTTTGTCTCCAAAAACCTGTGTGTAAGGCTCAAATTGAGAGGCATCTTTTTTTCCGTTGGTTAAGGGACGTAGGTCGGTTATATTTTCAACTTTATGAAAATACTCTTCGGTTTTTGTATAGGAAAAATCCATACCGAGACAGTGCGCCACAATTTCCATAACCTGAAAATTAAGATCCATCATCCAGGTGTGCTTTTTTTCAAATACCGGACGAATATAGTCTTCAAAATACTCAAAGAAGGGTGATGTGCGGTAGGCTGCCTCAAGCGATTTAAAATGCTGTTTTTGCCAGTCAAAAGCCTGCTCTATTTTTACCTCTTTAAACTTTTGGTGAGAAGATTTATCAGTGCTGTGTTTTACCGGTATGTTTAGCAACTGTATGCCGTTTGGGCTGTAAATATACATGCGGTTACGGTTGGTTTGCTTCTGGAAATTATCTTCTGCCTCAAACACAATACTGTCAGCTTGTGCCATAGCTACATAATGGCTGACGGACGGAAAGTAAGTTGGATGGATTAATATATCTTTCATTAATTTGAAAATTATTCAATTTGGAAATTTGAAAATGGTTAAACTACTCTCAAATTTCCAAACTTTCAAATTACTGTATTATTCAGCAGCTTTGTTTTTCTTTTTCTTCCTGAAATAGTCAAATACAAGCCACGCAAAAAGAATAACTAAAAAGGGTATTAAGTATGATACCGGTTTGCCTTCGCCGCCAACGGTGGTAAACATCCTGTCCCAGCGTATTTTTTTCATTGGGTTGCCCCACGATACGTTCTGGTCAAGGCTCAGCCATATAAATACGGGTTTACCCACTATATGGTCTTCGGGTACAAAGCCCCAGTAACGGCTGTCTTCAGAGTTATGACGGTTATCACCCATCATCCAGTAATAATTCTGCTTAAAGGTATATGATGTGGCTACTTCGCCGTTTATACGTATTTCATTACCGGTTACTTTTAGGTCGTTATGCTCATAAATAGTAATGAGCCTTTTATACAAGGGAAGATTTTCCGTAGTAAGTTCCACGGTTTTGCCCTCTTCCGGCATTGTAATAGGCCCCATGTTATCCTGCGTCCACTCCGCATTATTTTCGGGGAATACTTTTGGCGCTATATAAGGGGTAGCTATTACTTTTTCTACATGCGCAACCTGCGGGTCGCTTTTTAATTGTTGGGCTTCGGCAAGTGTCATGTTTATTGCCAGCCTGTTGTCTATAGGTGTTACGCCTAATTGCATAGCACGGTCAGCGGGCAAATATCCCCAAACCTGTACAGCAGTGCTATCTCTTGAGGCTTCATATAAAAATCCTGCTTTTTTCTCATTAAGGTCGTTAAGAAACTCTTTAATAACATTATTCTCCCATTTATCTGCCGGAAAGTTATAAAAACGCCAAAAACTTGTAAAGCCGTGGCTTCTTACAAAAGCATCATTAATTGGTTGTTTCGTTTCAACATCGTGATAGTATTGCACACGTGCCCTGTCAGAAAGTTTGAGTTCACTGCCGTTTATGTATACAAAGCCGTTTTTAATTTCCAGCACATCGCCGGGGGTTCCCACACATCGTTTTACATAGTTAGACCTTTTATCCAGCGGTTTATTAACGCCGGGAACACCTTGCTCAAAAAATTTATGTACCGTGTCGGCAGGCCAGTTAAATACTACAATATCATTTTTTGATACTTTTTCAAACCCGGGTAGCCTCATATAAGGCAGTTGAGGCCAATTGCTGTAAGAGCGTTTGTTAATAAACGGAATAGTATCATGCACCATGGGCGCTGCAACGGTGGTAAGCGGCACGCGGGCGCCATAATTAAGCTTGCTTACAAAAAGGTAGTCGCCAATAAGCAATGTTTTTTCGAGTGAGGCAGAGGGTATGGTAAAAGGCTGTATTACATACGTATGTACCAAGGTAGCTACTACTATGGCAAAAAGCAGCGAACTAATTGTATCGCCCCCTTTTTTTTCTACACGGTCTTCCCTGTTGGGGATATAGGTCACATCCTGGGTGTAATTTATATAATAAATATATAGACCGCAGGTTATGATGCCCAAAATAAGGTCTGACGTTTTGTTTTTGCCGAATGCCCTGAGGATGTCTACCCATATAACCGGAAACATAATAAGATTTACTACCGGCACAAACAATAAAATTACCCAATATACCGGCCTTTTTAAAATACGCATTAATACTACGGCATTATATATAGGTATGGCAGCCTCCCAGCGTTTTCTTCCGGCTTTTTCATATAATTTCCAGGTGCCTAAAAAATGGATTACCTGTACTACCAGGAAAAATACAAACCATTGATATAGTGTCATTTTTTAAATGTTTTCTTTATTGGTATTAAAATATTTATTTTGTTACAGCCCAAGTACATCTTTCATGCCGTATACCCCGCTTTTGCCCAATAACCATTCGGCGGCAATTACGGCGCCAAGTGCAAAACCTTCCCGGCTGTGGGCAGTATGTTTTATCTCGATGCTGTCAATATCAGAATCATATTTTACGGTGTGGGTACCGGGCACGCCTTCTATGCGTTTGGCATCAATAAAAATATCATCATCTTTTGGGTTGCCTATGGCCCAGCCTGCATAATCTGAATATTCTATAATATCTTTTGCAAGGGTAATGGCGGTACCGCTTGGTGCATCAAGTTTTTGGGTATGGTGCACTTCTTCCATGCTTACTTTATACTCTTTAAGCCGGGTCATCATTTTAGCCAGCTGTATGTTGAGCTCAAAAAATATGTTTACCCCGAGGCTAAAGTTTGAGCCATAAATAAACGCACCATTTTTTTCTTCGCATAGTTGTGCCATTTTATGGTAATCTTCCAGCCAGCCGGTAGTGCCGCTTACTACAGGGATATCTGCAGTAAGGCAGGCCGAAATATTTGCAACAGCCGAAGAAGGTACGCTAAAATCTATAGCGGCATCGGCATCGGTTAGTCCTTCAAAGGTGCCGGAACTGGTTTTGCGTAGCACAATTTCATGTCCTCTTTCAAGCGCAATACGCTCAATTACTTTTCCCATTTTTCCGTAACCCAAAAGAGCAATTTTCATAGTATTAAAATTGAAGGCAGAGGTTAAGCCCCAGGTTGTGTTTATAATCAATGGAGTTTTGTTGCAGCTCTGGCCGTAACGAAAGGTTTTCATTTACGTTAAACTGCAAAAGGTGCGCGTCAACATTGGCATCCACTATATTTAGTATGTAAATACCTACAGTAATAAGCATAGAGAGGTCGCGGTTGCGCTGATGAAATTTTTGTGCCCGTATAAGTACATCGGCATTAACACCTTCCAGCTTGCCGGTAAGGGGTTTGCCAGCCAACAGGTCTTTATAGGCATCGCGATACTCGTGGTATTTGTTGTTGTTAAAGCTATAGGAGTATATACTTACTGCAAGCCCGCCGTAAACCAAAGGCAGTTTCCAGTATTTTTTATTATATATCTGCCCCATGCCGGGTACCAGCGCAGAGTAAAAAGCGGCCCTGGCGGGCGCCAGCGGATCTATTGTATAAGGCTTTAACAAGGTAGAGTCTTTTACAATAACTACTGTATTCAGTTCTTCGTCCTGAGCAAATGCTTTTGGTGAAGAAAAAAATAATACAGCAATAAGTATAGAGAATATATGTTTCACTAACCTCCTATAAGTTTAATGATCCGGTTAAAATCTTCTTCTGAATGAAAGGGGATGCTTATTTTACCTTTCCCTTTGGCATCTACTTTTACATCTACTTTTGCGCCAAAAAAACTGGTAAATGCTTTTTTTTGTGTTTCACCTACTTCAAAACTGTTGTTTTTTGCTGAGGGTTTAGCCGTAGTGGGGTTAAGGCTTTCGTGGTAGCTTTTTACCAACGCCTCGGTTTCACGGACTGAAAGGTTCTGGCTTACAATATTGTGGTAAATGTCTGCCTGTGCTTCCTGGTTTTCTATATTAATAATGGCACGGCCATGGCCCATTGTAATGAACCCGTCGCGTATGCCGGTTTGTATAACAGGATCGAGTTTCAGCAGCCTCAGGTAGTTGGCAATTGTAGAGCGTTTTTTACCCACACGGTCGCTCATTTGCTCTTGTGTCAATTCTATTTCATCAATAAGCCTTTGGTAAGAAAGTGCAATTTCTATGGGATCCAGGTCATGGCGCTGAATGTTTTCTACCAGGGCCATAACCAGCGAGTCATTATCATTGGCTATACGTATATAAGCCGGTATTGTTTGCAGCCCTGCCAGTTTAGAGGCACGCAGCCTGCGCTCTCCTGATATAAGCTGGTACTTGCCATAATCCTGTTTGCGTACGGTTATAGGCTGTATAACCCCCAGCTCTTTTATAGAAGTGCTTAACTCCTGTAGCGTCTCCTCGTTAAAATTACTCCTTGGCTGAAAAGGGTTTATTTCTATAGCATCAATGTCAAGCTCTATAATGTTTCCTACTACTTTATCGGCATTTTTATCCTCAACCGACTTGATGTCGTTTTCAGGATCTTTTAATAGTGCCGATAATCCCCTGCCAAGGGCTTGCTTTTTTACTGCTTTTGCCATAAGCCTGCTTTACTGTTTTTCTTTATAATTTCTTCTGCAAGGTGCAGATAATTGCTTGCGCCTTTACTCGTAGCATCATAATTTATAATGCTTTCGCCATAGCTTGGCGCTTCGCTAAGTTTAATATTGCGTTGTATGATGGTGTTGAAAACCATATCGTTAAAGTGTTTTTGCACTTCTTCTACCACCTGGTTACTAAGCCTGAGCCTTGAATCGTACATGGTAAGTAATAAGCCTTCTATATCTAACGCCGGATTGTGTATTTTTTGTACACTTTTAATAGTATTTAATAACTTGCCCAAGCCTTCGAGTGCAAAATATTCACATTGTATGGGTATTACAACACTGTCTGCAGCGGTTAGTGCATTAAGTGTAAGCAGCCCGAGCGATGGGGCACAGTCAATAATAATATAATCATACTTTTCCCTTACACCTTTAAGGGCTTCTTTAAGCATATATTCCCTGTTCTCTTTATCTACCAGTTCAATTTCAATGGCAACAAGGTCTATATGTGCGGGTATAATCCAAACATTGGGCGCGCTGCAAGCCACCGTAGCTTCGTCTGGTGTGATACTGTGCTCCAGCAACTGGTAAGTACCTAACTCTACTGATTCCACATCAAGCCCAAGGCCGGAACTGGCATTGGCCTGTGGGTCAGCATCTATTAAAAGCACCTTTTTTTCCAGTACGCCCAGCGCTGCGGCAAGGTTTACGGATGTGGTTGTTTTACCAACGCCGCCTTTCTGATTGGCAACAGCTATGATTTTACCCATTTATAGTTGTAATTTTTGAACCGTAAAAATACAATTATTTATATTTACTGAAAACGTAATTTGTTAACAAACGTAAATAAAAAAGCCGCGGCTTTCGCCACGGCCTTTCCGTTTAGTTAGTTGGATGCTATTTTACAATAAGCTTTTGTGTAGCAGTTGCATTACCTGTGGTAAGGGTAACAATATATATACCTGCGTTTAATGAGGACAGGTTTATTGCCTGCATGTTTGATTGCATTTGTGCAGTAAACACACGTGCGCCTGTTATGCTATATATATTTACTGTAGCATTTTGACCGCTGTTATAGCTTACAGTAATATTTTTATCATCAGATGGGTTAGGGTAGATGCTGAAAGACAGTGCTTTGTTAACATCATTACTGCCTGCTGTGGTTTGCCATTTAACGTTATCTAATATTGCGGCAACATGCTGGCCGCTTGCGCTGATTTTGAATGCTACATACGCATTAGTTGATTGGGGGAAGGGAACTGAATAGGACGTAACCGTACTTGTTGAAACTGTAACGGCATCGCCAACCGGGGTAAAGGTAGCAGCATTGGCAGGGTTTGTAAGTGTACCTGGCTGTATGGTAGCTATGCCTGGAGCTGAAGCTGCCTGAAGGCCTGCATCAAAAGTAAGGGAATAATTTCCGTTTATGGTAGATAGTTCCGGTGTAACAAAATAGGCGGGGGTATCAACAAAAGTAAAACTATAAAATGAAAGGTATCTGTCAGTACTTTCGTCAGCATTATCAAAATTTATGAATGGCCCTTCAGAAAAGCCGCTCCAGCAATTTTGTGGAAGGTCATCTGATTCAAAACTGTCAAAATTTTCATCCAGTGTTTCCATTGCTTCACAAACAGTTGGTAATTCTTCCCATACTATGTTGTCTATGGCAATTGCATTGTGGTTAGTGTCGGAGATAATCTTAAACGCTATATGAGTGCCTACAGCATCAGAAGGTAGTATTATATCGGTATTTACAGGTTCAAAAGTTGTTGCACCTTCTTCGCTTGTAAGGGTTACTACATCGCCATAAGCAGTAAATGTTGCTGCATCTGCCGGATTTACCATAGTGCCCACCTGTACGGTAACCGTGCCTGCGGGGATAGAACCTTCCTGGCCAAGTTTCCAACTGCTAAAGGTAAGGTGGTGGTTGCCATCAATGGTAGATACCGGTGGGGTTACAAGGTAGCCTGCCACATTAGCTCCCATAGCAGCATAGAAATTTGCATACTGGTTTGCAGGGTCACCATCCTGGGCGGTATAGATTAATACACCTGTAGGAAAGCCTGTTGCTATAGTACTCCAGCAATTTTGTGGAAATGCATCGGTTGTGGTTATGGTAAAATCACTAAAATCTTCGTTTATGGTTTCAACTGCATCACATTGTGCCTTTGTAGTAAGTGCGCTAAAGGCTATAATTGCAGAAAGTACAATTCTCTTCATGTTTGTTTATTTAGACTGGTTAAAAATTATGCTGCAAATATAAAAGTTTTATTTATACCAATTCTAAATAAAATCAAAAAGATGAGAAAATTTCTCATCTTTTTGATACAAATATGTGTAAGTGATTATTTGTTTTTGTTGGCCTTTATCATAGCTTCAAGGGCATCCCACATATCATTAGGTATGGCTTCCAGCAGGTTAAACTGTCCTGCGCCTTTCAGCCATTCGCCTCCATCTATCGTAATAACTTCGCCGTTTACATAAGCAGAAAAATCAGAAACCAGATAAGCGGCAAGGTTGGCCAGTTCCTGATGGTCTCCTACACGTTTAAGCGGCACTTTTTTGGCAAGATCAAACTTATCTTTAAGATCTCCGGGTAAAAGCCTGTCCCAGGCACCTTTGGTAGGAAAAGGCCCTGGTGCTATGGCATTGGTGCGTATTCCGTATTTTGCCCACTCTACAGCCAGGCTGCGCGTCATGGCCAGTACACCGGCTTTTGCAGTTGCGCTGGGCACTACATAGGCACTGCCTGTCCAGGCATAGGTTGTTACTATGTTTAGTATAACATTATTTTTCTGGCTGGTATCTATCCAGTGTTTGCCAAAGGCAAGAGTGCAGTTTTTACTCCCTTTTAGTACAATATCTATAATGGTATCAAAGGCATGTGCCGAAAGCCTTTCGGTTGGCGAAATAAAATTACCTGCTGCATTATTAAGTAAAACATTTACATCACCATATGTATCCAGTACTTTGGTAAGCATACTTTCTACTTCTTCATAATGGCGTACATCACATTTTATGGCCATGCATTGACCACCTGTTTCGGTTTCCAGTTCTTTGGCAGTGTTTTGCAGTTTTTCTATATCGCGAGAGGTAATGGCTACCTTAGCGCCAAGTTCCATAAAATATTTAGTCATGGCTTTGCCCAGGCCGCTTCCACCGCCGGTTATAACAATAATTTTATCTTTCAGCGCATCATCGCGAAGCATTTTTCCGGTATACTCCATGTGCAGGGTTTTATGCTGTTTTATTTGGTACTTATATATTGAACGTATTAATCCTCATATTTTACTATTACCTGTGTAAATGCCAAATCATTAGTATTAGGGTTTACAACAGGTCTCATATGTCCGTAGGGCTGCCAGCCTTTTTTAATTTTATCATTTACCAGTTTCTCTAATTCTGCTGGTGTTGCACAGGAAAAAAGCTCATATTCTGTAATACGTTTCATGTATTTTAGGATTAAAAAAATTACCTCCAAATATACAAAAAACAGCGGCCCTAAAGTATTTTATTTAACAGCTTTTTTGTGGCAATCAAGTAACGCCACCTGCTGTTTAAAATATTCAGAATTGATGTATAATATCAATTCTATTGGGAGTTAGGCAGTTTTTTAATATTATTTTTCCTGTTATAACACGCAACCTTTTAACATTTTGCCATCTTACTAAAAAAACCGATTATTATGAAAAAAAGATTGAGATTTTTGGCATTAATGCCTCTTTTCGTTTTGGCATCATGCATTGGTAATAGCGACGATGCGATATCCCCTAAATACGAAGCTGTAATTATGAAGCGGCAGGCTTTTGAAAATTCAGTTTCGCTTATGCCACAGCAAACAATAGCCAAGGCAGGTAAATTGTATATTAAAGGAAACCTGCTTTTTGTAAACGATGTTAATAAGGGGTTTCAGGTATACCAATATGATAATGATGGTACGCCACAGCCACTTCAGTTTATAAATGTACCCGGGGCTACAGACCTTTCTATGCGGGGCAATACCATTTATATAAACCAGGCGACAGACTTAATAACACTTGCGTATGTTAATAATAATATTACCCTTATTAAACGCAATAAAAATGTTTTCCCTCAAAAGCAGGCTCCTAATGGCAGCTATGGTACTATTAGTGGCGATGAGGTAATTGTAGACTGGCAACAACTTTAAATATACACAATTATGAAAAAAATAGTAACTCTAATTATATTATTTGTAGCTTTAGCATACGGTTGCAATAGCGATAGCGACAGCAGTAGTATTGATACACCAACTGACGGACAGGGTGGTAGCCTTGCCGTATTTGTGCTTAAAGGCGATTATTTGTATACGGTTGACCAGACTGACCTGAATGTTTTTTCGCTTGTAGACCCCTCAGGACCTGTAAAGGTAAATGAACTTAGCGTAGGCTTTAATATTGAAACATTGTATAGTGATGCTGATTATTTGTACATAGGTTCGCAAAACGGTATGTATATTTATAATATTGCCAACCCCGAAAATCCGTTATATGTTTCGGCAGCGCAACATGTAACCGCCTGCGATCCTGTAGTATCTAACGGTACGCATGCTTATGTTACCATACATGCCAGTACCGGATGCGGCGGCTCTACAAATGCTTTGTTGGTGTATGATTTAACAAATCCGTCTGATCCGCAACTTGTTCACCAGCGCAACCTTACATCGCCCAAAGGGCTTGGGCTGTATGGAAATTACCTGTTGGTGTGTGATGATGAAATCAAGATATTTGATATTACAAACCCGGATGAACCTGTATTATCTGCGGCTATAAATAAATATTGTAATGACATTATAATAAGAGATAATACCTTATTTGCTATTGGCGACCAGGCCATATACCGCTACACACTTAACCCTAATGATATTGGCAATGCGGTTTTTGTAAGTGAATTATTTTTTTAGGTTTTTATATTTAGGCCGGAAGTGGTGGGCAGATTATTTTTGCCTGCCACTTTCTTTTTGGTTATTCTTCACCTAAATTTTTTATTTTTTCTTCGGCGAAAGCTTTTTCATCTTCATCGCCATATTTTTTTACCAGGTTATAATATTTTACAGCGTTGGCTTTATCCTTTTTTAATTTATAGGCATGGGCAATATTGCCCAGCACTATGGTATCTTCCGGGGCAAGTTTTTCGGCTTTCAATAGTGCTTCAAGTGCTTTATCTGTTTTATTCTGCATCATATAAGCAATAGAAAGGTTTGAGAGGCTTTCTACATGGTCCGGATAATGTTTTAGCACAGCCTCGGCAATGCGCCTTATATTATCAAACAATGCATCCTGCCCGGTATTATACAGCTGTACTACATAGTCCTGAACAGAGCCCAGCATAAAGGCTTTAGCGTCATCAAGGGGTTGATTGCCCTTCCATAACCATGCATTTTTAATGGTGGCGCTGTAATCTATTGTTTTTATAATGCTGCCGGTAAATTTTTCATACTCTTCAAGTTTACCTAAAAAATAAACTTCTCCAAACCGCATATCCAGCCTTTCAGGAAATTTATCTATGCCTTTATCAATATATTGTAATGCCTTTTTGGCATCTTTTTCATTATATATTACCCTGCTGTTTAAATATCCTGCTTTGTTATTTAATGAATCTAAAATCACAAAAGATTCCCCTTCTCCCTCATCGTTTTGAAAGGTTATATTTTCTTTCCTGCTTTTATTTACATAATAGTTAAAGCAGGCCACATAAAAATCGGGGTTATCAGTACCGGTTTTCTCCCATTTTTCAAGAAATTGTTTCTGGGCAATGCTGTCTCCATCCTTAAGTAACTGATTAAATTCCGTTAAATTTTGTGCCTTGCCGGTATAGCAAAGTAAGAGGAGTGCAATTAGTATAAAAGTCTGTTTCATAAACTATTTGGTTGCGTTTATCAAACTTATGAAAAAAGCATGTTAAATAGATTGCAATAAGTTATTATTTTGACTGGTAGTGTTTTATAAAAAAAGCCGGGCAATAATGCCCGGCAAAAAAAATCAACTACACTTAACATTAATTAATAACCCATATTTTGAGTGATCTCTTTGGTAACATCTATAGTAGCCTGTGGGATAGGGAATACCCTTTTGTATGGTTCTGTAGCGGGTTTTGCAGTATATGGCAGGTCAAACTTGCCAAAGCGTATCATTTCCGGACGCCTGTGCATTTCCCAATACATTTCAAAACCCCACTCTTTGTGAAAGGTGTCGGCATCAATACTGCTTATGGCTGCGCCGGGGGTACTGCCATAAAGCGCTTCTCTTGTGCGTGAAGTACGCAGCATGTTTATGTCGGCCAGTGCAGCAGCAGTTTCGCCTTTGCGCAGGCTGGCCTCTGCCCTCATCAGGTAGATGTAGCCTAACCTGTATAGTGGTATGTCTACTTTACTGGCACCGTTACCACCTTCCGGGTCGTACTCAAATTTAAATATGCGTACACCACGGTTTATCTGGTCCTGTGCAAGAACAGCCTGTGAAGGATTGTCAAAATCAAGTTCGGGGGTAAATACCATTGCGGTACCGGCACTTTTTTCCATAAACAATTGCGAAACCTTTATACGGCCATCGTTTGTCATTTCAAAGCCCCCGCCAGATGTTAGCTTTGGCCCGTACTGCTGCCCGTAAAGCAGTCCGCTGTTAAAGTGGAACCAGGGCAGGTTATCGCTATTCGGCACAATATCTGATGCCGGAACGCTTGCCGTTGTGCCATCATTCATAAACCAGGTGCCATCGCCATACTGGTATTTACGGCTAAACCTTGGGTCATCATGGTTGCCCTCCCAGCTGTTAAAGAATTCAGGAGTGGTACAGGAACCATTGGTTCCCCTGTTGCTTGGAGAAGGCCTTTGGTTACGTGCTACACACATATATCCCATGTCGTTATCTCCGTTGTGTATGTTATCAATTTTCTGAACCACCACAAAAATAAGTTCAGACCCACCACTGTTATTAATAGAAAAGTTATCAAAAAAGTTGGTAGCCAGCTGGAATTTACCGGAGTTGATTATCTGGTTAGAGTAATAAATAACCTTATCCATATCAGTACCGTTACCACCTACGGCAGTCTCGTTAAAGTTAAAGCCTGAACCTGCATTATAACGGTCTTTGTAAACAGCACGGTTAAGATACATTTCGGCAAGCATGGCATAGGCAGCTTCGCGTGTAAACCTTCCGTTATGTGTAGACTGCTCTCCAAGCGATGCAAGGTTAGGCAGTAAAGCTTCAACCTGAAGGATAAGGTCATCAATAGCGGTTTCGGCATATAAAATCTGAATAGGCGCATTGGTATCCATTGGGTCGCGGTACGGTGCCTGCCCAAAAAGGTCAAGCACTTGGTAGGTATAAAATGCCAACAGGCCTTTTGCTTCTGCAAGAAGCAGGTCTTTATCGGCAATTTCGCTTTCATCTATAGCTTTAATAGCTGTTAAAGAGCGGGTAATACCATCGGTAAGGTTGCTCCAGTTACTGGATACCACCGGGCTTGTTGAAGTCCAGCTGAATTCGTGCATGGCGCGCCATTTACCACCGTCTCCCCAGTCACTACCCCTTGTGGGCAGCAGGGCAATATCTGTGGTATACTCCTGCATGGCAAACATACCACCATTATCTACAAAGGTACCTTCGCCAAGGCGGCTATACGCGGCTGCCAGTGCACCGGGTGCATTAGATCCGCCGTCGCTTACAAGTACTTCGTCAAGCACTTTCTCGTCAAGGTTGGTACATCCTGTTAAGGCTAATACTGCACAGGCCAGGACGGTTATATTTTTCAGGTTGAATTTTAAATTATAGTTCATAACAGATTAAAGTTTTAAGGTTGCACCTAAAATATATGTTTTAGAAGAAGGGTAGCTTGTGTAGTCTATACCTATAGACTGGTTACCGTCACTTGATTTAGGGCTGTTAATAAGCGGGTCATAACCGCTGTATGGTGTAATGGTAAGCAGGTTTTGGCCAGTTACATATACTGTTAACCCCTGTAGCCAGTTAGCATTTTTGCTTTTAAAAGTATACCCTAAGCGGGCGGTATTAAGACGAATAAAGTCAGACTTTTCAAGATACAGTGTGCTTAGCAGCGGTGAGTTGGCCGGGTTAGCACCAGAATCAAAATATCTTATAGAAACGTTTCTGTCTGATGCCAGGTTGTTAATGTTAAGGGCGTTAAGGCCGGTGTTGTTAAGGTTGTAACCACCTGTCTGGCCGATAATAGAGAATGAAAAATCGAAGTTTTTATAGCTCATCTGGCTATTGATGCCATAAGTAAATTTTGGTAAAGCACCCTCAATAACTACCCTGTCTGAGTTATTTATAACTCCATCGCCATTTATATCTCTATAGGTGTCGGCGCCGTTTTCATCAAAGCCTGTATGTTGCAGCAGGTAGAAAGAACCGGCGGCATAACCACTTTTGTAAATGTTTGCCATTACACCCGACTGACCGGGACCTGAAATTACACCGGAATATATTTCTGATACCGGCAGGTTTTTAATCTCATTATTAAGCGTGGCACCGTTTACATCGGCAGACCATGTGAAATTATCTGTCTGGATGATGTTAGAGCCTAAGGTAAACTCAAAACCTTTGTTTACAATTTCACCATCTATATTAACCCATACATTTGGTGTTGGGCTAAGCGGTTGAGAAGGGATGTAAAGTATAGCATCGGTAGTAGTTTTGTTGTAATATTCTAACGTACCGTAAAGTTTACTTTTCCAAAGGCTGAAATCAACCCCAAGGTTAAACTGTGTAACTACCTCCCACTTAAGGTCCGGGTTTGCAGTACGTGTTATATTAAGTCCGTTTACAAGGCTAAGGTCATCATACAGGTAGTAACCGTTTGGCCCTTTTAATGAGTAGCTTGCCTGGGTAATTTTGTTAGGAACCTCCTGGTTACCGGTTTGACCCCAGCTTGCCCTTATCTTTAAGTTATCTACAGTGCGCGATGTTGCTGCCATAAAGTTTTCTCTATCCATGTTCCATCCCAATGCAAATGAAGGGAAGTAACCGTATTTATTGTTTTCACCAAAACGGGTAGAGCCGTCTGCCCTCATAGAGGCTGTAACAAGGTATTTATCATTATAAGCATAATTTACTCTTCCAAAATATGACTGTAGTTCGTTTTCCTGTGCATAACCGCTAAGGCCTGCCTGGTCTCCCGATGAGCCTGGGTTAATGTCTGGGCTTACACCTTGTCCCATATCATCTATATTGATGGTTTTAAAGCTGGTACCACTCCTGTAGAATTTCTGGTAAGAGAAACCGGCAAGGGCATCAAACTTGTGTTTATCTGCCATAAAATTGTAGGTAAGGTAGTGCTCTATAAGTGATGAGCTGGACTCCAGGTTGTTCTGAACATACTGACCTGTAGTACTAATATCGGTAAGGTTAGGGTAAACGGTTGTGTTACGTTCTGATATAGAGCGGTCTATGCCAAAGTTAAGTTTGTAATCCAATCCTTTTACCAGCCTGAAAGAAGCTTCAATATTACCAAGAACCCTTAGTGTACGTGTTTCGTCTTTATAAACGCTTAACAGGTAGGCCGGGTTATAGTGGGCATTCATGTTAAAGTTGGTGTAATCACCGTTTTCATCATGTACCGGCCATGTAGGGTTGGCCATAAGGGTGTGTATTATCAATTGGCCGTTAGAACCGCCATCATCACTGGTTGGTACACCGTTATCTCTTGTTTCGCTGGCAGTAAGGTTCATTTTAACCCTTAGGCGCTGGTCATCTAAAAATGATTCGGCTGCGTTTATACGGCCTGTGGTGCGCATAAATTTACTGTTGTTAACCACACCTTCCTGGTCCATATGCGAAAGCGAGGCATAGTAGTTACCAGTGTTGGTTTGTTTGGCAAACGAAAGAGAGTTGTTGTTAGTAACTGCAGTACGGTATATAACATCCTGCCAATCGGTATTTCCCCCATGGTCAAAAGCAGGGTCTGAAAGGTTTTTGCGGTACTGGTTTGCAGAAAGCACATCAAGCTTTTTAATAACGTTAGAATAACCCACGTAAGAGTCTGCCGTAAATGTAGCTTCGCCTTTGCGGCCTTTTTTAGTAGTAATGATTACCACACCGTTAGAACCCCTGGCACCGTATATGGCTGCTGCAGAAGCATCTTTTAATACCGTCATTGACTCAATATCGCTGGTGTTAAGAAAGTTAAGTGGGTTTTTAGCTCCTGATGAACCAAAACCTACATTAGAACCTTCGGGGCTAACATTATCATTAGTAAGCGGCACGCCGTCTACAACAAACAGGGGAGTACTACCGCTACGGATAGAGCCTACCCCACGGATGTTAACATTTATACCTGCACCGGGTTCACCACTGGTGGGCACTATACGCACACCGGCAACCTTACCCTGTAAAAGCGCATCGGGAGAGGTATTAACCCCTTTCCTGAACTGTTCTTCGTTAAGTTGTGTTACAGAACCTGTGACATCTCTTTTAGACTGGTTACCATAACCTACCAAAACCAGTTCGTTTAGCGTGGCGGCATCGGCTTCCATCTGTACTGTAACCTGTGGGCCATCTACAATTACTGTTGCTGTTTTATACCCCACATACGATATTTCTAATGTAGCACCCTGTGCAGCTTCTATTATAAATTCGCCGTTAATATCAGTAGCTACTGAAGTACTGGTACCGGCTACAGTAATTGTAGCACCGGGCAGCGGTAAGCCTTCTTCGTCCGTAACGGTACCACGTACATTTTGCTGTAGTACTGTGGCATTATTTTTTATTAAAACCAGTTTATTGGTAATGTTATAGCTAAACCCTGCTTTTTTAGACAGGTCTTTTAAAGCAATATCCAAAGGTTTATTACTGTAAGAAACAGAGTACACTTTGGTATTGTTGATGATGGCTTCACCATAACTGAATTTATATTCAGTTTGGTGGCTGAGGTTTGAAAAAATATCAATTAAAGTAGCATTTTGTGAACTAATGCTTACTTTTGGCATATCTACAGCCACATTTTTGCTGTGTCCGTAAAATGACGTGAGAGATAAGAGGGCTAAAAACACAACGTTTTTTAGCATACTGCATGTAATTTTAAGATTCATTGATTAAGTTATTGTGTTAACGATGCTTAATTTTTCTGCCGTAGTTGTTCGCACCAACTGCGGTTTTTTTTAAGGGGTATCAATTATTTTTATAGTTTCGGCATAGTGTTCAAATTTTAAGTTTGTTATATAGTTTATTTGTTGTAAAACATCATTTAGCGCTGCATCTTTAAGAATGTATACTGTAAGCTTTTTATCGAGTATCTTATCATTTTCGGGCTCAAAACCAACGCCGTATTTGTAGCGCAGTACCCTTATAACTTCATCCAGCGTAACATTGTCAAGATTGATATCTTGTGTATACCAGTTAACAAGTTTTCTTTTATGGGCGTTTCTTTTTGTAAGGCTGCCTGTTTTAAATAAAGCTTCTTCGCCGGGCACCAGGTTAACATGTTGGGTAGGGGAGGTTACCTTTACACGCCCCGTAAGCACTACTACATTACACCTGTCTTTAAGGAGGCGGATATGGAATGATGTGCCCAGCACGCGGGTTTTTAGTTTTCCCGATGTTATTATAAACGGATGCTGGGGGTTTTTGGCAACATCAAAAAAGGCATTGCCCTTAAGTAGTGTAACATTACGCTCATTACCTGTAAAGTATTCCGGGTACTTTAGTACCGAATTAGCCGAAAGGTATATGGATGAGCCATCCTGAAGGTGTATAGAATCAACTGCATTACCGGTTTTAAAACTAAGCATCTTTACTTGTGGCTCATGCAGCGTAAAAAAACTGATGCCAAGTACTAAAGCTATTGATGCCGCCGCGATGTATATATAAGAACGTTTTAATCTCTTTTTGCGCTGGATACGTTTTTGTATACCGGTTAATATTTTTTCTGATGCTGCCTGCCTGCTGCCCATAGTAGCATCATCCCAACCGGCATTACGGTATTCTGATGCCATAAAGTTTTCCAGCAGCTCTTCTTCAGTGCCTGTTTTTTTGCCTGCATTTTCTATAAGCTTGTGCAGGTAATGCTTTTGTTGGTTTGCCATCTTGTTATAATTCACTTATAAGTACCGTATGGGGCAAAAAAGTACTATGGTGAATTATTACCAAACTGTTAAAGAAATGTTATGAGTAAAAAGAGTATCCAGTGGAGGTCTTTCAGTTCAAAGCGCAACTGTTTAAGCGCCATTGATAACTGGTTTTTTACGGTTTGTTTAGAAATTTCGAGCTCTTTGGCAATCTGCTCGGTATTCATTTCCTGCAGCTTGTGCATGAGCAAAATTTCTTTTCTTTTTTCCGGAAGGTTGTTCAGTAAAGTATGCAGCTTACCGTAAAGCGGATTTTCTTCGTCCTGTAGGTTTTCTATAATATAAGTGTCAAAACAATCTTCCAGTACTACAGTATTAAAACTGTTGTTGCGGTAGTGTTTAAATATTTGGTTTTTTACAGCCCGGTACAAATAATGTTCTGCCGAGAGTATTTTTACCTCACGCCGCCTTTCCCAAAGGTCAATAAATACATCCTGCACTATATTTTGTGCAAGTTCTTCGTCTCGGGTTAATTTAAAAGAAAACGCTGTTAACTTTTCCCAGTATGTATTATAAACATTTTCAAAGTCTTTACGCTCTTTCATTGGTAAAAAGGGGGCATTATATTCTGAAATGCTAAGTAATGAAATGTAATGCTTTTGTGTTTTTCGGTAAGGTTATTATAAAATTAATTCAAGGGAAATTATAGGTAAAATAATCACGAAATAATTGTTATTTATTGTGTAATACCTCTTTCTTCAAGGTTTGTTTTACTTGTAATAACGCAAACTTAACTTGTGTTATTTACTTTTGGCAACACAGGCAGAGTTCGCACATCAGCCTCATGTATCCTTAATACCGGTTACTATGCCGGGCACCTCTTTTTATACCATTAATTTAATAATCATAAACTTTATGAAACAGTTTATTTTGGCATTTGCCTTTATATTTTGCGGTTTGGCAACATGCCGGGCCCAAATACAGGACGATAACCTTAAAATTAACAAGATACAGGTTATAGGCTCTCACAATAGTTACCGTTATGCTATAGAGCCTGCACTTTTTAAAGCCATACAGGCAGAAGATACCACGCGTGACCTTAGCGGTTTGGAGTATGAGCATATAGCTATAAACAAGCAACTTGATATGGGGCTGCGGAGCCTTGAAATAGACGTTTACCCGGATAGCAAAGGCGGAATGTATGCCCACCCTAAAGGACTTGACCTTGCCAAACCTGAACAACCGTATGACCCGCAAGGTAAAATGCTTAACCCCGGCTTTAAAGTATTCCATATGCCCGATGTAGATTTCAGGACACAGTTTTACACTTTTGAAGATGCCTTAAAAGCCTTAAAAACATGGTCTGACGCTAACCCTGATCATGTACCTGTGTTTATTACCCTTGAGCCTAAAGGAGGCGAGACCAACCACTTTGGTACGGTTGTAGAACCAATGACATCTGAGCGTTTTGATGAGCTTGACAATGTTATTAAAACCAACCTTGGCACAGATAAATTAATTACCCCTGATATGGTGCGAGGCAACTATAAAACACTGGAAGAAGCGGTGCTGCATAACAACTGGCCTACACTGGGGCAGGCTAAAGGTAAATTTATGTTTATACTGGATAACCATGGCGAAAAAAGGGATTTATATATAAAAGGCCATCCATCACTAAAGGGGGGTGTGATATTTGTAAATGCCGATCCCGGCACGCCGGAAGCTGCAACACTTTTTCGCAATGAACCGGAGGATGCTGCTATACCGGAACTGGTAAAAAAAGGTTATTTTGTGCGTACCCGGGCTGATGCCAACACAGAAGAGGCTCGTAAAAATGATTACAGCCGTTTTGAACTGGCTGAAAAATCGGGGGCACAGGTTATCACTACCGATTATTATCAGCCAAGCAAGATGTTTAAATCATCATATCATATTAAATTTGATGATAAGGTTCCTTACGTAAGGCTAAACCCCGTGCTGGTGAAAAAATAGTGGTTATACTATACTTGTTTTATCAGTATAGATGAAATAAAATGGAGGCATGCGCCTCCATTTTATTTTGTTATTGTTTTTACCTGGCCGGTATTGGTATTAAAGGTGAAATGATTTGCAGGCGCACCGCTAAGAAATTTTTGAAAGATGGTAAAGAATAGCTGCAACTGCCGGTTTTCTTTACCATCTGTACTGCCGGGAGGATTACAATACTGAAATGTATCTATAAGAAACAGGTATTCTTCAATTCTTTGTTTGCCAATATCGTCAATAGCCAGTACATCGGCATTGCGCAGGCGGTAAAAGTCAACAATCATATCGTAGGCGGGCCATTCCCCAAAACTTTTGTAATTAAAGCCGTTCAGCTCAAGAAGCTCTTCAATGTCTACAGTACATGAATATTTCAACAGTTCTTTACCGTTTTTTTGCCTCATAAATTTTATAAATTCTGTTGGCCAGTCGTCTGGTATAAAGCGCAGCCGTACCAGTTCCTGCAAATGCATGTTGGTAAACTCACGGTAGTTTTCAGCCTTGAGCAGCTCAGCATTCCAGATATCTTTTTTACCCTGTTGTTTGAGGTAATCGTATTCTATGCGGTAAAGCCCAAACAACTCATCAAAACGGGGCACATCAGCAATTGTGATGGTTTCAATTTCCAGTTCCCCGGCAGGTTTTATGGTAAGCAGTTTGTATGCGGGTATATAAGCCGCGAGCGATGGTGTTTGTACATTTATAAGGGTATTACCGTTTTTAGAAGTACGTATACCGGTATCGTTTATATGCATGTGCCCCGCAAAGTGTATTTGTATGCCTGCATCAGCAAATACCTGTGCTACATCTTCATCGGGTACGCGTTCCAGTTGCCACTTATCAGGCCCCATAAGCTGTGCAATTTCAGGTGAGGCGTCATCATTAAAATCTACCATAGGGTAATGGCTAAAAGCAATAAGGGTTTTATTGTATTTTTTAGCCTGCTGTGCAATTTGGGCAACCCAGCTGATTAAATATTTTTTATTGGTAAGTACCTGGTTATAGCCAATACCTGCCCCCTTATAATTTTTTGGGTCGGTTGCACTTGCATTTGTGTTTTTGGGTATATACACATTGCCGTCTATAGCCAGCAGCCAAAGGCCTTCAACAGGTTCGGCAAGGTAACTGGCATCTGGCACGGTATAACCCGGGGCAACCTCATACCTCCTGTGGTTTAATGCAGATTGTTCTGTTGCCTTTTTAAATGAATAATCTCCCGGGCTATAATCACTGAAAGGCGTAGCCCAGTACTGATAGGTTTTTTGCGGATAGAAGCCGAAATTTTTTAGTGTCTCAGTAATTTCAAGATAGCCCATTTTGGCAATGTCTTTAGTGATAATAACAGGCAACGCGTTTTCTTTCTGACTAAAAATGTCTGCTTTGCTAAATATAGCCTGTGGCTTACCATCCTCGCCTAAAAAATCATCTTTCCCCGCATCCTGCGCAAAAGGGCCTACAGGATCATGGTTGCCCGTAGTTATAAAAAACTGTATACCGTATTTTTTGCTGTATTGGTTTAAAATGTGTTGCAGCCCTCTAAGGTGCAGCGGCTGTCCGTCATCGGTATAATCACCGGGCAGGGCCACACATTTGATGCCTCGTTTTGCAATATCATCCAGTGCTGCCAGAAAGGCGAAGTAATTTTCATTAAAAATGCGTGTTGAATGCATTTGCGACTCCATAGTACGCAACAGGGTGTATTTGCCTGTGCCTGGGTTTAGTACGCCTTTGTAATTATTATCAGAAAGGCTGCCATATAAGTCCTGCAAGTGAACATCGGCCAAAAACGCCACCTGTATGCCGGGGGGGGCAGGTTGCTGTGCAAGGCTATTTTGAGCCAATACGGTAAATAATAAGGCCAGCTGTATAAGTAGTTTGTGTTTTTTTATGGGCATAAATTGATAAATAGGGATATTAACCCGCTAAGTAAATAAAAATTGACTAAAATTATTTTAAGGTAATATTATTATTTAAAAGGATTAGAAAGGGTTGATTTATATGGTGAATTTGTTAAGTATTTCAAAAACTAAATAGGTGATAATACAATATGCCGTATATTTATTGGATAACTTATTTGCCTTTTGGTTATCGCCGGGAGGCTGAAATGTAAACATGTATGATATTAAATGCCTGCAAAACTGCTACAACCATGCAGAAAACAGATGAAAATCAAAATGATAAATTTTACAAGGAGGTTGTTGAAGGTTTAGGCAGCCCACAAAAATATTTACAGCCAAAATATTTTTATGATAAAACAGGCGATGTGTTATTTCAGCAAATTATGGCCATGCCCGAATATTACCTTACCCGTTGCGAGCTGGATATATTTAAAAATAAAACAGCCGGGCTGGCAAAAGCCATAACTGCTCCCGGTGGTGCTTTTGACCTTATTGAGCTTGGTGCCGGCGATGCCACAAAGTCGTCTTACCTCTTGGAATACCTTGTAGAGCAACAAACCGATTTTACCTATATGCCCATTGATATTTCGGGTAATATTTTAACAGTACTTGATGAAAACCTGAAAGCCAAAATGCCGCAACTGGATATTGTATGCCTTGAAGGCGAATATTTTGATATGCTGGGCAAAGCGGCTGCATTATCGCCAAGACGAAAGGTGGTTATGTTTTTAGGGGCTAATATTGGTAATATGGAATTGGAAGAAGCACATAACTTTTGCCATGACCTGTACCGTAATTTAAACCCGGGCGACCTTTTGTTTATTGGCTTTGACCTGAAAAAGCACCCTGATACCATATTACAGGCTTATAATGATAAAGCCGGGATTACCAGTAAATTTAACCTGAACCTGCTTACCCGTATTAACCGTGAATTGGGAGGTGATTTTAACCTTGAAGATTTTGAACATTACCAAATGTATGACCCGCAAACCGGGGCCTGTAAAAGTTTTTTGGTTAGCTTAAGAGAGCAGGAGGTAAGCATAGGTGATAAAACGGTACACTTTAAAAAAGATGAAACCGTTTTTATGGAAATATCACAAAAATTTTCTGAAGCCGAAATAGCGCTTATTGCTGAAGAAACCGGTTTTAAAGCTTTACAAACCTTTACTGATGACAAAGGATGGTTTATGGATGCCGTTTGGGAAGTAGTGTAATATAAATTTGGAGAGTAATGCAAAACAATACGTTAGATGTTTATAAAGCTGAGGTTTTAATTAAAAAATATAGAGAAGTACGAAAACATTCTGAAAGTATTTGTGCTCCGCTGGAAATTGAAGATTATGTGGTACAGCCCGTGGTAGATGTGAGTCCGCCAAAGTGGCACCTTGGGCACACTACCTGGTTTTTTGAAACGTTTATACTTAAATCATATTTTAAGGGGTATGAGGAATATGATGCCCAATACAATTTTGTCTTTAACAGTTATTATGAAACTGTGGGAGCACGTGTTGTTCGTACAGACCGCGGAAACCTGAGCCGCCCCTCTGTTGCCGACGTGTATAGTTATCGTGACTATGTTGATGAAAATATGCTGGCCCTGCTGCAAACCGATGAGGTTACTGATGATATGTGCACCTTGTTAGAACTGGGCCTTAACCATGAGCAGCAACACCAGGAACTACTGCTTAGCGATATAAAATATATACTGGGACACAACCCGCTTTTTCCATCATATTCTAAAGAAAAAACAGTACCGTTACAACCTGTTACAAACAAACATTTTATACCTATAGGTGAAGGGATTTATGAAATTGGCTATAAAGGTAATGGTTTTTGCTTTGATAATGAACTGGGTTCCCATAAAGTATACCTTGAAGCCTTTGAAATATCAGACGCCTTGATTACCAATGCCGAATACCTTGAGTTTATAACCGCTGGCGGCTATCAGGATTTCAGATTTTGGCATAGTGAAGGGTGGGACTGGGTACAGCAAAATAATGTTTCTGCACCGCTGTACTGGCATAGTATTGACGGACGCTGGATGTATTATACCCTTACTGGTTTAACAGAAATAGCACCGGATGAGCCTGTGTGCCACATTAGCTTTTATGAGTCTACCGCCTTTGCCGCATGGAAAGGCATGCGCCTGCCTACCGAAGCCGAGTGGGAAGTAGCCTCTGCCCACTTTAACTGGGGTACACGCTGGGAGTGGACAGGCAGCGCCTATTTGCCCTATCCGCGTTATAAAAAGGATGAAGGCGCTATTGGGGAGTATAACGGTAAATTTATGGTGAACCAGATGGTGCTGCGCGGTAGTTCTGTAGCAACGCCACAGGGGCATAGCCGTACTACCTACCGTAATTTTTTTCATCCCCGGCTGCAATGGCAGTTTACAGGGATACGATTGGTTAAATAGCTTCTTACTTTATTAAACCTGTATTTATATACGTAATTCAACTTTAAATATTACTATAACGCCCCCGCATTGCAGGGGCGTTTTTTGTTACTTATATTATTTTATAAAATATCGTAAAAAATCAGTGTACAGTAAAATTTGATAAATCAACACGAAAACGATTTCGCATTTTTGAACTGGTAATTATCCTGGTCAGTTTTTGAATATATAACTTAGTCATTAGTTAAAGCATAATGATAATCAAGTGAGTGTCGTAAAGGCAAACGTTTTGTTTTTTTATGTTTTTGCTAACCGCTTATATTAAAACTATAGGTTATACAAGCCACTAGTTTTACTTACAACTAAACCATATTAAAATTCTATAACATGAAAACAAAGTTTACTTTATTTGCGTTTGTGGCTGGTATGTTTGCTATAAACACTACTTATGCCCAAACACCACCGCTGGTGTATGGCGAAGAAAATACTGGTGCCGATTGTACAGCGCCAGTGTTGCCGGAAGCAGGCGACCTGATTGCCTACCCCATGTTGCCCGACCCATTTAGCTGGTCTGATGGCAGTGGCAGGTCTACCGACTTTGCCGACTGGGAATGCCGGAGAAATGAGATAAAAGCCGAGATTGAAGCCTATGAAATAGGGCCCAAACCTGTAGCGCCGGAAAACATAACCGCTACTTATGCTGATGGCGTGCTTACCGTAAATGTTACTGAGAACGGGCAAACGCTTACATTAACCTCTAATGTAACTATGCCAACAACAGGCACAGCGCCGTATCCCGTAATAATTGGGATGAATAGTGGTACGGGGAGCATACCGGCCAGCCTTTTTGAGGGCGCTATACAAATACCATTTATGCACAACCAGGTAGTTACCTACAGTAACACAAGCACCAAAGTACCCACCGATCCTTATTATTCACTATACCCGGAATTAATAAATTCAGGTAATTACAGTGCGTGGTCATGGGGTATTAGCCGTTTGATAGACGGTTTGGAAATAGTACAGGCACAAATAAATGCCGACATGAATCATATAGGAGTAACGGGTTGCTCTTATGCCGGTAAAATGGCTTTGTTTGCAGGTGCTTTTGATGAGCGTATTGCCCTTACTATTGCGCAGGAATCTGGTGGCGGTGGTGCTAATTCATGGCGTGTGTCAGAAACTATTGGTAATGTTGAAAAGATAGACAACACTAATTATTCATGGTTTATGACAAGCATGGGTACCAATTTTGGAGGGAGGGCAGAGGTACTTCCTCATGACCACCATGAACTGATGGCTATGGTAGCCCCACGCGCACTGTTTGTTTTGGGTAATACTGATTATGAATGGCTGGGAGACGAATCTGGTTATGTGTCTGACAGGGCTGTAGAAAAAGTATACCAGACATTTGGTATAGAAGACCGCTTTGGATTCTCGATAAGGGGAGGCCACCCCCATTGTAACCTGCCGGAAGTATCTTATCCGGAAGTTGGCGCTTTTATAGACCGCTTTTTATTTGGAGATACCGAAGCTGATACTGATATACATGTGCATCCTTTTCCTGATACTGATTACCAAATGTGGATTGAAGACTGGGATATAACTGCCGACCCTAATACCCCAACAGTATTTATAGACAGCCCTGCAGATTATTCAAGCTATGAAGAACCGGTGAGCGTTACCATTACCGCTTCAACAACAGATGCTGATAACAATATAACTAAAGTAGAATTTTATAATGGCGAAATACTTTTAGGGGAAGATACCTCTGCGCCATACAGCTTTACATGGGAAGATGTTACCGGCGGCACCTATTTTATTTGGGCAAAAGTTATAGATGCACAAAATCTGGAAGGCATGTCAAACGTACGTAAAATCCAGGTTTTGCAACCTACACCAGTAATTTACAGAGTGAGTACACCACCTACAATAGATGGAGCCATAGATGATGTATGGAATGACCCGATGATACAGAGTTTTAATGCCCAAACCGTATTAGTAGGAGATGACATTGATGCTGCAGACCTGAGCGGCTGGGCAAAAGCAGTTTGGGATGATACCTATATTTACCTGTTGGCTTATATTACTGATGATGTGAAAAAGAATGACAGTCCTAATGCGTATGAAGATGATAGTATAGAGTATTATTTTGACGGTAACAATGGTAAAACAGATACCTATGAAGATGATGATGTACAGTATACACTGGCCTGGAATGATAATAACAGTATAGCCAGTTCTCCTGCAAGCATACCTACTACAGGTATAGAATCGGTTATGGCTGATACAGAAGACGGTTATATTGTTGAAACTAAAATCCCGTGGGCCAATTTTGGAACCTCGCCTGCTGATGGTGTATTAATAGGGTTTGACTTTATGATTAATGACGATGATGATGAAAATGCAAACAGGGATGGCAAAATATCATGGAATGCCACAGCAGATTCAGCATATCAAAATACGTCTGTTTTTGGTACTATACAATTATCAGGTACTGTATTGGGGTTTAACCAGTTTACTAATAACTCCGTTAAAGTATATCCTAATCCTGCACAAAATACCATTTGGGTAGCAGGACTTACTAATGAGTTTGAATATAAAATTATAGATGTATCAGGTAAGCTTTGCCTTTCTGGCAGGGCAACCAACGCTATTTCATTAGAAAACCTTCCTAAAGGGTTTTACTTTTTGAATATAAGTGACGGCGCTAACGGCACCTATAAAAAGATCATTAAAAATTAATGCTTTCGCGTATATAATTTTCTTTTCATAGCTATTTAAAAAGGGGCTGTCTCAAAAGTGAGTCAGCCCTATTTTTTTTAAACAAATAAGGGAGCCCGCGGGTTCCCTTTATTCTGCAA